>CACZZU010000001.1 GCA_902785765.1 uncultured Ruminococcus sp.
CTTGAGGATGACCGTGGGATAGATACGCATGGTGTCAGGCTGCAAATCAGCCAAAGCCTGTGCTGTTTGGCGGTCGAGGACATCGGTGCTTTGGTAGAGTCCCGTCATCATCTGCAGCCCCAGTGAAAAACCATAGGCTTTGATAAGGCGAGACGCCTGGCGAACCTCTTCGGCGGTATGACCACGATGATTAGCGGTCAGAACCGCATCCGACATACTTTGAGCACCCAATTCAATGGCGGTCACGCCGTAGGGCTTCAGCAGAGCAAGTACTTCTTCGTCAATGGCGTCAGGACGGGTCGATAGACGTATTCCGCCGAAAGTGCCACTTTGCACAAAGGGTGCCGCCGCCCGTAGGAGTGAACACATATAAGTTCGTTCAATGGCCGTGAAGCTGCCGCCAAAGAAGGCGATCTCCGCCTCGTGTGCCCGTTCACCAAGATGCTCGGCAGCGGCTTGAACCGTTTGCCGCACTTCGTCCGGCGAAGGCTGGCGTGCCTGTCCGGTGATGGTACGCTGATTGCAGAAGCTGCACGCATAGGGACAGCCGTTATGCGGCACAAAGAGAGCAACATTGGCGTGTTTCAATAGCCCATCAACTCCAATGCTTCACGAGCGGCCTGCTGTTCCGCCTCTTTTTTGCTGCGTCCGCCGCCCTTGCCGATCACGTTATTGTTGAGGTGGACTTCCACCGTAAAATGCTTGTCATGGTCGGGTCCCTGTTCACCGGTCAGAACGTAGGACAGGTGTTCTTCGGGGTTCTTCTGAATGATCTCCTGCAACATGGTCTTGTAGTCCTTGAAGGCCCTTGGACGGGGATTTTTGATCTCCGGCTCTACAAACCGCAGGATAAATTTCCTTGCCTCCTCCATGCCGCCGTCCAGATAGATCGAAGCAATAATAGCTTCAAAGGCATCGGCCAGAATAGACGGGCGTTCGTTGCCTTTGAGGTTTTTTTCCCCACGGCTCAACCGCAGGGAATCGCCCACGCCCAACGCCTTGGAAAAACGGCACAGGCTTTTTTCACACACGAGTGCCGCCCGAAACTTTGACAGTTCGCCTTCCGGCATCTCAGGGCAGTGACGATAGAGATAGTCTGACACGACTACGCTCAAAATGGAGTCACCCAGAAATTCCAACCGTTCGTTGCTTTTCACACCATGCCGCACTTCGTTGGCATACGAAGAGTGGGTCAGGGCGTTTTCAAGATAAGCGATGTGGCGGTAGGTGTAGCCGAGCTTTTTTTCCAGTTCTTTCATGCGTTTCCGCTCTCCTCTTTTTCGTCCTTGATCTGTGCCATGCGGTCAGCAATCTGACCGATCACATCACAGTTGGTATACTCAATAACCGACCGCATCGAAGTCACGATCGTCTCCGCTTTCGCACTTCCATGCGTCTTCAACACAGGCTTGGCGGCACCGATCACCGGCGATGCCCCGTACTGATTGTAATCGAAGTACTGCTTCAGCTCGTAGATCTCCTTCTTGATAAGAGCTGCCGCCAATTTTGTCTTGAAATTCTTGAGGAACATTCCCTTGATTTTCTTCATCAGTTCCTTGGCGACGCCCTCGTACATCTTGATGATGACGTTGCCTGTGAAACCATCTGCCACGATCACATCACACGCACCGGCAGGAATATCTCGTGCTTCGATATTGCCGATGAAGTTCAGTCCCGACTGCTTGAGCAGACGGAAAGCTTCATGCTGTAACTCGCCGCCCTTATGATCTTCGGTCCCCACATTGGCCAGTGCCACACGAGGGTTCGGAATGTGCAGGACGTTCTCCATGTAGACCGCTCCCATGATGCCGAACTGCTGTAACATATCGGGACGCACGTCAATATTCGCTCCGCTGTCGATCAGCAGAACGGGACCCAAAGAGGTCGGCATGACCGGTGAAAACGCTGGTCGGCGGATACCCTTGATACGCTTCACGATAAGCGTTGCTCCCACGATCAACGCACCACTGTTGCCTGCAGACAAAAAGGCATCGCCTTCCCCTTTGGCCAACAGCTGCAAGCCAACTGCCATGGACGAGTTTTTCTTGGACTTCATGATCTCGCCCGCCTCGTCCTCCATACTGATAACATCGGGGGCATCGTAAAGAACCATTCCGTCCAACGGAATGGTGTTTTCCTTTGCTGTCTTCTCAATGGTATGCCGATGACCCACCAGTCCGATAGTCAGCCCTTCGTATTCCTGTAAGCACAGATGACAGCCCTTGATGATCTCTAAAGGAGCATTGTCGCCCCCGAACGCATCGACCAATACTTTCATGGTTGTCTCCTCCTTTTATCGTAGGGCATCCTGTACGGATGCCAGATCGTTCAACGCCCGCTGGGCATACGCCGCAGCTTTCAGCCGCTTGTCACGGATCACTTCCTCCAGCGGCGGCAAAATGCCGAGATTCGCCCCCATCGGCTGGAAATCCTTGACGGTGCTGTCCGCAATATAGCGTGACAACGCCCCGATCATGGTAGTAGGCGGCAAAATCACGGACGGTTCTCCCCGCCAACGCTTGACAGCATTGAGTCCTGCCATCATGCCGGAAGATGCCGATTCCATATAACCTTCAACACCGGTCATTTGTCCGGCAAAGAAGAGGGTCGGTTCGTCCCGCAGAGCATAGTCACTGTTCAGCAGACGGGGCGAATCCAAAAAGGTGTTGCGGTGCATCACCCCATAGCGAACATACTCTGCGTCATGCAGAGCCGGTATCATGCCGAACACCCTCTTTTGTTCGGGAAATTTCAGATTAGTCTGGAACCCTACCAGATTGTACATCGTTTCAGCGGCGTTCTCACAGCGGAGCTGTAACACCGCCCACGGACGATGACCGGTTCTCGGGTCACGCAGACCAACCGGCTTCATGGGACCGAACCGCAGGGTATCGAGTCCTCGCTGAGCCAGTATTTCGACCGGCATACAGCCCTCATAGACCTTCGGGTTCTGCACATCCACATCATGGCGTGGTGCTCTTTCCGCGTGTACTAACGCTTCATGGAACCGTTCATACTCTTCCTTGTTCATCGGACAGTTGATATAAGCATCATCCCCGCCTTTGTCGTAGCGGGATGCGGTAAACGCATAGCTGCGGTCAATGCTCTCGGCTGTCACGATGGGAGCCGCCGCATCAAAAAAGTGCAGTGACCCGCCGCACCGCTGAACGATCTGTTCTGCTAACGTATCCGCTGTGAGCGGTCCTGTTGCGATGACGTTGATACCGTCCCGTGGCAGAGCAGTGACTTCCTGTTCCTTTACTGTGATGAGCGGATGACGGCGAATCGCCCGTGTGACACGCTCCGAGAAGCGGTCCCGGTCAACGGCCAGTGCTCCTCCTGCCGGTACGGCACACGCATCGGCACATTCCATAAGCAGCGACCCAATCCGCCGCATTTCTTCTTTGAGCAGACCTGCCGCACTCTCTATCCGAGCGGCTTTCAACGAATTGGAACAGATCAGTTCGCAGAAGTTGTCGCTCCGGTGTGCCGGTGTTTTTTTCTGCGGCTTCATCTCATACAATTCTACTGGAATCCCTCTCTTGGCAATCTGATACGCTGCTTCACAGCCTGCCAGTCCTGCCCCGATTACTCTGATGTTCTCTCTCAATCTCATCTCTCCTTGCAGAGTGCACCACAAGGATACTTCCTTTGGTCTCCTCCGCTGTCAATTTGGTGCTCTGCCGTCTCTTGCCGCTCCCACTTCTTCTGCTCATCACTTTTACTTTCCCTCGGGGGAACCGCTCACTTTCCATATCATGCTTCACCAATTCTTGATCCACCGAAAGCGAGACTTCCGGCAACTATCCATTTTATTCTACCATATTGTGGGGATGATATCAAGTAGCCGACAGGCATTTTTGCCGCCTGTCGGCTATTTTTCCCGCCCATCATCCAGTTTTACCCCCATAAAACAGGTCGGTGAAGCCTTTGCTTCACCGACCTGTTGACGGCATACCGCCTCTATCCTTTCAGAGCTTCCGTAACCCCTTCACAAGCTGATACAGACGGCGTTCACGGCGTTATCTCGGTTTTAAGCCGAGAAAGTATCTTTTTTTCGAGACGGGAGATGTACGATTGAGAAATGCCCAAGCGATCAGCCACTTGTTTTTGTGTGTGAGGACGCTGCCCGTTCAGACCGAAACGCAGTTCCATAATGGTCAGTTCACGGGGATTCAGCTTCGCAACAGCCGACATCAGTTCGGCCGTTTCGGCTTCCTGTTCCAAACGGCGGTTGACCACATCGGCATCACTGCCAAGAATATCGGAGATGAGCAGTTCGTTGCCATCCCAGTCAACGTTGAGCGGCTCGTCGATCGAGATTTCATTCTTCTGCTGGGCACTTTTGCGGAAGTACATCAGAATCTCGTTCTCAATACAGCGGGACGCATAGGTCGCCAACTTGATATTGCGGGAGGGACAAAAGGTGTTGACCGCTTTGATCAGTCCGATGGTGCCAATCGAGATCAAGTCCTCCACATTCGCAGAAGGCGATTCAAACTTCTTGGCAATGTACACTACCAAACGCAAATTATGCGTGATGAGCGGCTCACGGGCCTTTTCATCTCCCTCTTCAATACGCCGAAAGATGGCGGCTTCTTCTTCTTTCTTCAAGGGCGGGGGCAGCGTTTCAGGCCCGTTTATGTAATAAACGCCTTCCTCGCCGTTCAGCTTGCTTTTGAGACATCTTAACCATGCCACAAGTTCCTTCACTGTACTAGCACCCTTTCCTGATTAGTTCCGCAGGGACAAGGCAGTCGCACCCATCCGGCCATTCCTTTTGACTGCTCAAGGCCACAAATGCCTGCACGGAGCGTTGGCGATTTTCCATCTGCAGCGTCAATTTGTCGGGACGAAATGCCGGCAGCAGCCCGCTGCCCGATACGGTAGAAAACGGTATCATGCGAAAGTGCTTTCGATCACTGACGGGGTACCCAACCTCTTCTTTCTCCGACCCATGTATGCCGCATACCTCTGGCCGGCAGATAATAACACAGTCACCCGAAAACGGTTCGTGCAGCAGATGACCCGTGTCGATCATTCCCTGTAAGTGCAGCGTGTGGCCGTCTATTTCCAAGTGTACCTGACAGCCAGACGGCACCGCACTGCGTCCGGCTCTCAACCAATCATACAATCGAAACAACCCATAGCACACACCCGTCAGAGCAATCAATACCAGCGGCGATAGACCGATATAGACTACCCCATTCCGCACCGTCAGGTTTCGCATCGACACCACAGACAGCAGGGCCGTCATCATCCCGCTGTACAAAAAGCTCACCGCAAACAGCGTCAGTGTTGCTTTCAAGAGCCGCACCGCTGCAGACGGTGCGAAGGCCGCCAATACCATCAGAAAGGCTTCCGCCAGACTTAACACTAACGCCCCCCAAAACGGCATCGGCGGCAGCAATACCACCAGCGACCCTAAACCTCCTACCGCTGCACCAGCCACCAAACGCCTTCGCCTGACGGCAAACGCCAACAGCCTTTTGACAGACACCAGCATCACATAGTCAACAATGAAGTTGACACACACCAGTACATCTACATAAACGGTCGTGCCAACCCCTCCTTCCTTTGCCTGCGGAAGTTCTTCTATCCTGTCGATCACATTAGGAAGCCTTTTCGTCATCGCAGGAAATGACATCATGGTACTGCAACACCATCATCGCTCGTTTACTGCCCTGCGTTCCCCCAAAGGGGGGAACTTTATTATCGCACACCTTGCCTGCACAACGTGCTGAAAAATGTCAGCGGGCAATCCTGCCCAACAAATTCACTGCCGCTTCCTACGCCCATGAAATCTCCTGCCACATTTACCGCACACACTCAACATTTGGGTTCCAACAGAGAGAGTCCCCCTGTCAGCTGCACCAACAGTCCCCTCTGGAAGGACAACTTTTGGGCAGTGCCGTTTTCCAAAATCTTCTCCTTCGGGACAGCAACAGCCGTTGCCGTCCACGCACATGATTCATTCTTCATCGTTCATGGAACAGTCGCATGGGCGATGGCATTTTATCCGCTGTGGGCAAGCTTTTGAGGGGATTCGGTACCCAGACCGAAACTAACAGCGAGAGCCGCATCGACTTTAAGCATATCGAAGCGGTTGAGCGTCCCCATCTTTTCTTTCAACCGTCGTTTATCGATGGTTCTGACCTGTTCGAGCAGCACCACAGAATCTCTGGACAAGCCGCTGTTGTCTGCGTAGAGACGAATATGTGTGGGCAGCTTGGCTTTGGACTCCCGACTCGTAATAGCCGCTGCGATGACGGTCGGACTAAATCGGTTGCCGATGTCGTTCTGGATAATCAGAACCGGACGGATACCGCCCTGTTCCGAACCGACAACGGGGCTTAAATCGGCGTAGTAAATGTCGCCTCTCCTGATGTTCATATCCTTTTCACGCTCCGAATCTTTATTAGCGGATACACCCGCTCGGTGATGTGTCGATACCCGTATTGTACCCCGTGGACGGGGCAAATAATCATACCCTCCATGCACAACACACTATATTTTATTCCGCTGCGGTTCTTTTGTGCGTGTTCCTGCTGCCGTGCCCCCTCTTACCTTCCTCGGACAAAAACATCCGTGCGTTGCCCTTCCCCTGTTTCTGACACTTCCCTTGCCATCGCTTCTTCCGTTATGTACGCATGAGAGTAGTGATACCACAAATATATGCACCACCCTAACGGGATATGTCAATCACGGGGCAGAAAGCTCTTTTCCAGCGGACATAAAAAACACCCCCACAACTTTTTGTCAAAGTTGCGAGGGAGTACAGCCGAAGAAGATCGAAAAAGACAAGGTACCCGTCATCCGTGCGGCAGGTTCTGAACCACCGGATGCCATTTTACGTATCGGTCAGCATACCGGAACGTGTCAGAAGGTACTTTCTTGACGCACACAAAAAACGCTCTCACACCTTCTTGTGAAGATGGTGGAGAAGAACATCAAACGGCAGCTTCCTCCGAACTGTCACGATACCTGCCAGACAGATACAAAAGGTCGCCCAAACTGTCTGCCATCAGAACATTTCCCTGCTCGCTAATAGACTGATCCAATCTTCCGGCGGACAAGTGATGGTGATCTCTTCCCGCCGCAGCGGGTGCACAAACTGCATTTCTGCACAATGCAGGCATTGCCGCTGAAAGACGGTGCGGTGACCGCCATACAGGTCGTCACCTGCTAACGGATGTCCGATCGAAGACAGGTGGGTGCGTATCTGATGGGTACGTCCCGTTTCCAGCCATAAGGACAGCAGCGTGTGTCCGTATGCAGTTTCCAACGCCGTGTAATGCGTGACACTGGCACGTCCTTCACCGCCCGCTTCCCGCACAATGATCGAACCTTCCTGACGGTGAATGGGCGTGTCGATCGTGCCGATGCCCGTCAGGATACCTTCACACAAAGCTACATAGCGTTTGCGGGTATGTCCCGCCAGAAACGTATGGGCATAGCTGTTCTTGGCCACCAGCACCAGACCCGATGTGTCTTTATCCAGCCGATTCACGGCACGGAAGGTGTACGTCTCGCCCCTGTTCCGGCGATAGTACATCACCGCATTTGCCAACGTATCCGTGCGGTGTTCATGTACAGGATGTACCGGCTGGGACGGCGGCTTATTGACCGCCAAAAGCGTTTCATCCTCGTACACGACCGTCAGCGGCAGGTCTACCGGCACGATCTCTGCCTGATCTTGCGGAAAAGTCAGACACAACACATCACCCGCGTGGAGTATATCAATACTGCGGACGGTCTGTCCATTCACAGTCATACCGTTTTCGGTACGCTTCAGCTTCGCCAATAATCGTGCCGACACCTGACAGTGTCGCCGTAAAAAATGGTGTACGCTAATACCATCCAGCCCTTCCTCTACACAAAAAGATGGCACACCATCACCTCCCCATTCATGTATCATGTGCACCGAGCACATCAGCAGCTTTCTCTATTCATCGCTGTATCTTTCCGGCTGCAGGATAACACCTTCCTGTGTCACAATCCCCCTGCCGATCTTCTTCTCTGTCACACCACAGAGGATCGCCTGTCGTTCTCATGACATTCAACACTTCACAAACGACATTTTCCTCCCCTGACACCACTCGGTAAGGGGATTTCCTTTCTTCCCCTATGTTCACTCTCAACAGCCAAATACTTCGTGATACCCCATTCCCGTATCCAGTTGACAACAAAACACTGCTGTATCACTGCCCCGTACACATGGGGATGAGTTCTTCGAGAGAAGTGATGCGAAAGTCGCACAGCGGGTGCGGCAGGGCAACTTTTCCCTTTGGGTCATACAAACAAGTCGTCAAACCGGCGTTGCGGCCCCCCTGCATATCCGAGGTCAGCGAATCACCCACCACCAGTATCTTGGTGGTGTCCTGCTCATTCACCCGCGACAAAACACGGTCGAAATAGGCCTTCATAGGCTTCTGTACACTCATTTCATCCGAGATGAAACAATCCTTGATGTAGGCGTACAACCCCGCTTTGGCAAGCCGTCCCCGCTGTACGGGTTTCAGACCGTTGGTGATGAGGTAGATAGAACATACCTTGCTCAATCGTGCCAAAGCTTCCTGTGCTCCCGAAAAGTAAATTGCCTGCTCGGCCAATTGGGTCACATATTCATCTGCCAACTGTGTCGCATCATCAAAACCTGTCAAGCACTGAACGATCAGTTCTGCAAATCGCCGCACCCTCAACTCGGCACGAGTAATTTTGTTCAGTTCAAACTGCCGCCACAAAGCTGCATTGATACTGCTGAACCGTTCATAGATCATCTGGTCGAAGGGCAGTCCGTTATGTGTGAGTGCCGCTTCAAGAGCGTGATACTCACACTGCTGAAAATCCAAGATCGTGTCATCCACGTCCATAAGTAATGTCGTGTACTGCATGGCACACACTCCTTCTTGCTTTCTTTGATACCCTTCCATTGTAGCACATTTTTCCCCTCTGTACAAGTCGGTCACCGTTTGTACAGCCTCTTTTCCTTATCCTGCCGCGTGGACTTCAAACAGCACAGCAACCGTTCTCCTACGCAAACCGTCTGCCTTTTCGTCGATGGGAAAGAAAAAAGCCGCCCCATAACTTCCTTGGAGAGTCATGGGGCAAAAGAATGTGATGTTTTACGAAAGGGCGGCGGAGCACATCATCACACATGGTGCCATTGTACTCTGTACACCAGCGTGTCACCGGTTGTGCATATCGACATAAGGGGTGCGTTCGTGGACGTTGAGGTAGGCGGGACGGATAATCTTCCCGGAGTTGACCAATTCCTCCATGCGGTGAGCAGACCATCCCGCAATACGAGCGATGGCGAAGATCGGCGTAAACAGCTTGTCAGGCAGATCCAGCATACTGTACACAAAGCCGCTGTAAAAGTCTACGTTGGCACTCACTCCCTTGTAGATGCGGCGTTCCTTGGCGATAACTTCGGGAGCCAGACGTTCTACCATCGAGTAGAGCTGAAATTCCCTCATGCGGTTTTTCTCTTCGGACAGCTTTTGGACAAAGCCCTTGAAAACTCTCGCACGGGGATCGGAAATGGAATACACGGCGTGTCCCATGCCATAGATCAGACCGGAACGATCGAAAGCTTCTCCGTGCAGAAGTTTGGTGAGGTACTGACGCACTTCGTCTTCGTCCGTGAAATCATGGAGGTTCGCTTCCATATCCTCGAACATCTTGACGACCTTAATGTTGGCACCGCCGTGCTTTGGTCCCTTCAAAGAACCGAGAGCCGCGGCAATGGCCGAGTAAGTATCCGTACCGGAAGAGGTAACAACGTGTGTCGTGAAGGAAGAGTTGTTGCCGCCGCCGTGTTCAGCGTGCAGTACCAGCGACATATCCAGCAATTTGGCTTCCAGACGGGTATATTTTGAGTCGGGGCGGAGCATATACAGGATGTTTTCCGCCGTGGACAGGTTCGGCTGCGGTGAATGGATGATGAGACTGCGGTTGCGGTGATAGTGGTTGTACGCCTGATAGCTATACACAGAAATCACCGGAAAAAGAGCAATCAACTGCAAACACTGCCGCAGGACGTTCGGAAGGGAAGTATCATCGGCGTTCGGGTCATAGGAATACAGTGTCAGTACCGAACGGGCAAGGGCATTCATCATGTCCTTGCTGGGGGCTTTCAAAATGACATCCCGTGTAAAGTAATGGGGGAGTTTACGATACTCTGCCAACAGACGGTTGATCTGTACAAACTGTTCTTCGTTCGGCAGTTGACCAAACATCAGCAGATAGACAACTTCTTCAAACCCGAAGCGGTTATCATGGATGAAGCCTTGTACCAGGTCTTCGACATCCACACCCCGATAGTACAGTTTGCCGTCACAGGGACGTGTCTCGCCGTTTACGACCTTGCTGGAACAGATCTCGGAAATCTCGGTCAGACCGGCTAAAACGCCCTTGCCGTTAATATCCCGCAAGCCACGTTTGACATCATAGCGGGCATACAGGTCTTTTTCGATCTGGTTATGATCCCTGCATAATTCGCTCAAGGCGACCAGTTCAGGGGTGATGTTAAACATCTCTTCTCGTGCCATGTTGATCATCTCCTAGTGTTGGTGGATTGTTAGCCATTGGATAGGGAAAGAAGTGCCCGATTTTGCACATCATCGTACTGTCTTGATATTATTATACCATACTGGCAGAATTTGTAAACCGCCGAGAGTTATCAATTTTGTAAACTTTTGGGCAGGTTCTCGTGCCAGTGAATACCCTGATACAGGTTTCTCGCCTTGAGACGCTGATGAATGGCGTTCAGAACGTGACGTTTATCGCCGCTCCAACGCGGAGCCAACAGCTTTTGACGGTCGCCGTCACCAGTCAGACGATGTATTACCATCTCCGGCGGCAGGATCGACACAATATCTGTCACGGCAGTGAGGTAGTCTTCTTCGGTCATGACAGTTACGGTACCACTGCGGTACTGTTCCGCCAGCGGTGTACCTTCCAAAATATGCAGCAGCTGTAGTTTGATGCCGTCCGCACCGCTCTGTGCGACATAGGCGGCAGTTTGCAGCATATCCTCGTGTGTTTCCTGCGGCAATCCGAGAATGGTATGTACGATAACCGTCACGCCAATCTCACGGAGCTGCCGCACGGCTTTATCATAACAGGTCAGGGAATATCCCCTCCGAATCCATTCAGCCGTTGACGGGTGGATCGTTTGCAGGCCCAGTTCGACCCACACGGGTTTGAGACGGTTCAGACGTTTCAGCAAACGGAGTTTATCGTCCTCCAGACAATCCGGACGGGTGGCAATAGACAGCACGGCTATATCATCCCGCTGTATCACGGGCAGAAAGAGCCGTTCCAAGTAGTCCACGGAGGCATATGTATTGGTGAAAGCCTGAAAATAGGCAATATAGCGGTCACCACTAAATTTGCGGCTGACGATCTGCTTCGCCTGCTGTATCTGTTCGTCCATCGACAGACGGACATCGGCGGCAAAATCGCCGGAGCCACCTTCGCTGCAGAAGATACAGCCGCCTACACCCACTGTACCGTCACGGTTCGGACACGTCATACCACCGTTAAGGGAAAGCTTGTAAAGCTTTTCACCAAAGGTCTGCTTGAGGTAGCAGTCCAGTGAATAGTAGCGTCTGCCGTTCCAGAGGCGAGGAGCGGCAGCAAGTCGTTGTGTCATCGGTCAGTCACCTCCCTATGACCGATCAAAGTTACTGTCACCACCAGGGCAGTGATGTTACGATGATCTAAATAAATACGCTGTCGGCGGCGTGGTGATACTCTGCCCATCCTTTCACTGTCATCAAGCGAACAGGCGGTGACACCCTGTTTCCTGTCTTGCTTGTCAGACAACGATCGGTGAACCCCCTATGGACGACTCCGGTTTTGTGCCGGTCGATGCCTGTCATGTTGGTGCAAAGGCAGGACAACCGTGCCACCAAACAAGCACATTCTTGTCAGCGAAAAAACGGAAGGAGGAAACACTGCGGTTCCCTCCTTGCCGAACGCTGTGTTAAGTTGTGGAAAGTCATTCAGGCTTCCGGAGCGAAATTTTCCTTACCAACACCGCACAGGGGGCAAGTCCAATCTTCCGGAATGTCCTCGAACGCCGTACCCTCTGCGATACCATTATCGGGGTCACCGGCATAGGGGTCGTAAACGTAACCACAGACCTCACATACATACTTTGTCATCGTCAGCACCTCCGCTCTATTCCGTTTGTTCCGTTCATTGTACCATAAATCCGCCCGCCTGTCAAATTATTTTGTGAACGAGAGAGCAGCGTGTCTCGTAAAGAGACTTGCTTCGGTCACTGCCGCTGTCAATTGACTGTCGACAGATGTACCATTCCCTACACTTTCGCTTGCCAGTCATTTTTTCGAGCCATGCGGAACAGAATTTTCCATCCGCTGATGATTCATCAAGCTGCTGATGTTAGCGGCGTGTCTGCAAGGCGGCTTTTGATTTGAAGAGCGATGACAGTGATGTCGTCATCGTGGGACGAGGCACGGCGTGCGGTAGCTTCATCGTTGATGCGGTGAGCAAGTTCCTGCATATTGTTGTCCTTCCATTCGAGAATGATGTGCTCAATCCACTCCTCACTGCCGATCACAGCACCATCCGATACCATGACAATGATGTCATCGGGAGCGAGTGTATCTTCGGTGCAGGTAAATTCCACCTCTGTGAGAATCCCCAAGGGGAGGGACGGCGTTTCGACACGGTACATATCGCCGCCTTTACGAATAAAAGAAAGAGCCGCCCCTGCCTTGCGGAAATCTACCTGTCCGTTGTAGAGGTCGACCGATACCACATCGAGAGTTGCCAGCGATTCGTCTTCGGACTTTACCAACAGAGCAGAGTTGACGACCTTGAGTGAACAGTCATAGCCTAAACCGGCCTTGAGCAGTTTGGAAAAGATACTGACCGCCATGCCGCCGTCAACGGCAGCACGTCCGCCGGTACCCATACCGTCACTCAATAGGGCGGTCATGCGTCCGAAACCGTCATTGAAGCAGCGGAAGTGGTCACCGCTGAGCAAGCCGCTGCCGCATATATGTTGACTAGCCGCAAAATCTACATCAAAGGCCGGACGCTCACACAGCAAAATACGGCAGCGGCCAAAGGCAGCCGTGACATTTGGCGTGTCAAAATGCCGTCCGCACAGACGGGATAACTCTTGTGTGATGAGGTACGGCTTGAGCTTTTTTCTGTCCTCATCGTAGATCTCCGCTTCCACCGTCATACGACCGAGATGGTCAACACGACAGCTCACATCTACGGGCACCATCCCAAGTTCTTTACACTTGATGAAAATGCTGTCCGCCAGTTCCTTGTCGAAAAACTCGTAGTTCTCATATTCGTCTGCCATCTCTTCAAGAATATCGCCCAGCCCACAGAATTGTCCCGCAACCACCGAACGCACTTCGTCTACACGTTTGGCAGCAGCTTCCGATGCCAAAAAGCGTTGGTAGCTTTGGTTCACCGCAGCGGCCATTTCATTGGTGCGGCAGCATTTGCGGCGGAACGTCTCTTCAAAATCTTCCGGTTGGATGCGTTCCTGCTGCAGCAAACGGTCGTTGAGGGTTTGGAACGATGCCATCGACATTCCTTCCCGATGCTCCCAACAGAATACCCGCAGACCACAATGCGGACACGTCTGTTTGACGGCTTGTTCATAGACATTATCGAGGGTTGGCGTCACAATGCGGTTCAGCTTTTGGGCGACCTCTTCGACATCGGTGGATACATCCGAGAGGGCTTTGGCAGCAAAATCTAACCGCATGATAATGGAACGCCGCAGCCCTTCACTGTGAACATCCCGCTGTCCAGTCAGGAACACGGCAGATAAAAAGCTGCCAGTCGTTTTGGGCAGCACACAGAAAATCACAGAGGGGATCAGGGCTTCGTACAAGACCGTCACGGCGTTAGCAGGCTGTCCGGTTTGCAAAGCGATAGCAGCCGCTGCACACACAAACACAACAGCAGACACAATGCGTCCGGCCTGTGAGAAAAGTCCCGCCAACAGTCCGCCGAAGGCATACGCTGCCCCGATGAAAAACACACCTTCCGCTCCAAAGCTGAGCACCACACCCGACGCAATACCGGCAATCGCACCGCCGGCTGCCGAACCGTAGCGTCCAGCCATCAGGATACACAAAACAGCTGCACTCCTGCCCAGTGAAACTGGACCGAATTGTATGCCCGACAACGCCAACAGGGCGATACACCCGCTGAAAATCAAACACGCCGTCTCCGTAAGGGTCAGCATTCCGATGCTTTTAGTGCCGTGTAAAATCACGTTTGTGCGGGAAAAGAAGTAAGCCGCTCCACCGCCGAGCAAAGCTTCGATACCATACGCTAATGCGGTATCGGCACGAAAACCGCTGACGCTCATCATTGCCAAGCCGGTGGCCAATGTCGGCACAAAGCATACCACAGCAGCATACAGGGAATGTCGGTTGAGCCGACGTATATCGTTGAGTGTCCAGCGAATAGCAACCACGGCCAACATGGCGGCGATGTAGCGAAAGGGATTGCTGCGTCCTGCGAAGGCGATATAGCCTGCCGTTGCTCCGATGAAGGAGGCAAACACACCACCGAAGGGAACGGCTGCTGTCACGGAAATACCAAACGGCGTATAGCTGCCGAAGATAGACCCGCCAGACGCAATAAAGCCGATGCCAAAGCACACAACTTGTGACAGCAATCGGCTTCCGACAGCCTTTTCACGGATACGGCGGAAGGAATATCGTGCGGTAAGCTCACTGACTTTCAAATCGACC
Organism: uncultured Ruminococcus sp.; assembly: GCA_902785765.1. Lineage (GTDB taxonomy): Bacteria > Bacillota > Clostridia > Oscillospirales > Acutalibacteraceae > UBA1213. Next base: position 14,766 of record CACZZU010000001.1, read on the forward strand.
ACCCCGTTAAGAAAAGTTTTCCCGTCATACGAGACGGTATGTTCCATCTATCATACCATACCCCACCCGTTTACCTTGTCGTAAAAACACCTAGACAGGGATACTCCCGCAGGATTCTCCGCTGCCATTCCATACAACTTGCTGAATACCCTTCTGTTGACGGATACTGCCGACCCTATCATCAGTTGGTGAGTGCCGCTTTGTTCTCGTCATCTGTCGTTTCCGTTCCGCAGGCAAACATTTCTCGTGACGTATACAAAGCAGCAAAATACCGCCGCCGTTCCCTGCTAACTGAACAGCCCTCCTCCACCACGGAAAGTGATTTTCCGCTTGTGAAAGAGGGCTGTTGCTGTGTCAGTCAACGTCTGCAGGGTTGAACAATAGGAAGGGACAGTTCACTCTGGAACGGTCTGCTCGTAAAAACGGTTCCGTCACTATGCCTGATGACAGGCATCCCCTGCTGTCAGAGAAAGAATGCACCATCTGCATCACTGCATATTGCTGATGACAGATGCAAGGTTACCTCCCGTCAAGAAGCCGAAGTTTTGCATCAGTTCTTGAGAGGTGGCGGTCAGGAGGTTGTTGTTGGAGGTCAACTCCTTGATCTCGGCTTTGGAGAAAACAGTGCAGGTAGTTTGTATCTCTGTGCCGTCATAGGCAGGCTGGCGATAAGTGAGGGTGACACTATCTTCGGTGGTCTTGAGGTTGCCGCTCATTGTGAAGTGCTTCGGATCCATGACACTTCCGTCAATCGGCATATCTCCGGTGATGTCAGATGTCATCCCGCCGGCAAACGGGGCAGTCATATCGTTGGACAGGGTGAAGTCACCGGTCGTTTTATGGCGGGTGAAGGTGGTAGAACCGTTCAGCCCGAAGCCAATGTAGCTGATAACGTACTTCTCTTCTTCGGCATTGCCTTCATCGGTGACATTGATGGTCTGTGCGATCATTTCTTTGCCGTTGGCATCGACCGTACCGGCCTTGATAGATATCTTCTTGGAAGAAGTAGGGTCAGCTCCAAAGCACACCAACAGACGAAGCGTTTGACCGTTTTTGTCGAGACAAATCTCGGTCTGCATCAGGGCGTTATTTTTGTTGATATAGTGCTTGAAGGACAACGCCACACCATCCAGCTGCCCACTGCTGTTGAGTCCCTCGAGGGTACCGTCAATGTTGATCTTTGCCAAGCCGCTGTCGATCATGTTGTTGATATTTTCGTTGATGTTGACGTGCTCCTTGATCCATGCTTTCAGATCGTTGAAGACAACCTTGACCACATCGGTGTTGTTAAAGGTGTGGGTCACCACAATGGCATCGACAGACGCATCGTCAATGGCGGCTTTCTCTTCGGAGACGTTAATGTTGCCGCACTTGTCGAAGTCGTCGCAAATCTGGTTGACCAGACTCATCAGACCGAAGGGATCCCCTTCCTGCTTGAGATTGTTGTAGACAAACTCGTAGACATCCATCGCCATATCGTAGTCTTCCTGACGAAGATGCAGGACGTTCTCGCCCTTCGGACCGAAAGCGGAAGTAAGGGCATCCTGACGAAGGTTATTCAGGTCAAGGTAATAGTCGGCGGTCTTGTCGCCTTGGGTACCTTTCAGGACAACACGATCCATGGTGGCGTAGCCTTCTACCTCCATGTTTTGGGGCACAGACGGATCGGGCTCTCCTTCCAGGCGTTTTTTGCCGCCCAACGGCAGTGTAGCAAAATAGGACGGGTCGAACGAAGTACTCTGGTAGAAGTAGGCACGCTTATTGTCGCCGTCAACAGACATGATCTGCTGACTGGTCATACCGTTGCCGCTAACTGTGACTTTTGTCGTCTCTTGTTTGCCTTGATGGGCGGTAAGCGAACGGACAAGGTCGCTGCTGTCGGCCATGTGCTGTGCAGTCGTCTGGTAAGAACTGATGACATACTTGGTGGGGTCGTCCTTGATCTTTCCAAGCGTCACCGCACCGATGATCCAGCGTACCGCAAAGAAGGCAGCTACGCCGAGCACGATCACCGAAGCAATCACGATCAGCCAGACGATCAGTTTCTTGTGGTTCTTCTTGGCCACTACATCGGACATGGTGTATTCCTGATAGCGGGATGTGTCCTGCTGCATCTCACGGAAGTTGTCCTGCGACAAGGCCTGATACGTCAAAGGCTGATTGTTGGGCACCGCAGGCGTTGTATCGCCGAGTACAGACAGGTCAGGAATAAACGAACCGCAGCTTTGGCAGTGCCGCACGGCATCATCGTTTTCTTTACCGCAATTCGGACAAAACATACGAACATCTCCTTTACTGTAATAAGGTCAGAACCGTCCGCCAGTCGAACGGCTCGGTAGTGTGTATACTTTTATGATACAAAAAAACAGAAGGAAAGTAAAGGGGCAGAGCCGAATTTTTTTCGGAAAAGCCTCGTTTTTTTCCGATTTTTTGATTGACATTATCGCCAAAAAATTCTACAATAAGAATGTTGTGGTGAAAGGGTGATAACATGAACATTCTTGCAATCGGGGACGTTGTGGGCACCATCGGGTGTCAATATTTGCGTCAAAAACTTCCTTTGCTCAAGAAGGCAGAGCACATTGATCTCGTCATCGCCAACGGCGAAAATTCAGCAGACGGCAACGGCATTACACCCGCTTCGGCGGAGTACCTTTTCAGCAGCGGAGTTGACGTGATTACCGCCGGCAATCATACCTTTCGCCGCAAAGAAAGTTACCGCACCTTTGATGAGCAGCCGTTTCTGATCCGTCCTGCCAACTTTCCCGAAGGAACGACCCCCGGACGGGGCTACACCGTCTATGATTTCGGGCGGCAGCAAGTCACCGTCATCAACCTGATGGGCTGTCTGTATCTGGAAGCTCTCGACGACCCCTACACCACGATCGACCGTATCCTCCAACAAGTGGACACCAAGATCATCGTGCTGGACTTTCACGCCGAAGCAACCGCCGAAAAAATGGCGTTGGCTTACTATCTGGATGGTCGCATCTCGGCCTTTTTCGGAACACATACCCATGTACCGACCGCCGATGCCCAGATTCTGCCAGGCGGCACCGGCTATATTACTGATGTCGGCATGACAGGTCCCAAACATTCCGTGCTGGGCGTGAAAACAGAGCTAGCCATCCGCAAATTCAAAGAAAAACTGCCTGTTCGCTTTGAAACGGCGGACGGCGACTGCAAGATGGATTGCATCAAATTCATAGTCGATGACCGTTCGGGCAAGACCATTGACCTGCGGTCAATGGAAATTTAATAAAATGTTCACGGATCCATAACACTTTCTTTATACTCTGCACTTGAATAATATGCTTTTTGCCTATATTATAGTAGATGTATGTTATCATGTCATAATAGGCATAGTAGTTTATTGCAGGAGGAAAAGTATATGGAAGTCTTAAAGGTATCGTCAAAATCTTCGCCCAATTCAGTGGCGGGAGCTATTGCGGGCGTGGTGAGAGATTTTGGCTGTGTAGAGGTACAGGCCGTAGGAGCCGGTGCGACCAATCAGGCACTCAAGTCGGTTGCGGTCGCCAGAGGTTATCTGGCACCGATGGGCATTGACCTCATCTGCATTCCCGCTTTTACCAGCATCGAGATCGAAGGTGTTGAACGAACAGCCATGAAGCTGATCGTTGAAATCAGATAACATTGAAGGAAGTGCAAGCAACAATGATAAACGGTACTTACTACAAAAACTCGCTCATATCCGGTGCTAACAACATCATCAAACAAAAGGAAGAGATCAACTCTCTCAACATCTTTCCGGTACCCGATGGCGACACAGGTACCAATATGTCGATGACCTTCGAGGCAGCCGCTCGTGCTCTCGCTGAAAGCACTGCCACACGGGTCGATGAAGTCGCTTCGGAAGCCGCTTCTGCGATGCTGCGTTCCGCTCGAGGCAACTCCGGCGTTATTCTCTCTTTGCTGTTCCGCGGTATTGCGAACGGCTTGAAGGGCAAGGAAGAAATGGATGGTAAGGATTTCGCCGAAGCCCTGCGTTTGGGCGTGGAGACGGCGTATAAGGCCGTGATGAACCCCACCGAAGGCACCATTCTGACCGTAGCCAGAATGGCGTATGAAGCCGGTAAGGTAGCCTCTGACGTAGATGCCGACCCCGTGATCGTCTTCAGTTCAGTTGTATCGGCGGCAAACGATGCCTTGAACCGCACGCCGGATATGCTGCCCGTGCTCAAAAAAGCCGGTGTCGTGGATGCCGGCGGTAAGGGTCTGTGTGTGATCTTTGAAGGAATGTTGTCGCTGCTGCGTGACGGCGTGATGGTCGAAGCAGACAAACCCGCTGTCCTCACGGATGAAAAAGCCGACAGTGCGGCAGAATTTTTCCGCAACGCGGCGGCCGAATTTGATGCCATCATTAACTTCACCTACTGCACTGAGTTCATCATCGGCAAAGATGCTGATCTGGACAAGGACGCTCAAGCACTCCGTGCCTTCCTCGAAGGCATTGGCGACTGTGTGGTTGTGGCGGATGACGATGATATTATCAAGGTACATGTACACACCGAACACCCCGGTCAGGCCTTGGAAGAAGCTGTCACTTACGGTCAATTGCTGACCGTCAAGATTGAGAATATGAAGGAACAGCACCGCAAGGCGGCGGAGCAGAATGCCAAAGCCAAAGCACAGGCTGAAGCAGAACAGAAAAAGCAGGAAGCTCTTCAACCTGTAGAACCTATTGAAGATGTCGGCTTTGTTGCCGTAGCCGCCGGTGAAGGTCTGGCCAGCGTTTTCAAAGACTTGGGCTGTCACCATGTAGTCAGCGGCGGTCAGAGCATGAACCCCAGCACAGAGGATATATATCAGGCTGTCATGGCAACTCCTGCCAAGAGTGTCTTCGTGCTGTCTAACAACAAGAATATCATTCTGGCAGCGGAACAAGTCGTTCCGCAGGTTACTGACCGTGAAGTCGTTATTGTGCCGACCCGTACGGTACCGCAGGGATTGGTAGCTATGCTGTCCTACTCCCCCGATGCAACTGTGGCCATCAACAGCGAATATATGCTGTCGGCCGCCAAAAACGTGTCGACCGGTCAGATCACTTATGCTGCCCGCAACTCTGAATTCGGCGGCACCAAGATCAAAGAAGGCGACATCATCGCCCTGAACAACGGCAAGCTGACGCACAAGGATAAAGACCCTGTGAAGGCCGTCATCAAGTTGGCCAAAGAAATGACGCACCGTGACACCGCCTATATCTCCGTTATCTACGGCGAAGATATCAGCGAAGCACAGGCCAACACCGCCCTTGAGGGCATAAAAGCCCGGGTCGGCGGTGATGTGGAAGTTACACTCATCAACGGTGGTCAGCCGATTTACTACTTCATGCTCGCCGTTGAGTGAGCTGCTCATGCACTGTGCCACAGGCATATTATCCCTTGGGGATGATATGCCTGTGTTTCACTTTTTAGTCGTAAAACAGGTGTGGCAGGCGTGAAAAAAAACATCGATCACACAAAAAGGAATGGCAGGTGAGACAATGGCCTCTCTCTTCAAGATCGGGATACAACAATTGGATAAGGTAGGCCCCAGAAAGGCAGAACAATTCCGCAAGCTGGGCGTAAACACTGTGGGCGAACTGCTGCGGTTCTATCCGCGAAACTACGAGGACTGGAGCCACCCACTCACAATAGAAGAAGCCGCTGCACAGGACAGCGGCTGTGTTAAAGTCACCATCGAGGAAACGGTCAAACCGAGCCGCATCAAAGGCGGCCGAACACTTTTCAAAGTACGTGTGACGGATGGCACCAACGATATGGTCGTGACCTTTTTCAATCGGACGTTCCTGTACGAACAACTTCGCCTGGGTGACAGCTTCTTGTTCAACGGCGTTGTCCGAAAAACAACTATCGGCTACGAAATGACTTCTCCGCAGGTCGAGCAGGGCGACAAGATCATGATACGTCCCATCTATCAGCAGACCTCCACCCTCACCAGCAAGCAGGTCGAACGGGCGATGCTTCAGGCTCTTAAAATGCTGCCGGACGTTGTCAATGACCCCATACCGACAGCCATACGGGAGAAGTACGACTTGTGCGAGTTGGGAGAAGCCTTGCGTCACATTCACTTTCCGCCAAGTCCGGCGGCGTTGTCGGCGGCCAGAAAGCGGGTTGTCTTTGAGGAACTGCTGATTTTGCAGTTAGGTATCGGACTCAAGGGCAGTAACCGCCGAATGACACGCTCCTACCCCATTCAGACGGATCATACCGCTGAATTTCTGTCGCTGCTCCCCTATCCTCCCACCAATGCCCAGCGGCGAGTCATCACACAATGTATCACGGATATGCAGCGGGACGGTTACCCGATGAATCGCCTGATACAAGGCGATGTCGGCAGCGGAAAAACCGCTGTTGCCGCCGCATTGTGTTACACCGCCGCCAAAAATGGCTTACAGTGTGCCTTTATGGTGCCCACCGAGATACTTGCAGAGCAGCATTTCCGTTCCCTAACCGAACTGCTGAACGGCACAGGTCTGCACATCGAATACCTGACCGGATCCACCAAAGCAGCTGAAAAACGCCGTATTCTGTCGGCACTTGCCGAAGGCGAGACAAATATTCTCATCGGCACCCATGCCCTGCTGTCTGATACGGTGACCTTTCATCGGTTGGGTCTGGTTATCACGGACGAACAGCACCGTTTTGGTGTGGCACAGCGGTCTGCCTTGACCGCCAAAGGACACTATCCGCATATTGCGGTTATGTCGGCGACACCCATTCCACGCACCTTGGCGTTGATGATTTTTGGTGACCTCGATCTCTCGATCATTGACGAGATGCCGCCGGGACGTCAGAAGACCGATACCTTCTTGGTCGACAGCGGCAAGCGGGAACGTCTTTACCGCTTCATGAAACAACACATCGACAGCGGTCATCAGTGCTACATCGTTTGTCCGCTGGTCGAACAGAATGACACCGATCTGCTTTCGGCGGAAGAATATGTAGAAAAATTGCGGCAGACCGTCCTGCGGGACTGCCGTATTGACCTGTTACACGGCAGGATGAAGGCCGCCGAAAAGGATCGCGTTATGACCGCTTTTGCTGCTGGTCAGATCGATGTGCTGGTGTCCACTACGGTGATCGAGGTCGGCGTGAACGTACCCAACGCTGTCATCATGCTCATCGAAAATGCTGAACGCTTCGGCTTATCGCAGCTTCACCAACTGCGGGGTCGGGTCGGACGCGGCAAGGATAAAGCCTACTGCATCATGGTATCAGACAACGAGAGTCCCGCCACGCGGGAACGTCTGAATGTCCTATGCCACACCAATGACGGCTTTGTGATTGCCGACGAAGATCTGCGTTTGCGGGGACCCGGCGACTTTTTCGGAACCCGTCAGCACGGCTTACCGGTACTGAAAAGTGCGAAACTCTCGGACATGGCTTCGTTGGAAGCAGCACGGGAGGCTGCACAGGAAATCCTGGCGGAAGACCCAACACTTTCACAGAAAGCTCACCGTCCTCTGGTGTTTGAATTACAGCGGCTCTTTTACTCGACCGAAAGCGGTAAAGGCTTGTTCGGCAGTGCGTAACCATCTGCAACAATCTGACCAACAACAGCGGCATCCTCTTCCGATCTAATGCTAAAATCCCCTTCCGGCAAAGGCTTCGGGCTTTCCCAACATAAAGATACGGCGTGAGCTGATTCTCGAAGATCAGCTCACGCCGTTGTTGTTTAGACAGAGGAAACCGCAAACCTTCCCGACAAAAAACGGCTGCACCGTTTCGGGTGCAGCCGTTCCTATTCCATTGGGGAAGCAGAAGGAAGAACAGCTTTAGCTGTACTTTCCGTTCACGAGGGAACCACTGTTAGAAGAGCCACCGTCATTGGCTGTGCCATGACCGATATATGTGACATTCTCCATGCCCTTCCAGTAGGTTTCATCATAAAGGTTGGCAATATACTGCTGGGTACTGTCGGCCTTCTCGATGACATAAAGACCTTCACGGATCGCATAATAGTGCAGAACACCCATGTTATCGTAGTACTTGACATAAACATCAGTACGGAAGTTGACCTTCATGGATTTCGCATTCGGGTCGGAACAATACAGGTAGAAATGCGGGTTTCTGGTGTTCTTCTGGGTACCGTCCAGAACGCCCATCATGGCGAAAGTATATTCGCTGGCGGTCATTCTGACTTCGGTAGACGTATACAGCGGAGCCTCGGAACTCCAACGGAAACTCATTCCTTCGGTCGTAGCAAAGGAATAGTACGGTGCGTAGGTCGTCATCTCGCCTTTATCCACATTCAGGTTCACATGAGCACCAACCACGGTATGGTCGCCCGTCAGGAAGGTGGTACCGTCATGCCAATCGCTGGCGGAGCTGACACGAGTCACGCTCTTGCCGTTCAGATCTTTCTCACCTACCACATAGTCGCCCCAGTTAGCTTCCTTGGTGAAGTAGTTAGCGGCAGATTGGCTGAACAAATTCATCGTACCGCCATAGACCGGGGATACATAGTTCCCGAGTACATCTTTTGTATCATCATGGCAGTCTTTATTCTCGAAGAAGTAAGAACCGGCCTTGATGGTATAGTTTACGCCGTTGAATAATTTAACGCTGGCATCCTTTGTAAACAGCAGGGTCATGGATTTATAAACCTCCGGCTGACCGGCAGAAGCCGGTGTCGAGACTTCCATGTGATACTCCTGCGTTTCGTCAGCGGCATCCTGTACGAAGATGTCTGCGTTGATCTCACGATAGTCCGAAGCGGTGTTCACCGACCAATAGGGGTTGTCTTTGGTATCGACATATACCCACGCTTCATCCATCTTCATTACAGACTTGGTCGTGCCGAGCATTTTCGACTCACCGACATTGTTGTACTCCTCAAACTGTACGTTGTAGATTTCGGAACCACCGCCAATATCTGCTGATGTCAGGAAAATGATCGGGTATCTCTCGGGATTGTATTCTTTGACTGCAGCCGGAGCCGCATCCACCAAATTGCCTTCGGCATTTTTGATTTGATAGTGCAGCTTGTATGTATAGTTCTTCTTCACGTTACCTTGTGCATCGAAGAGTACACAAGCGATAGAACCTTCACTGCTGACCTCAAGACCGGCAACACTTCTTTCAAGTGCCTCGATGGCCGACTTGATTTGATCGTTGGTGCTGCTGCTGGCAAGGAACACTTCTTCGGCCGCTGCCAATCTCCTGCGGAGACTGGTGATAGAAGCAGAAGTGTAGCTTCTGGACTTCACGGAGCGGGTCACATATTCAGGATAGTGACCGCCGCCATCGCCGTGAATTTTCTGGCTCGTCATATCATCGTTCGTCAGCGGAGAAGCGATATACTGTCTTGCCTCCTGAATCTCGGTATACAGTCTGCGGTAATTCGACAGAAGGGAACTGATGCTCGCCGAAGCAACAGCAGCATCCTGCTCCGACCAAGACTCAACGTTCTTGGTGATATAGTAGTCAACATCGTTGGTTCTCTTGACTTCACTGTAATTACTGTACATTGACAGCAGACCGGCCGAGTAATGACGCATACCACCGTCTTTCAATTCGCCGTTATCGTCATACTGGGAAACGATATTACAGCCATAGTAAGTCGAACGGAGCAGTTCGATCTGTCTCTTGAGTTCCATTTGAGGGGAGAGGAACTCTTCCCAGTGACCGTCACTGTCGTTTTGAGCGGGCACAAACAGGTTATAGTCACCGCCCTGCAGACAGGTCTTATATTCATGGAGCTGACCCGTTTCATCGGTGGCGGAGAAAGTGATGAACGGAGAGTTCTTGGAGATGTTGTTCATGTAATAGATACCGTTGTTGCTGCCATAAGTCAACTGATTGGTCAGGTCTTTCGGTTCTACTACGTCGATAAACGGACCGTTCAGAGCGATTTTCGGGTTCGTCCAACCAGTCGGCAGACGGAAGAACACCGTCAGCGTATCACCGATCTGGGTCGTTTCAGGATCAAAGGTATAGAGGTTGATGTTCTGATAATGACCAGAACCGCCGTTATAGTTCGAGAGCTGTTCAAGCCATACATCGCCTCTGGCATTATTGATGGTCTTGGTCTGTACCGTGGGGGCATCGGGGTTCATGCCGGCCAAAGCGAAGGTATACTCTGTCTCATTTGCGACAGGCAACTTATATTCGTACCAGTCGTAATATGCAGTCGGTTTAGCCAGACCTAAACGTCCGTTAGAGTCTTCGTTACCTTCAGCACCGCCGGTACCACCGAAGAGGTTGCCGGAACCGATGCTGAGATTCGAGGAGTTCTTCTTCTGACCGTCATAGGCGTTGTAAACCTCCCAGTACGAACGGTTCTCCAAACGTACCTTGCTGCCGCCAACATACGCCATTGGCAGGTCGACATTGGTAACATCCACCTCATCATAACCGGTAACATCCAACGTACCGCCGCCGCCAGTAGTGCCTCCACCGCCGGTACCACCGCCGCCGGTACCACCGCCGCCAGTGCCACCGCCACCGGTGGAAATACCGGGTACATCGCAGGTGGTCATCTTATACTTGCCCTCTACGGTAGTTGAAATGCAATAGCCAGTTTTCAGCGTAAAGGTAGTATCATGAGACTGGTTGCTGATAGAGCCGTTGCTGATAATAAACTTGGTTGCTCCCTTCGGGGGCTGGATCCGATAGATCTTCTTGCCATCTGCGGTCGTAAACTCTTCGTTTGCTCCCAGCTTGTAGCCCGGGAACGGAACTGCCTGATAATTGGTGAAGTTCGCACCAGCTGCACCGAAGAAGTAGATATACAGGTTAGCAATATCGTAGTTGTTTTTGATGTAGATGTAGTCATTCTCAAAGGCATCCGCCTTCCATGTGGTCAGGTTGAATACCTTCTTGCCATATCCATAATCGGAGTTCTTTTCATTCTCTGTTTGATCTTTGTTATAGTCGCCTTTTGCAAAACCGGTACCCGCCGTAAAGCTTATTTTGGAGGACTGCTGTGTGGAATTATTGGTAAATCTCACCTGTGTCGCTCCTGCGGGCGGCTTCACAAAGTACACGTCCTGACCGGAAGCATTCTTGATATAGAACGACATCTGATAGCCCGGCCATGCGTTTCCTACAACGTTACCACTGTTATCATAGAAACAGGCGTAGGATGAATCGCCCCACAAAACATTGTCCCATTCGGAGTCGGTCAGGTAGATGACATCCTTATTGTAGTCGAGAACGTCCATGATCTCAACATCACCTGCTGCGATGGTGCCGCCATTCTGCGGTTCATCACCGGAACCGGTCGGAGTGGCCGCCGTGCCATACTTCGGATAAATATCCGTTACGTTCAGTGCCGTACAGGTCACACTGGTCTTTGCGGCATCGGCCTTTTTGTAGTAGGCCACATATTCACCAGCTGTCAGCTTGCCAACCGCATAGGTGTACTGCGTAGTAGTGCCATCGGTGTTGGCCTTCAGACCAACCACGGAGAAGTTTTGATCTTTGTTCGCATCGGTAATGATGTAGCGGAAAATATCATAATATTCATAGCCAATCGGCAGCGTATCCGTACCGATCTTACCCTTGTGCACATCGCCTTGGAACAGACCATATACCGTTACCATCTTGCCAACAGTCGGTGTGCCATCATCGCCAATAGAGATAGCGAGGTTGTTATCGCTGATCTCCCGCACTTTGATGGCGGCTGTCGTCTTGCTGTCCACCAGTGTAGAAGGGGTAACGGTTGTGTCGAACTTCTCGGTAACAACCGTAATCGTTTCAAAGCCGGTTGCTTCGTTCTTGTCAATATCATAGTAAGCATACGCAAACTGGTCGTTCGAGTAGGCGTTCGCTGCTTTATCAAACGGACGTCCCCACTCGGTGAAGGAAACGCTCGGTACAATGTCACTGCTGACCGCACCGGTCTTGGTACGAGTGATATAGAAGTCGTATCCGGCCTTCGTATTGTACTGCACCCACAAACGAATCTTTCCTTCGCTGTTGAGCTTGTCGTTCGTGCTGTACGGCTTCGCAACGGTAAAATTGTCAATAGCGGTCTGCAGTTCTGTTTCCAATGCAGTAACCTGTGACTGTTTGGTCACGGTGCCGGGAGCATTCTCGGCTTTTTCACAAGCAGCCTTCAGTGCATTGTATGTCTCAAGTGTGCAGTTCTCCAGAACCGGATCGTCACCAGCCGGCAACAGAGTTCTGGCCTGTGTCACCAAGTTCATCAAGTTCTGCATATTGAGGTTCTTCGGATGCTTCTTCATTTCGGTATACGCATTTTCCAGAGCGTTTCTGGCATCCGTCAGGACCTGGTTGTAGTTGTCTTTCCGGTTCACTTCTTCTCTGGCTGTTTTCAGAGCATCATCAAAGATGGTAACATATTCTTCTTCATACGCTGTGCTGTGCTCAAACTTGCTTAAAGTGCTGATACGCCTATTGAGGGAGTCTCTCTGCAGCACATTAGCGTTGATTTCTGTCAAAGCAGTCCTCAATGCCGTAATAAGCTCCTGTGCTTCGGCGGCTGTCAGATTTTTGACATCCGCGATAGCGGCCTTCGCTTCGGCATAGGCTACAATCGTACCGGGTGTCGCGTTAGTGCCAACAAAGCTGTAATAGGCACCCAAGTCATACTTACCGCTGTTGTGCTGTTCCTGCACGACCTTATCACCACGTGTGATAAGGGTGTTCAGGGTCGTGATCTCGGAGCCGCTGGCCTGACGGGATACCAACTTCTTCACGGCATTTGAGACTCTCTCTCTTGCCTTGTTGTACTCCACGTCTGCTTGTGCCACCTTTTGGAAACTGGTAGGACCTACCTGATTTTTGATGAAGTCATCATCATTCAGCAGTTCCCAAGCACCCTTCAGCTTATTGTGCTCACTGTCTTCCAAATATTCTGTCGCCGTCACGTTGCCGCTGCCATCTTTCTTCTCCCACTTACCGTTGAGAGCTTTGACCAGTTCTTTGTAGGTAGCTTCGGTATACGCAGTATCGGACAGCTTGGAGGCATTGAGAACCTCGGTCAACAGTGCCGAACGACCGGAAGAAGTTGTCAGGTCGATATCGCCAAAGCCGATCGTTGGATTGGCTTTCTTCTGATAGTTGGCTACCTTCGCATGAACGGTGACATAAGAGTTGGGGTCAACGTTCAGATCGTAAAGAGCCGTCGTCTCGGAAGTATGCACATTGATACTCGCATCCGTAACCTCCGGATGATAGACCAGCCAGAACTCATCGTTGACCGTGTTAGCGGGCAAATTATAGGCGGTTCTGGTAATACCCAAGAACGACAGGGTGATATTAAAGGTGCGGTTCGTCTCCACATTAGCGACCCACCAGCCGCAGCCTTCGTATTCCATGGGAATATTCTGGCTTTGCTTATTCCCGCCTGCATTCAAATAGCTGCTGCCTTCGATTGGGTTGCCGTCAGTATTGACAACCTGCGAAATAATCGGTTGATTAGCCGCCGGAATCGTGGTCTTGGTGTTGAAATCGTCAAAGCCGGCCATCCGGAAGTGGACGGTCGTTTTGGTGTTCTTAACATACACCAGTACGGTGTCTCTCAAACCATCTGCACCATTCCAGCCGGAGCCTTTATAGTACTTCGTGTAATATTCGACGCTGCCTTCCTTCTTTTTGGTATCGAAAAACTCAAAGTAGATGTTCTTGTCACCGGGGTCAAGATACCACAGGTGGAAGATCTCGTTGACCTGCGAATCATAGATATTCCATGCTCCATTATGGGAACCATCATTATAAGGAGCCAGAACAGAACCCTGCTTTGCAAAGATGATGTTGAACCACGGTACACGACCGCTGCGGATGAAGTATTCACCGGCAAACCAGCCGTTACCCATGTCGGCCATAATACCGTTCGGACCTTGCTTCAGCTTCTTGGCGTCATCATCTGCCAATGCCCATTCTGCATTCGGTTTGATGCTCGCACTGTTGGTGGAGTCATTCAGTTGGTTAACCTTATTGCTATCTGGTTTGATGATCTTTTCGTCATATTCAAACGGGCTGTTGCCGGCGGCCTCATAGGCAGCATAAGTATCGCCGTACTCACCCTTGTCGGGATAGGTCCAGACGTAGTACGTCAGCTCATAGTCCATACCGGCAGGTTTTTTGACGTTCAGGGTAATACTGTCGGTCGTGGTGACGGATTCACCCACACCGGAACCGGAGATGATCGTCAGACGGTTCGGTCCTGAACGGCCAACCGTAAAGGTCACAGACAAATGTGCCATCTTGGCTCGATAGCCCATCGCATCCGAATAGCGTGAATACGCTGACAATTTAAGGGTAGCCGGATTGGAGTCCTGTGCCTTCGTATAGGTCACAACAACATAGGTCGTAGCCTTTTCTGTCTCACTCTCGGCGGTCGTAATGCTCGCACCGTTATTGATCGTACCGCCCTTATCGTGCATAATAACATACTCCGTAGTAATCGTCGAATAGTCTTCGACCTGCGTAGAGTAATATGCCTGGGCATATTCCAAAGCACTGCGGACATTCAGATATGCCTGCCGCCCGTTGAGATCAGCACTGGTCATCGATGTACTCTGCATAGCAAGAAAAATCATCGTGGCCGAAATGATGATCAGGAACAGAGAAAGTGCTACCGCTAACGGGAGCGAAAAACCTTTTTTACTGTTTTTTGCTAACAGTTTCTTCATTCCTCAAAACTCCTTCCTTCCGTAATTATTTGTAGATTGCAATGATCTTATTGGTGGCAGCCGTATCGCGACTAATCGTCAGTTTATCGGCCTCATCCACGTATGTAGGCGGGCTGGCCACTTTCATCGGATAGTCCATGTCGGCGTTGTTCAGCACCACAGAACCTTGCAGCACATAGCCTTGTGCCATTTCGATGCTGTATTCCATAAAAATGAAACACAGACTGGGGTCGGCATTTTCCTTTTCGGGCTTCTGCTTCTTTACCTGCACAGAAACTGAATTTACACCAGTATATGTCAGGGTCGTCACCATCGGCGGGGTGCCCAGTGTTTCTATCTCACTGCGAACTGTCTGCAAATTGCCGTTGCTGTCCAGCGACAAACAATAGACCGTTTTGTCATTGTCGATGGTATCCACTTTCGCTGCTGAACTAGCTACATGGGCTGCGTTCAGCAAAAAGGATTCCACATCCAATGCCGTACTCTGTTCGGTTGACGTTATTTCAGCCGTAGCGTAGTTACGGATAACCTGGGCAACGATGCCCGTTCCCATACCGGCCACAATACTGAGAATAGCAACTGTCACAACCAGTTCAACAAGCGTCAAGCCCTTTTTGGAATGCAGTTTCTTCATATCGCTATTCCCTCCTATCAAGTCTGCGGCTGCATGGTGTAAGCTACAAACGATTCATTATACAGCGTACCGTTGGAACCCCTCACCAGCGTTCGGATGGTAATTCCTTTAATACTACTGCTGCTGCTGAGTCGGCTTGTTGTGCTCTTCGCATCGGTGACAATCGTATACTGATTGTCCACACCATCCTGTGGGAACTGATTAGGGAGAACATACTCCATTTCCGGGATGACCGTCAGAGCAGCGGTATGAACGGTGTTGCTGTCATTCGGCTGACCGTTGGTAAACATAGCGTTCACATCATCCGCGCCGGAAAACATCTTTTTGACAGCCGCTTCCATCATCAACTCATTCACCGAGCTGGCACCAACCGCTGTCTTGTCCATATCGGCGTTATAAACGGTGTTCGCAAAGCTGTTCATCATCGCACTCAAGGTAGCTCCAAAAACAACCACGATGATCGTAATACCTACCACGAGTTCGACAAGTGACATACCTTTTTTGGAGTTTCGTTGGGAAATCATTAGCCGCATTCGTTTCTTCATCCGTTATTGCCTCCTTTGTTTCAATGCTCCTGTGCCGCAACAGGGCATTTTCCACCTTATATTTATACGTTTACATTATACCAGTAAATGTGCCCTATTGCAAGACGTTTCCTTGTTTTTTTCTGACGAAAATGTCGTTCATATTTTGTTCATATTATCTGCTGCAAAACGGATATTTTGTAGGAATATCCGTGAAATTTCGTCGAACCGTCCACTTTTGGGATACTTTTTTGTCCATATTTTCTGTGGCAAGTGTTGTTCCGAATGGAAAAAATGGAAGGAAAATGGCTGTCAGCCTATCGGCTTTTGCCATACACTGACCGCTTATGCCTATCATCCTGGACAAAAACACTGTCTATGGCTAGAAGATCACTGGAGATCGACCTGTTCCATAATCACTCATCATGCGTGGTGGAAGGGACAACGGCAGGAATGTTTTCTTTTGTGTGGCAGCAGCGATAAAAAACGACC
>CACZZU010000002.1 GCA_902785765.1 uncultured Ruminococcus sp.
GAAAAACTGCTGCAGGCCGTTGGTCTTTCGATGTATTCGACCATCGCACAGGTATCCGGTGCGGTCATCAATATCGTGCTTGACCCGATTCTTATCTATGGTTGGTTAGGTTTGCCGGCAATGGGTATCGCAGGGGCTGCCACAGCTACCGTGATCGGACAGATCGCCTCTTTTGGACTGGCGTTGCTGTTCCACCTCAAGGCAAACAAGAGTTTTCGCAGCGGTTGGCAGTATCTCAAGCCGGACGGACACATTATCCTGCTGATCTACCAGATCGGTTTGCCTGCGATTATCGCCCAAGCCCTGATGTCTGTGATGACGTATGGCATCAACTTGATCTTCGGAGCCGTTGATCCGGCACTCGTGACGGCTTATGGTCTGTACTACAAGATACAACAGTTCATCCTGTTTGCCGCTTTCGGACTGCGGGATACGATCACGCCGATCGTATCGTTCAGCTATGGCATGAACGACTGGCAGCGTGTCAAAGACGGCATCAAGTATGGGGTGGGGTATACTTCCGTCCTGATGCTAGCCGGTACACTGCTGTTGGAAGTGTTGGCGGAACCGCTGTGTGCTGCTTTTGATCTGTCGGGACATACACAGACACTTTGCGTGAGTGCGACCCGCATCATCTCCGTGGGGCTCTTTTTCGCCGGTGTATGCTTGTCTCTGCAAGGCGTGTTTCAAGCGTTGAGCAAAGGATTGGCTTCCTTGATTATCTCTCTTCTGCGGCAGTTGGTGTTGGTTCTGCCGGTGGCATGGGGGCTGACCTTTGTTATTGTGCCTGACGGGAGTAATTCATGGATGCTGTGGCTGACCTTTCCGCTGGCGGAAATCGCAGCGGCTATGGTGGCGGTACTGATACTCAAGCGGTCACTTCGTTTGTTCTCACAGGTATCCGACCGTCATGCAGACAGCCATGAAGAAGCATCTGTTTCTCCTGCCACTCTGTGAGAGAACACATGGGAAACTTTCGCATGAACGTTCAATGAACCAGCCAATGAGTTGTTCCTTCACGACCGGTCGCTATTTTTTGCAGCAGAAAGAACAAAGACGCTTCTCAAAAGCAGCAGCGGTTCCCTTTGATGAATAATAACCAAACGGTCACGGAAATCAATTTTCAAGATCTGATAGCTGAAAGGACAGTGATCCAATGGGGGGAACTCTGTTTTTTGTAAATATTTCTTACAAAAACGCAGCGGTTTTAGGAAAGGGGCATGGGAAAAACCCTCTTTCCGCTGGAAAAGGGTTTTCCCCATGTAACTGCCCAACCAAACTTGATTTCCGTGCCAAACGGTCGTTGTGTCTTGACTTTTGGGCGATAACGCAGTATGATTTTAGCATGAACGAATCACGGCGAAGGGAATGGCAGATATGAGTGAAAAAAACGCCAACAATACGGTGATAGAAGAGCAGAAGCCGATCATCAGCTTCGATAAGGTATCGAAGGTTTATACATTGTATCGCAATAGCCGAGAGCAGTTCGGTGCCCTGTTTTACCGCTCCAAAAAGCTGAAAAAGCACATGGCGTTGGACGGCGTAAGCTTTCGCATTATGAAGGGAGAGTCGGTGGCGATCGTTGGCCGCAACGGTGCGGGCAAGTCTACTTTGCTGAAGATGATCACAGGTGTGGCCTTTCCGACAGACGGAGAAATTTACGTCAATGGCAGAGTATCTGCTCTGTTGGAATTGACGGCAGGCTTTTCAGCGGATATGACCGGACGGGAGAATATCCGTTTCAAGTGCTATGTACTGGGCTTGAAGGATGCCGAGATCAACGAAATTGAACGCAAGGCCATTGAATTTGCTGATCTGGGCGAATACATTGACCAGCCGGTGCGGACATATTCCTCCGGTATGCGGGTACGGTTGGGTTTTGCCATCAACATCAATACGAACCCCGACATTCTCGTGATCGACGAAGCGTTGAGTGTAGGTGATTCCACCTTCAAGAAGAAGTGTAAGGATCGCATCAACGAGCTGATCGCTCAAAACGTCACGGTGCTTTACGTCAGCCACAGCAAGGATATTCAGGACTTCTGCACCCGTTGTATCTACCTGCAAGAGGGCAAGGTAATCTTTGACGGCACTATGGAGGAGGCTGTCAAAAAGTTCCCTGAATTGGTGAACTGATACGGGGAACCGATGAACTTTTCATAAATTTTCTTGCGAAATGACAGTTTACTATTGAAAAACACAAGGAAATGGTATAAAATAGGAAGTGACGGCAGGTGTCGTGAACTGCCATGGGAGCTGTCAGCCGATAGCTTACAATATCTGAAAGGATGTTTTGAAAATGAACTATCTCAACAAAAAGACAGTCGAGGACATTGATGTTGCCGGCAAGAAAGTGCTTGTTCGCTGCGACTTCAACGTACCGTTTGACGGTGAGGGCAACATTTCTGACCCCAAGCGTATTGATGAGGCCATGAAGACCATCAAGTATCTGGTCGATCACAAGGCCAAGGTCATTCTCTGCTCACATCTGGGTCGTCCGAAGGGCGAATTCAATATGAAATATTCTCTCGCTCCCGTAGCGGCTTACCTTTCCAAGGCTCTGGGCTTTGAAGTAAAGATGGCTTCTGACGTGGTTGGTGAGAGTGCCAAGAGCATCGCTGCTTCTCTGCAGGACGGCGAGGTAGAACTCATCGAGAACGTTCGTTTCCATAAGGAAGAGGAAAAGAATGACCCCGAATTCTCCAAGCAGCTGGCTTCTCTGGCTGAAATTTATGTGAACGATGCGTTCGGTACCGCTCATAGAGCACACGCTTCTACGGCTGGTGTCGCTGATTATCTGCCGGCTGTTTGCGGCTATCTGATCCAGAAGGAGATCTCTGTCATGGGCGGTGCTCTGACGGAGCCGAAGAGACCCTTCGTAGCGATCCTCGGCGGTGCGAAAGTATCCGATAAGATCGGTGTTATCACCAACCTGCTGGATAAGGTAGACACCCTCATCATCGGCGGCGGTATGGCTTATACCTTTATGAAGGCTCTGGGCTACTCCACCGGTACTTCTATCTGCGAACTGGATAAAGTTGAGCTGGCGAAGGACATCATGGCGATGGCAAAGGATAAGGGCGTGAACTTCCTGATTCCGGAAGATACCGTTGTAGCACAGGAATACAAGGCAGATGCTGCCTTCAAGATTGTTGACTCCGACAAGATCGAAGACGACTGGATGGGTCTGGATATTGGTCCCAAGACCAGAGAGAAGTTTGCCAAGGCTCTGGACGGTGCCGGCACCGTTGTATGGAACGGTCCGATGGGCGTTTCCGAGTGGGAAAACTTCGCACAGGGTACGATCGCTGTTGCGAAAGCAGTTGCCGAGAGCGGTGCGATCTCTATTATCGGCGGCGGTGACTCCGCAGCGGCCGTTGAGAAGCTGGGCTATGCCGATAGAATGACACACATCTCCACCGGCGGCGGTGCTTCTCTGGAATTCCTTGAGGGTAAGGTGCTGCCCGGTATCGCTTGCCTGAACGACAAGGACTGATCGGCTGCTGCTGACAGGAACCGCACACAATACCATAGCGTAAGGACGAAGGGGTGGGGTGTAAGCCCTGCCCCTTTTTCAGCGGCTCACGACCGCTTGATTTTGAAAGATAAAGGAGATCATCAAGATGAACAAAGAACTCAGACAGGCGATCATCGCCGGCAACTGGAAGATGAACAAGACCCGCCCCGAAGCCAAGGCTCTGATCGAAGAACTCAAGCCTATCGCCGCGAAGGCTACCTGCGGTGTTATCATTTGTGTCCCTTACACCAATCTGGAGACCGCTGTGGAACTGACCAAAGGTACGAACATCAAGGTAGGTGCCGAGAACGTGCACTTCGCCAAGAGCGGTGCCTATACCGGTGAAATTTCCGCTGATATGCTGACCGAGATCGGTGTTGAGTATGTTATCATCGGTCACAGTGAGAGAAGACAGTATTTCGGTGAGACAGACGAAACGGTCAACAAGAGAACCAAGGCGGCTCTGGCAGCGGGCTTGAAGCCGATCGTTTGCGTGGGCGAATTGCTCTGGGAACGTGAGTGCAACATCACCGAGGAAGTTATTGCCCGTCAGATCAAACTCGATCTGTACGATGTTTCTGCCGAAGACGTGAAGAAGACCGTTATCGCTTACGAGCCGGTTTGGGCGATCGGTACCGGCAAGACGGCTACCTCTGCACAGGCACAGGAGGTTTGTGCCTTCATCCGTGCGACACTGGCGAAGCTGTACAGTCAGGAAGTGGCTGATGCGGTGACCATTCAGTATGGTGGTTCTATGAACCCCGGCAACGCAGCCGAACTGGTCGCACAGCCTGACGTAGACGGCGGACTGATCGGTGGTGCTTCGCTGAAAGCAGCCGATTTTGGCGTATTGTTGGAAGCCGCCAGCAACGGTTGATGGCTGACAAGCAGGAGGCATGACCTATGAAAAAGCCTTTGATATTGATGATTCTGGACGGCTTTGGTATTGGCACGAACTTTGGCAACGCCATTCGTGAGGCCAATAAGCCGAACATGGAGAGAATCTTCTCGACCAACCCGACCACCCTGATCGCCGCATCCGGTATGGATGTTGGTCTGCCGGATGGTCAGATGGGCAACAGCGAAGTCGGTCACACCAACATGGGTGCCGGTCGTGTGGTCTATCAGGAATTGACAAGAATCAGCAAAGCCATCAAGGACGGTACCGTTTATGATAACGAAGTGCTGGTGAAGGCGATGAAGAATGCAGCCGAAGACGGCAAAGCCCTGCACTTGATGGGGCTGCTTTCGCCCGGCGGTGTTCACAGCCATATCACCCACATCTACGGTATTGTAGAGATGGCAAAAAAGATGGGCGTGAAGAACGTCTTCCTTCATGCTTTTCTGGACGGACGTGATGTGCCGCCCTCCAGTGCGAAGGATTATATGGCAGAAGCCAAAGCCAAACTGGAAGAGATCGGTGTCGGCAAAATCGCAACCGTAGCAGGCCGCTACTATGCGATGGATCGTGACACCAACTGGGACAGAGTCGAAAAAGCCTATGCCGCTTTGGTGTATGGGGAAGGCGTAAAAGCGGATGACCCCATACAGGCGATTGCGGATTCTTACGCCAACGGTGTGACCGATGAGTTTGTGGTACCGATTGTATGTGCCGAAAACGCCACGATCAAATCCGGTGACTCTGTGATTTTCTGCAATTTCCGTCCCGACCGTGCCAGAGAGATCACCCGCACCTTCGTGGATCCGGACTTCAATGGGTTTGAACGCCGCAACGGTTTCTTCCCGCTGACCTACGTCTGCATGACGCAGTATGATGCGACCATGCCGAACGTAGAGGTCGCTTTCAAGCCGCAGTCCCTCGTCAACACCTTTGGCGATTATATTTCTTCCAAGGGACTGACACAACTGCGTATTGCCGAAACCGAGAAGTACGCTCATGTTACGTTCTTCTTCAACGGCGGTGTGGAAAAAGTATCCGATGGAGAGGACAGATGCCTGATCCCGTCTCCGAAGGTGGCCACCTACGATCTCCAGCCTGAAATGAGTGCCTATGAGGTCACGAAAAATGCGGTCGAACGTATCGAGAGCGGCAAGTATGACGTCATCATCCTCAACTTCGCCAACTGTGATATGGTTGGTCATACCGGTGTGTTCGATGCGGCTGTGAAGGCCGTAGAGGCAGTGGACGATTGTGTCGGACAGGTGGTTCATGCGATCACGCAAATGGACGGTATCGCTCTGATTACCGCTGACCACGGCAATGCCGATAAGATGATCGAAGAGGACGGTTCTCCTTTCACCGCTCACACCACCAACTTGGTGCCGTTCTGTGTGGTCAACCATCCATGTGTATTGCGTGATGGCGGTCGTCTGGCAGACATCGCTCCGACGATGCTCCAACTGCTGGGACTGTCACAGCCCGAAGAGATGGACGGCAAGAGC
Organism: uncultured Ruminococcus sp.; assembly: GCA_902785765.1. Classification (GTDB taxonomy): domain Bacteria; phylum Bacillota; class Clostridia; order Oscillospirales; family Acutalibacteraceae; genus UBA1213. The sequence goes on from CACZZU010000002.1 coordinate 5,921, forward strand.
CTGATCCGCTAAACGCATCATTACCGTTTCCTCAGTGCTCAAAAGATTCCCCGATGCGGCTCATCGGGGAGTTTTTCTTTTCCGATTCATTTCCGACTGTTCGGTTTGTTTGTTTCAAAGGAAGGTGCCGGTGTGGACAATACATACCGGCAGGGAGACACTTCCGTTGACCGTATCAAAATATTCCGCAGACAAGCCAGCGGAGAAAGGGAGGCAGCGTATGAAACAACTGTATTGTCCGCACTGCGGGCAGCCAGTGTACGACTTTGTGAAGCGTTGTCCGCACTGTGATTTTGACCTTCAAGTGTATCTCGCACAGCCCAATACTGCCTCCATAACGGCGGACGCGGCCGATGCGGTACCGTTGGAGGGTGCTTCCATGGAGGAGCCGAACGGACGTCTGCATCAACTTCCTTGTCCGCAATGCGGGCAGCCAGTGAGCGACTTTGTGAAGCATTGTCCGTCCTGCGATTTTCCCGTTCAGGAATATCGTTCACAGCAAGCAGTCGCTGCGATGGATGCTGCTCCTGCTGCTGGTGTGCCGATGGATGATTTTCCGATGGAAGAAGCAGTTGAACGGCACCTGAATCTGCTGCCTTGTCCGCAGTGCGGACAATTGGTGAGCGATTTTGTTGTGTACTGTCCGTACTGTGAATTTGCCGTCCAAGATTATCTTGACAAGCAGGCGGCTGAACGAGCAGCCGCTTACTTTTCTGATCTTCTGCCGCCCCATACGATACCTGTCACGGGAACGCCGCAGAAGCCTCCTTCTCATAAAAAACCAACAGCCGTGTGGCTGTTGGTCGTAGCGGCTGTATTGGTCGTGGCGGGGGTGCTGCTGTTCCCGAGACTGACGTCTGTTGTCGAGACAAAAGTGGAAGTGCCCTCCATGAAAAAACCGTCTGTCACCGTCACGGACTACTATCGTGGTGACAATCGAACCTTTACCTTGCACAGTGATGACGTTCACCCTCATGTGGCTGTATATCAGGGTGTCACGGAGTCTCCTGTTTGTGTTTACATGGAGGATGGTGAAGGAATATATACCGGCGTTGGATTAGGGCGACCGATCGGTTACCTTGAAACGGACAACAGTGTTTACATGAAGAGCATCAGCACGACGTATCAGTACTATGTGATGGACGATGGCAACAAGCTGTGTCTGGTGAATTTTGACATCACTTTTGACCGACCCGTCAACGGGCTGTTCCTGTTTGACTTACAGTACAACTTCAACAGTATTCGCAGGATGGGACGTTCTGTGTCAGTCATGAATGGTACGACCCGTGTGGTGGAGTATGTTGACGAATTGCCGGAAGGGAGGGCACTGGAGGTCTATCTGACACCCAAAGGGTTTGTCGATGCCGGACAAGAGGTATTGAGAACCGGCGAACGGCTTTGGGGCGGTCGTATCTATTACAAAGAGGGAGGGCTTGCTTCCTACTCTTCTATCGGCAGCGAGAAGTATGTGGGTGGTGATACTTGTTATGCGTCGTGTGAAGGTCGGTATGACTTGACACAAGACATCAGCGATCCGCTGCACACGATGCTCTTGTACTGTTATACGGTTGAGAGCGGTGGAAATGCGTTTGAACTTCACCATTCCACTTATTACTGCCGCTTCTTAATGGAGGGAATGGAAGAGGAAGTGACCACGCTCCCGTCCGGCACCTCGCTCCGCTTGCCGCATACACAGCTTTTTTACGGCAGTCCGGTAACGAAACCGACCTACATCAATCATGTGATCGGTCTGTTGATGGTGCACCCCTATGCGGCGAGTTAGTTCCATTGGCTGTAAAAATAACCTCGGAAAGTATGGACTTTCCGAGGTTATTTTATCTGTGAAGCGGTATCCGCCTCATTTTTTAGGCTGTCATTCAGCACCGTTTCAAAAGCTTTGACGGCGGATTCGCTGTCCTGTGCTACAGCAACAAAGATGTAGGGAAGGTGGGTCGCTACTTTGGCGTTGATGACTTGCGAGACGGCGGTCTGGGGACTCACGCCTTTGTCCTCCAAGTATTCGTTGACAGCGTGCATCAATGGTTCCCGTGCGGTATCGCTTTGCAGGCGGAAACAGGTCACCTCAACTTCCGTGCCGGATTTGCCGGAGATATACATGGCTGAATCCGATATGGAATCGGTCGGTATTTCATAGTAGCGGGAAATATTTTCTGCGGAGATGGGAGAAAGGTTCGTGTAGTTCATCTTGCGGATGACACCCGTCACGACCTGATCGGCCGTCAGGGTAGGATCGGATGTTTCGATCTTTTTCTGCATATTCAGTGTGATCAATATCAGCACAGCGGCTACGGCCAGGATCAGTCCCAGCACAATGATCGTCAGGATAAGGTTTCTTTTCTTACTCGACATAATTTCGCCTCTTTGTTCAGTGGAATAGGCACTTTTTTAACACACTTCTTCTTTCCATTATAGAGGGTTCCGCCTTGTTTTTCAACTACAATATTGTAACACTTCATGTGTTTTTGTCAAAAAACACAAAAAAATAGGGGTTCGACCCCATAAAAAAATCCACCCAACCGTTTGCGTCTGAAATAACCTGCCTACGAGTAGTCAGCAGGTGGGTGTTTTCCCTACGGTTTCATACTCCCTTCGTCCGCACAAGGCGGGAGGTCTGAAGTCCACCGCAGGAGAGAAACTCCCGATTAAAAAGTTGTAGGGTTAAATAGACACATAGAACGTATTGGGCAGAAATTTTTAACAAAACAAATTTCTTTTGTTAAACTTATTATAGTACATCTCTTCAAAAAAATCAAGAGGAAAATGCAGATTCTTCAGAATTATTTTTTGCCGCCGAAGGCATCTTCACGGTTTAACTGATAGATAGCATCGATCTCTTCGGTCAGTTCGGGGTCTTCCAGCTCGGCTAACTGGGGATTGCCGTCTTCATCCTCAACCGCTTCCAGAATGACGTAAGTGCTTTCGGACACGATCTCTTCTTCCGGCAGGTCAAACAAGGGCATTAGAACATAGTAGTGACCGTTCTTGTAGTCGATCTCGTCCATGATTTCAAACTCATATTCGTTGCCGTCATCGTCCAGCAGCGAAATCAGGTCAGGGGAGTAATCGTCTTCGTTCAAAACACTCATCGAAGAACACGTTCCTTTCTGTATGGATTTACGGTTTCTATTCTATCGTATTCTTTTGTGGAAGTCAATACCTTGAGAAGTGGGTTTCTAGGAATTGCTGTCAGTTATTGGAGGAGGGTGGTTTGCGTGGTGCGGTATCCGGTGAGCTGTTCATGAAGTGCCGTCCGCCGATGAAGAGGTTTTTCTGCTGAAATCTTGACTTCCGTGGTCAAAACAGGTACAGACACTTTCCTGTCAAGTTGTATCCCGAACGGATGTATCCGGATGAGACAGCAAGAAGGTGCCTGACCGTGTGAGGAATTTATTCCGCGAGCGTAGCGACAATATGTTGGAAACCTCACTCGACGAAGTGCGATGGTGACAGTCTGTGGAGAGGTCGGGCAGAGCAGAAACCCTTGTACTGTTCTGGAGCAGTGGGCACAATAAGGCAAAACAGCGGAAGGTCTGCCAGTTTCCTGCCATCTTCCGTATAATTTTTTTCAAAAAAGTTCAAAAAAACTATTGACATTTCCGAAAGATATGGTATAATGAATACAAGATAAAGAGAGGGCAAGCAAAGTACCAAGGGTAATGCTTTAGGATCGAGTTTAGCGATCTGCTTCTCTGTATCAAATCCATGAAGGGAGGCTAGCTCCGATGGGCGAACTGGAACCCGTTAGTCAAACTTTTCATCACGTCTCCGGATGTGATGCCTTCATCGAGGATGAGACGAGATAAGAGCCACTCGGTTGATAGGTTCAGCTTTCTGCCACAGTTGGGTGCGTTGCGTGGAAAGCGACTATAACGAAGCTGTTTTGGGCTGTGAGTTCTGGGGTGTCTCTGAATCGCATGAAGCCGCCTGACGATGACGGTCACGCTGTTAGTTTCGGTAGTGTGTTGCAGTATAACAGCAAGGGCGTTTGACACAAACTCACAATTGAATAGAGGACAGCGGCGGTTAATTCGTTGGTTGTCGTAACCGCTGACACGCGGGGATAGTCCTTTCGATAGAAAGGAAAGGGTGTCGAAAAGGCTGAACATATTGTTTTCTCCGTCTTGTGCAGGGAGCTTCGCATGATATTGATGATCGTTCGGTATCCTGTGGGCAGACAGAATGGTCTGCCATTTGAGCAGAGTATTAAGGACAGCGTTGCCGCTGTGTCCGAGGCAGTGGGTGTATTGATCTTCTGCCGGATGCGTTTCTGTATAAGATAGGATCAGACTGACAGCAGTCTTTACATACAGATTCACGAAAAGGATTGAGTCCCATGTGATATTTACGGTAATGCGATTCGCGTTTGCGGATTTTTCGAGACAACGATTTTACTGACAGATAGGAATGAGTCCGATGGTAGCGTAAACAGTCACTTGTTTCACTTCACGAAAAGGAATGAGTCCGATGGGAAGGTAATCACTTGTTTCGTTCCATGACCGATTGTATGTTGTGTCCCGGCAGGATGATCTGTCGGGACTTTTTTTGTGCTCTTGGGGTGCATCTAAAAATCATTTACGGCTTTTGGCGGCGAGAGGTACTTTTACAGACGGAAAGTGTTCGCACAAGAAGAACGGCGAGTGGTGCAGAAGTGCCTGTTCCTGATAGGAGGAAACAAGAGGGAGTGTGTCTATATCGGCATCTATGCCTGTTTTGGCGGCACAGGAATGGAAAAAGGGATGTGTCCCTGAAGAAAAAAATGAAGGAGAAGCCACATGAGAGACAGAAGTGTAGAGATCACCGTGCTGGAAGATACCCTGAAGATATTGGAGCAGGGCTGGTACAAAAAAGGAGCCAAGCGAGTGCCGTTGAAGCTGTCGGCGGAAAAGAGGAAGGAGACGCTTGTATTTCTGCCGGAAGAAGTGAAACAAAACGCTTGCCGCAGCGATTTTCAGCCGCCGTTCGTGACGGAAGGAGGCTGTTGTTATGGCTGCGAGAACAAAGACTCGTTCACACTGGCGATGGAGCTGTTGGCTCAGCAACGGCTATGCACGATGGCGGATACCGACCTATTGGTGCTGAATTTAGCGAACCCTGTCCATCCCGGCGGCGGTGTACGCAGGGGAGCCAGGGCACAGGAGGAGGACTTGTGCCGAAGAAGTTCTCTCCTTCATTCGTTGGAGAGTCCGGAGGCCAGACGATACTATGCGTACAATGCCGCACAGCATACAATGCTCAGTACCGGAGCGTTAATGATCACCCCACAGGTGGAAATTATCAAGGACGTTCATGGACAACTGCTGGATGAAACACAGATTGTGTCTGTGCTGACGTTTGCGGCACCGTGCCTGCGTTTTGGCTATGAAGGAAAAACGCAGGCGGAATATGAACGCATGGTGTACGAACGTGTGACTGATATGTTAAAATGTGTGGCATATCTTGGGTATAGACACCTTGTCCTTGGGGCATGGGGCTGCGGTGCTTTTCGCAACGATGCCCGTGTGATGTCTGATCTGTTCTATAAGGCGTTGAAAGACCTCGACTACAATGGACGCAAGGAAAAAGACCTCTTCCGCTGCATCGAATTTGCCGTACTGGATGGTACCCGTGAGCAATACAACTTCAAAGAGTTCCGCCGGAATTTTACCGACAGCCATTTCCATCGTGACAAAGAGCGTCAGGAATCGCTACAATCGGCGGAAGCGAACCGCTCGGACAAGGCCCTCGATCGGATACGAGGCTGTTTGATAGGCGGAGCAGCAGGCGATGCTCTTGGTTATGCCATTGAGTTTTGGGGGGAAGGACAGATCTTCTCGCACTATGGCACCAACGGTATCACATCGTATGAGTTGGAGGCAGGAACCGGAAAGGCATATATTTCGGACGATACCCAGATGACGCTTTTCACGGCCAATGGTATTTTGGTCAGCGATACGCACAGAGCCATGCGGGAATTGACCGGCTATCCGAGAAATGCAGTAGCAGAGGCCTATCAAGATTGGCTGCTGACGCAGGAATTTTCCTATTCCACTGCACAACAGCAGCGGCAGGAAAAACGCTTTGGCGTTTCATGGCTGTTGGATGTGCCGGAATTGTATGACCTTCGGGCACCGGGCAACACTTGCTTGTCAGCTCTGCAAGCCCAACGGGAGCATCCGGAACGAATAGACGACTATCTTCTGCACCGTCAAAACAGCAGCAAAGGTTGTGGCGGTGTGATGCGTGTTGCTCCGCTGGCACTGGCTTATCCCCGTGCCAACATCGAGATACTTGATCTCGAAGGAGCACAGCTTGCCGCCATCACGCATAGTCATTCTCTCGGCTATATGCCGGCTGCTGTGCTGACACATATCCTCCATCGCATAGTGTATCCGCAGAAGACGATGACGCTCAAAGCCATCGTGACCGAAGCCAAAGAAACAGCCGAAAGGCTGTTTGCCAATGACCCCTATCTGCCGATACTATCGGAGAAGATTGAACAGGCGATCACGCTTTCCGAAAACACAGACAGTGATTTGGATAATATACACCTTCTGGGCGAAGGTTGGGTAGCCGAAGAGACGTTGGCGATCGCTCTTTATTGTGCTTTACGGTACCAAGAGGATTTCTCGGCGGGCATGATCGCTTCTGTTAATCATAGAGGTGACAGTGACTCTACCGGTGCGGTTACCGGTAACATTTTGGGGGCTTTGTCAGGCAGTGAAGCCATTGACCCAAAATGGAAGACCGACCTCGAACTGTTGGAGGTTATCATAGAAATGGCCGACGACCTGCACAGTGGCTGTCCTGTCAACAAGCACCACCGTGATCCGCTATGGGAACGAAAGTATCTTGAAGGACGCAGGTATCCTTGATTATGGGCAGATACACTCCCACCAAGCATGAACGGACTGGTGCTGGCATAAGGATAGTGGTGAAGGACAAGAACAATCCCATAAGGAAAGCAGGAGCAGAAAGAACATGAGGTTCGTGAGGGGATGGAGCAGAGCATACGGCATCTTTCAGAAAAGGGTGGCAGAATTGACTGAAAAAATGTGTCATATCTGCTGTATGGCGGAGTGAGTGGCTTGTGCAGTTAAAAGAAATGCCCTTGCGGGTGTGATTCAATTTTGGGACGCTGTTTTTGCAGATATTTCTTACAAACATTCAGCGGTTTTAGGAAAGGGGTTCCCCCTGTAACTGACCGGTCAAAATTGATTTCCGTGCGGCGGTGTATACCACTGTTGAAAAACTGACAAGGGTATGGTATAATGGGGACGCAACCAATTTTTACACAGAAAGGAACATGAACCCATGCCCAGAAAGATCAAAAAGAAACCCACTGAACCAAAGCCCAGCAACGAGGGAAAGATCATTCTCATCGTGACAGGTATCCTGTTGGCGGTGATCGCCGTCTTCCTGATCATTTTGGCAATTGTCCAGAATGTCGGCAAGAAAGATGACACTTCTACCCCCACCACCACAACCACCAGCACTGCTGCGAGTGAAGTTTCTGCTGTCAGCAGCGATGACACAGTTTCTTTCACCGACACATCCACCACGTCCGGTGTCATTCAAGAAAGTGATACGGCTGACAAGCCCTCGACCGCTTATATGGATTCTGTCGTGATCGACACCACCAAGGATTACTACGCAGACATCCAAATCAAAGATTACGGCAAGATCATCGTCAAATTGGACTATGAAGCCGCTCCTATCACGACCAAGAACTTCGTTTATCTGACGCAGTCCGGTTTCTACAACGGCCTGACCTTCCACCGCATCATGGAAGGCTTTATGATGCAGGGCGGTGATCCCCAGGGCAACGGCTACGGCGGTTCCGAACACAACATCTACGGTGAGTTCAGTGCCAACGGCTACAACAACCCGCTGTCCCACACCAGAGGTGCGATTTCTATGGCCAGAGGCGGCTATGACATGAACAGTGCCAGCTCACAGTTCTTCATCGTACAATCGGACAACGCCGTCAGCAGTCTGGATGGTCTTTATGCCGCCTTCGGCTATGTTACCGAAGGCATTGAGATCGTGGATGCGATTTGCCGTGATGCCAAGCCGACGGATAATAACGGCACGATTCCTGCCGATCAACAGCCGGTCATCGAGTCCATCACCATCCGCACCACCGATAAGACTGCCGCGTGATGTTACCGTGTGAGCGGCTGATGTTTGACGGTTATACATGAACGAGTGTGCTGCTGAACGGTGTGCCATCGGCATGGTGAACACCACACGCAGCGGCGGAGCGTCTTTTGCGGCTCTATCCTGCCAAGAGGGTCATCGTTAAAAACGATGACCCTTGTTGTATCTTGCGGAAATCTGCTCGAAATATCATCACGAAGCGAATGTTTGAATGTTTCTGTGTGGCTCCGTTTGTCCTGACATGATAACTTGTTAAGTCACCAAGGAGGTTTTGCTCATGCTTTTGGTGCTGTTAGCCGTTGCCCTGCTCATCAGCAGTATCGGATTCCGACAGTATGTGTGGTTTTTCTCGATCGGTTACGGTTTTTCGGTGATGGGAATTGGTGTGACACTGCTGGTCGTATATGGGTCGCACATGACGGTTCTGTCCCTTTTGACATCCGTTTTGTTGATCGTTTACGGAGTCCGTCTGGGCGGTTATTTGCTGCTGCGTGAGATCAAAAGCGACAGCTATCACCGCAAGATCAATCCGGAACTCAAAACCGGACAGGAAATATCCTTTTGGGCAAAGTGTGCGATCTGGATCCCTGTTTCGCTGTTGTATCTCTGTCAGACGTGTCCGCTGGTGTTTCGTCAGTGGTCTTCTGGCGGGGAAGATGATGTGCTGTTCCTGATCGGCACCTGTATCAGCGTGGTCGGTCTGCTCATCGAAGCACTGGCCGATCATCAAAAGACGGTCGCTAAACGCAGGAACCCACAGCGTTTTGTGGACACCGGTCTGTACCGGTTGGTTCGCTGCCCTAACTATTTCGGGGAGCTGCTTTTCTGGACAGGTATTTTCGCAGGCGGTATTGGTATCTACCAGGGAGCAGGACAATGGCTGTTGGCCATCCTCGGCTATCTTGGCATTGTCTATGTGATGTTCAGCGGTGCGAGACGGCTGGAAAGGCGTCAGAACCGCACCTATGGTCACGATGCCGCCTACCGTGCCTATCACGATAAGACACCGATCCTGCTGCCTTTCCTGCCGCTGTACAGTGTCCTTTCGTGGAGATGGTTTGTGGCGTGACAAAAGCTGCCATAGACGGCAGGAAGAACAGGAGATGACCGTATCAGCACACCGTTCTATAAGGGCAGGGGAAGAAGAAAAGGATGGTGCTCGGATGCTTCCGGGAACCTTCTCAATTATCGCAGAATATGAAGCGAAGGAGTGAAAAAGAGCGTGAACAGAAAACGATGGAAGTGGCTGGCAGCCGGACTGCTGTTGTTGTCGTGCACAGCCTGTCAGGGACAGCACCGTCATGTGACGGAGAGTGTGGTGGAGAGCCGCACCGCAGAACAGACGGTGTCGGAGCGTGAAACGACTTCGGCATCTTTACCAACGGAGGAAGGTTCTGCCCGCACAGACAGTATCGCTGACGGGGAGGGGACTGCTTCCTTGTCACTCGGTTATCAGCAGATCACACAGGAAGAAGCCTCCCGCATCTTGGAGGAAGAGAGCGGCTATGTGCTGTTGGACGTTCGCACGCTGGCAGAATATACCGAAGGGCATATTCCGCGGGCGGTGTGTTTGCCAAATGAAAACGTCTGGGAAGAAGGCTCATCGGTGCTGCCCGATAAGGAACAGTTGATTCTGGTGTACTGCCGCAGCGGCCGCCGCAGTAAAGAAGCCGCCGCCAAACTGTCTGCCATGGGGTACACCCATGTGGTCGAATTTGGCGGTATCTTGACTTGGACAGGCGAGTTAGTGAAAGGTGCATGACAAGAGAAGATGACAACGACCAGATGAAGACTTTCTTGTGAATGAAAAAGAAACGTCCCCGATGGGTATCGGTCGGGAAAGGCATCCATGCCCTTCCGACTGCCTGTCGAGGACGTTTTGCGTATCCGCAGAATGACAGGATCGTGGGGAACATTTAGTACACTGCCGGCTGGAAAGTGAAATGGGTCTTGCATTGAATGGGAGGGTTCGATATAATAGGAACAGAACCCGTGCCAGACGGGAGAGGATATGTGATAGGAGAGAAGAAGCATGGCACAACAATGGATTAAATCGCCGATGGAAGTCCGCTATCGGGAAGAATTACAGGCATTGGCCGATCAGGATACCGGTCGTAAGCCTGAAAACTGGGTACTGTCGCCCAAGGCTGTCCGAACATTTATTTTAGGAGCTGCACGGCCATTGAAAACAAAGGATGGTCACGAAGTGACGATCCGCAAAAAATTTTTTGGGAACGATGCCTTGGTAGAACGCTGTATCATTACGTTGGCAGGCAGTCGCGGACTGATGCTGGTTGGTGAACCGGGTACAGCCAAAACGATGCTCTCCGAATTGCTGTCGGCCGCTATCAGCGGCATCAGCACCAACACGGTACAGGGCACGGCCGGAACGACCGAAGATATGATCAAGTATAGCTGGAACTACGCCCTTCTGCTGGCGAAAGGACCCACGCAAGAGGCGTTGGTACCGTCACCGCTGTATGTTGGTATGTCCAAGGGGATCATCACCCGTTTTGAAGAGATCACCCGTACACCTGCTGAAATACAGGACAGTCTTATCTCGGTGATGAGTGATAAGGTACTGAACGTACCGGAACTGGAAGACGAAGGGCTGCTGTTTGCCCGACCGGGCTTTAACGTCATCGGTACGGCAAATATTCGTGACAAGGGCGTGAATGAGATGTCTTCCGCCCTCAAACGCCGCTTCAATTTCGAGACAGTAGAACCGGTACGGGATGTGCGTCTGGAGAAGCAGATCATTCTGAACGAAGTGGCGGAAAGTGCCGCAGCGGACCGCATCGGTATGCCGGTAGATACCGATGTAGCTGAACTGTTGGCGACGACCTATCACGAACTGCGGGAGGGGATTTCCGACATCGGTGTCAAAGTCGAGCGTCCTTCGGCGGTCATGAGTACGGCTGAAGCGGTGTCGGTTTACTATCAGACACTCTCCAACGCATGGTACTATGAGTATCCGGATTTAAGCATGGAGGATCTGACGCAAAATCTGACCAACGCTGTGTGCAAGGACAGCAAAGACGATCTCGACAAGCTGAAAAGCTACTTCAACACGGTAGTTAAACAGCGAGCGGAAAAGGTGGGAGGACGATGGAAGGAATTTTATACGGCACGGAAATACCTCCGCTGATGCCCTTTGACACCCAGCAGCCGATTCTGTATTTTCCGGTGCGGCACCATAGTCCGGGCTGCTGCTATCATTTGCAGAAAGTGCTGACCGCCTATGAACCGGACTGCATTCTGGTAGAAGGTCCTCAAACGGCGAATAAGCTCTTGCCGGTGCTGACAGACAGCGGCACGGTGCCGCCGGTGGCGTTTTACTATTTCTACAAAGACACCGCCAAATATGTCAGCGAGGAAGGCGATGACTACAAGTGCTACTATCCGTTCCTGCGTACTTCGCCGGAGTATCAGGCATTGTGTTATGCCCGTCAGCACCACATCGACAGCAGCTTTATCGACCTGCCCTATGGTGACATTCTTATCCATACCGCTGCGGAAAAGGGGCTTCGCAGCAAACAGGAGATCAGTGCTTACAGCGATGAACATTATCTGGCGGAGAGCCGTTATTTTTCCGCCCTGTGTGAGAAGGCGGGTGTCCGCAGTTTCGAGGAATTTTGGGAGAAATACTTCGAGATAGATGCCCTGTCGATCCACACGGAAGAATACATCCGCCGTATGTACACCTACTGTTACATTACCCGCTGTCAGACACCGGCAGACGAAATGCTCACGGACGGCTGTCTGGTACGGGAAAGTTTCATGGCGGACAATATTCGACAAGCCGCCAAGACACATCGGCGTGTGTTGGTCGTGACGGGCGGGTTCCATTCCTACGGACTGTACCAACTGCTGACCGGTGCCGTCCGTCCACAGAAGTACCGTCTGCATACCTTTTCAGAGAAGGTACAGGATGTGTATGCCATGACCTATTCCTTTGAAGCGGCTGATGCCCTGAGCGGCTATTCTGCCGGTATGCAGCACCCTTATTTCTACGACCGTGTCTGGGAGGGTATCCTGACGGAAGAAGATCCACAGCAGGCTTATCCGTCCACGGTACTGCATACGCTGTTACAGTGTGCCAAGGCCTGCACCAAGGAGAAGATGTTAGTCACGATGTCAGACATTTCTTCGGCAGTCACTATGCTGCGGGGGTTAGCGGCTCTGCGGGATAAACGCTCCGAAGGTTTGTATGAACTGTACGACAGCGTCCGCAGTTGTTTTATCAAAGGGGAAGTCAATGAAGCGTCTGCCGTTCCACTGCGGCTGTTGGGAAAAATTGCTGCCGGTCAGGCGATCGGACGGCTGTGTGACAGTGCCGAAAAAGTTCCTCTTGTACAGGACTTTGAAAAGCAGGCGAAACACTTCAAGCTAAAGGTCGGAAGTGTGACCGAGCAGAAGAGCGAGCTGGAGGTCTTCTCAAAACCAACGCACCGTGCGTTGAGCCGTTTGTTTTACCGAACCGGTTTTCTGGAGACCAGTTTTGCCCGCCGACTCAAAGGAGCCGATCCTCTCAGCGGCAAAGACCGCAGCCGTGTGCGGGAACAATGGGCATATAAACGCAGTGCAGAGGTCGATGCCGCCCTCATTGATGCCAGTGCCTATGGCGGCACCATCGAAGAAGCCTGCACGGTGTTGTCGCTCCGCCGGTTACGGGACGTACAAAAGTGCGGTGAGGCGGCCAAACTGTATGTGGAGTGTTTTCTGATGGGACTCTCTGCGACGGATGGTTTCTCGGATAGAATGGAAGACATCCTTCTGTCGGACGGTGATTTTTTCTCTCTTGGACAAGGGCTGTATTACTTCCAGATGTTACACGGTTTGCAGGTATTGTATGATGAGAGCTGCCAGGAGACGGATCGTTTTTTGCAGTCTTGTTTTCTGCGAGCCGTTGTTATGCTGCCGGCGATGATCCACGTTACCGATGATCGGGCAGACGAGTGTATCCGCCTGTGCCGCCTGCTGTTCAGTCTGATTTCAGGAGAAGAGGACACGTCCGGTATTCATCTTCCGCCGGAATACGGCGAAATGCTGCGGGATGCATTCATCCGCATGACGCAGGCCCAAGACCCTTGTCCATCTGTGTGTGGTGCGGTGCTGGGGCTGCTTTATGGCGGTGACAGTTCCTTCCGGCAGCCCATCCGCCAGATGGTGGCAGCGTATCTGTCCGGCACAAAAGAGCTGCAAAAGCAGGGAGCTGCTTTTCTGCGTGGCTTGTTTGCTACGGCACGGGATATTGTGTTGGTCGGTGATGAGTTCATCAGAATCACCGATCGCTTGCTGCACAGCTTCACGACCGAAGAATTTATGGAAGTCCTGCCGGAAATGCGGTTGGCGTTCAGCTATTTTTCGCCGTATGAGGTTGACCGTATCGCTGCGTCAGTCGCTGCTCTTTATGGCATTCGTCCTGAAGAAGTGCGGGAGACTTTCCGTATCCGTCAGGAGGTATATACCGCTGGCCGGCTTCTGGAAGAGTCGATTTTGGCACAAATGAGGTGAGAAGATGAACGAGAGGCACGATCAGGAAACCCTGAACCAATGGCGGCTGATTCTCGGAAGGAATGCGGGCGGACACATTGACTTTCACGGGAACGAACAGAAGATCGGCTTGTATCAGAGCATGGAGGATACGTTGGACTTCCTCTATGACAAAGAATACGGCGACACCCTGCGGCGGGAGGAACGTTCAGGCGGTGCCGGTGAGTCGATGCCGATGGTGGCGGAATGGATCGAGAAAGTCCGCACGCTGTTTCCGCAGCGTACCGTAGAGATTCTGGAGAAACAGGCACTCGATCACTTCGGACTGACCGAATTGCTGACAGACAAAAAAGTCCTCCGCAAGATGCAGCCAAACATGGAGCTGCTGAAGACTGTCCTGCAGTTCAAGCATCTGATGAAAAGTGATGTACTGGCGGAGGCACGCCGACTGATCCAACAAGTGGTCGATGAACTGACCGAAAAGCTCAAAAGTGAGCTGAAACGCTCTCTGCTGGGCAAGCTGAACCGCCAGATGCCCAGTCAGGTGCGTTCCATCCGCAATCTGGATGTGAAGAAGACGATCCGCCGCAACCTCAAGCACTATGACCGTGACGGCAAGCGGTTAGTCTTGCAGGAAGTGTGCTTCAGCAGCCGCACGAAACGCTGCAATAAGTGGCGGGTCATTATTGCTGTGGACGAAAGCGGTTCGATGTTGGACAGCGTGATTTACAGTGCTGTCATGGCAGGCATTTTCGCCAAATTGCCGATGATTGACACACGATTGGTGATCTTCGATACCGAAGTGGTCGATCTCAGCGGCTATGCCGATGATCCTGTGGAAGTGCTGTTGGGTGTACAGTTAGGCGGCGGCACCAATATTCACAAAGCGGTGTCCTACTGTGAAACGCTGTGTACCAACCCGCATGATACGATCTATGTTGTGGTGACCGATCTGTATGAAGGCGGCAGCCCGCAATACTTGCTGAAAACGTGTGCCGACATCATTGGCAGCGGCAGCCGCATGACCTTCTTGACAGCACTTGACCGCGAGGCTAATCCAGCCTACGATGTTCACCTCGGGCAAAAGCTCGCCAACATGGGTGCCTTTGTCGGTGCGATGACGCCCGAACAGCTTGGCGATTATATCGGACAGATGATCCAGTGAGGAAATGCCGACGCATCTTTCAAGGACTCTATGAATCGTGAGAAACGAGTATGGCCGGGAAGCTTTGACCGGAAAGGGAAGAGGGCGTCCAAGCGAGAAACAGCTGCGGATGAATGAAGAAGCGGCAGAGTATGTCAATGGAGAGCGGAGGGAAGAGATGGAGGAACTAAAACAGGCGATCGCCCATGCCGATGACGACTATCTGGTCGGCATCAGCAACAAGGGCATTGTCAAAAGAGCGTACAAGGACTTATCAGCTGCCGATGTCAGGAGCGGCTTTATCGACACGACCGCTGACATAACGGTCGACAACACACAGTGTGTTCTTCGGGTACCGTTGGTGAAGAGCAGTTGTGCCTGTCCGTCCCGAACGATTTGCCGGCATATTGTAACGGCAATCTTGTGGCTGCGGCAGGAATGGGGGACGGGAACAACATCGGATGCAGCGGAAACCGTCTCTTCCAAGCAGGAAGCAACGGCTGTTTCGGCGGAAAAGCCTGTGACAGCGGGAACGAAACAGGAAACTAACGGTACGGTGCCGGTAAAGGAAGACCGCTTTTCATCCGAAGGGACAGGTGTATCAGCGGCACCACCGGCACCGCTTTCCAAAGCGGAACAACTGGCACAGGAATTATCGGCTGTGCCGTTGGACAAACTGCAAAAGGCGATGAAAAAGCAGTACTATACGGCTTTTTGGGAGAAAGCGAAGGCGGGTGTACTGCCGGTGATGGATGGTTCGACCGTCATCACGGCGGATATTCTGGAAGAGAACGTAACCGTCAAGCTTCTGTCCCCGCTGGGCTATTCCGCCTGTACCTGTCACAGCAAGGAACTGTGCAGACATAAGGCAGCGGTGATTGCCGCATGGCAGCTAACGCATGGTGTGTTGACGCTGGCTCAATTGTCACCGCCCGAAGAAAAAACGGCCGTCACGGATACGGAACGTCTGCGGCGTTGTCTGACACAAGGGATAGATTTTCTGGAGGGTATTTTTTCCCATGGATTAGTCCGCATGGCGGAAGAAGCGGACGAGACCAGTGAAACATTGGCGGTACTCTGCCACAGTGCCGAATTTCCAGAGGGAGAACGCCTGTTCCGGGAACTAGGCAACCGTTTGGGAGCTTATACCGCCCATTCGCCGGAGTTTGATACCGACCGTCTGTTTGCCCTGATGATGCACACATATCGTCTGTTGACCCGTTTACAGCAGGAAACCGACCCGCAGCAGCTTCAGACGCTGGCAGGTACGTTTCGGGACAGCTATCATGTCACCGAAGCCATGACGCTGGTGCCCTTGGCACAGCAGCCGTTTACGTCCCTCACCGGCTATCAGGGAACGGTGTATTACTTCCTGAACAAGGGAGAGAACCGCACAGCACTGCCGTATGTGACGTTTTCGGATATACGTCCGACTATGTACGAAAACAGCCGGTCGTCTGCCCGTGCCAATGCCCCGTGGGGGCTGTATGGTCCGTGCAGTATCTTGATGCAGTCAGAACTGCGGCTGCTCCTGCCGAAGGTATCAGGGATTCGTCTGTCTTCGTCCAACGAGACCAAGGCGATGCAGTTGTCCCGACCGAACCTGAACCAGCCAGCGGTGTATGACCGTATCTACACGGACTTCCGCCGTCTGATTGAAGAGCACTTCGGAGGAGAACCGACAGACGGCGAGAACCTTGTCATGCTCTTGCCGGAACGCTGTATTTCGTCTTCGTTCCGAGAGATCACCCAGACACACACCATTGTGGCAGAGGATGCCTACGGACAGCGTTTGGCGATAGAAGCCCGCTACCACAGCCAGCGTCAGGCTTTTTTCGATCAATTGGCGTTGGTCGGTCAGCAGATGCAGCAGCACCCCGAGAAACCTTATGTGATCTTCGGGAATGCGGCGATCAAAGATGGTGTGTGCCGCATCTACCCGATTGCCGTATTTGATACGATCACACCGCCCCGTCCTATCGTGCCAAAAGATACGCCGCATCGGGGCGATCCGTCCTGCCGCTATTTCTTGTCGCTGTTCCGTGAATATCGGGAACAGCTTTGTGACATGATACAGTGCGGTCTTCATACCTTCACGCTGTACGATTCTCTGCGGGACAGTGCCGAAGAATGTGAACAGTCCGGATTGACGTTTCTGGCAGAACAATTCCGCCAACTGGCGGATGATTTGTCCGCCCAGAACCATACCTATCAGCGAGACAGCACCGCCATCATTCATCGGCTCAGCCGCATGGATACCTATCTGCAAACGGGTATCCGGCAAACGGAAATAGGTTGTGCGATCGATGCTCTCTATCCGCACGAAGAAGACAGCGTATGGCAGTGCACAGATACATAAAGGAAAGGATGAACGACCATGAACCTACTCAACCAAGGTCAGAACAATGACCTGCAGGAAAAGATCCTGTCCTCTCTGGATGACATCGGCATCAAGGGAGAGAACAGAGCGATCGCCCAGCAGTTTTTTGACTTTTCGCAGCCCATCGACCTGTCACTGCTGGAGGGTGTCACTTATCGGGAAACACAATCTTCCAGCAACACCAATTGGGCACCGTCCATCCGCCTGTTTGGTGAGATGCAGAAGTTTTCCCGTGAGAAGTCCTACGACTGCACGGACCGCTATATCCTGTTTCTGGATGCTGCTTTCGGCAACGGATTGTTCCGTTTTCTGTTTTACAGCGGTTATTTTACCGGTCAGGATACCGATGAGTTGAGACGGGTACACCATGCCTTTGAACGCCGCTATGGGATACCGGCGGTGCAGTACCGGATGTTGGCACTGACCGCCTACGGTATGAATGCCCGCAAACTTCCGTTCAGCGACAGTATGGTGACGGCTGCCCAACGATCGCCCCGTGATCTTTATGAAGCGGGTCGCTATTGTCGGGAACAAAACTCTTTGGCAAAGACCAGCCTGTACGCCTTGGCGTTAGCTTACAGCGGTATTGGAGACTTCACCGCAGAGGAACAGGACGAAATGTGCCGCTGTCTGCTGCAAAAGGAGAAGGAAACCGGTGCACAATATACCGATGAACTGGAAAACCTCGTCATCATGCTGTTTCTTGCCAAGGATCACAGCACCGCCATACAGGAACGCCTTCAAGCACGGCTGGCGTATGATTTCGATCGTATTATCAACGGCATGGTACGATGGGTGCCCACCGACTATTTTGCCGCTCATATTCAAACCCTGATGGTGGCTGCTGATCGTTCGGTGCAAGCCAAGCGTGTGACCGTGCCGAAACTCATCAAGCGGGGACTGCACTGTGCGGTCGGTTCGGATGCCTTCCTGACCCCTTCTCCGGGCAACCGCACACAGGCGGTCAATTCTCTCTGCCTGTTGGGACAGTTGGCAAAGGCCTATCCGCAGGAATATGTGACCCTGATGACATCGACCGATCCAGTCGGTGTGTCTGACCGCTACGGATATTGCTTCGACTTTTACAGCGACCTGTACCGATTGCTGCAGGAGTATGCCCCCGATGCTATCGAACAGTACCACCTTTCACCGGAACAGGACTTGATGAAGGCACTTATTCATCGTGAGATGCTGAACTTCCGTGGACAAATCTCCCAGAAGGTACAGGACTATTCTCAAGGAGACACGGCACAGGAGGCCATGAACTTCCAGCAAGAGAGTCTGCGTGCGATACGAGACTACCTGTCCGGAGAAGCGGACTTAACGGTACTCGAACCGCTGCGTTCGACTTTGCAGAACAGCACAACAGACTACAAGCGGTTCCACCATGACGATATGATGATGAAAACCTTGTCGGTGTATCCGGCTCTGTTTGACCGCTTTGTGGCATATAAGGCACTCCCGCACAAAGGCAGTCTGCGGTACTTTTTGGTTGATAGTCTGCGGGGCAAGACACCGCAGGATACGGAAGTGCGGCGAATCTTCGGAGCCATGCTGCGGCAGAACGTGCCGCTGGCGGATCGTGTCGAGGTGTTTGAGATGGTCTGCGAGAATATCGCCTATTGGGATGCTGCTCTCGAGTTGGTGAAGGATACCGCCGTGTCCCTGATGGCAGAAAATGCCGATCGTCAGGATGCTGCTTATGCCGCTGCTTATGTGAATTGGTCGCCTCTGACCCGCTGCTGCTATGCCCGCTATCTTGACCGGACGAATACCAACGACAAAAACAAAGAACGCCTGCTGGCGTTGTGCGGTGATGGCTCCAAGGAGGTACGCCGCATGGCAATTGTCCTGTTGGGACAGTACAAACACTACGAACCGGACGTGACGGCCCTGCTGTCTGCCAAAAAGCAATCCGTGAGAGAAACCGCTGTTGACATTTTTGCTTTGTGGGGTGTCGAGCATTACCGTGCTATACTGGAAAAAGCCGCCGATAGTGAAAAGAGCATCAAACTGGCCGACAAGATACGCAATCTGCTCAGCACATCTTCCGCCGTAACCGTCAGCGAAAACGGCGGAGCGGCCGTATCGCCGCTGTCGATTGTGGAAGACCTGCATAAAGGCGGTCGGAACCGCAAGCTGTCGTGGCTCTATACCGTTCCGCTGCCGATCGTTCATTTCAACAACGGACAGCCTGCTGATGAGAAGTACCTCCAAGCCCTGATTCTGTGTTACAGTACGATGCCGACCGTTGGGAGGAACGACCAGGCCTTTATTTTGGCCGCTGAATTGAACGAAGACGAGCTGCACCGTTATGCTGCTGAAATTTTCTCTCGCTGGTACGCCGCCGGAGCGGAATCCAAAACGAAATGGGCGTTGTACTACGCCGTGATCCATGGCGGCGATGTGATGATTGAAGAAGCCCTTCGCTGTGTCAAGGATTGGGCAGAAAATATGCGTGGAGCGATGGCGGCCGAAGCGGTGCGTGCGATGGCACTTAACGGCAGTTCCTTTGCCTTGATGACAGTCGATCACCTTGCCCACAAGTTCAAGCACAAGCAGGTCAGGAACGCAGCACTCGAAGCCATGACCGGTGCGGCCGAAGCACTCGGCATCACAGCGGATGAACTGGGCGACCGTATTGTCCCCGACCTCGGCTTTGACGAGCAGCGGCAGCGTATCTTTGACTATGGTTCCCGTCAATTCAAAGTCTATCTGTCACCGACCCTGACGCTGGAAATTTTTGACGAGAACGACAAGCCGCTGAAAACCTTGCCGGCTCCCGGGAAGAAGGACGATGAAACCCTCGCCCAAGCGTCCCACGCTGATTTCAAAGCACTGAAAAAGAACCTCAAAACGGTAGTCGCTATGCAAAAGGTGCGTCTGGAAACGGCACTTCTGGCGGATAGACGCTGGAGCAAGACCGCATGGGAGACGCTGTTTGTCAAGAACCCCGTCATGCACAGTTTTGCCATCGGACTGATCTGGGCAGCGTATGGCGAAGAGGGAGTGCAGACCTTCCGCTATATGGAGGACGGTACTTTCAATACCGTAGACGAAGACGAGTATATCCTGCCCGAACAAGTCCGTATCGGTTTGGTGCACCCCATCGAACTGGATGCCGATACCATCTCCGCATGGCAGGAGCAGCTCGGCGATTATGAGATCACACAGCCCTTCGCTCAACTGGACAGACCGCTGTATGCGGTGAACGAGGAAGAGAAGGGACAGCTTGACCTGACCCGCTACCATGGCCGTACCATCAACGCCCTGACGCTCATGGGCAGAGCCACTAAATTAGGTTGGAGCAAAGGCTCTGCACAAGACGGTGGTGTCTTCTATGTGTTCTACCGAGAAGACGTGACCGAACGGCAGAAGTCGGACAACGGCACTGTCACTCTTTTAGGAAATGCTGCCGAACTGCATTTCAGCGGTACCTATATTGCCGTGGAGAACGATGATGTCACCATCGAGAACTTGCGGTTCTACCGTCCGGGTGCCATTCGTCACGGCAGCTATGTCTACGAAGAAGCGGATGACCAAAAAGCCTTGCCGCTGGAAACCATACCGCCTCGTTATTTCAGTGAGATCATCCTCCAACTGGAACAGATTCTCGGAGACTCCAACGATCATTCGTAAAGCGTGGACAGGGACGGAGAAACCACACACAGCCGGACAGGTTTGTGTCTTCTCGTCTATTGCGAACGGACGGTCATATAACACTCCAAAAGAAACGCTTCGCCCAAGCCTGTCAGACAGGCAAGAGCGAAGCGTTTTTCATCGTGTGATAGAAATGGGATATGAGACAAGAGAAGGCAGCGAAGAAACATCCTCGTGGTCACAGTGTTTTGCGGACGGGTCAGCCTTCTGCAACGGTTGTGCCCCGATAGAAGCCTTCGGAAGGGTCTTCGTGGTTGAGCAGCATATCGCCTACATAGTCGTAAACGGCATCGGCACCGGAGAGCGTGAGAATAACAGAGGAACCGTCCACCCGCCATGAGCCGATGATGCTGTCGGACAGACCGCTCAATTCAGCAGTCACAACGCCGTCTTCGGCAAGCGTGAGGTTGGTGTATCCCTCGTCATTTGTCATTGTCCAGTCGCCGGAAACGATGTTCTTCAGTGTCTCTGGATCAATGGTCGTTGTTGCCTGTGACTCTTCCGGCTTGTCAATAGGCACTGTCCCACGCTCGTAAACCTCATTTGGGTTTTCAACGGAGATGAGGTGGTCATTTTCGTAGCAATAGGCAGACGGCGTTTCCAACAGGGTGACGATGACCTGTTCATCCTCTACACGCCAAGAACCGATAGGATGATCCATCATGCCGCTGATTTCTGCGATCACGGTACCGTCTTCATGCAGGGTGAGATTGATGTGGTTGACGCCGTCCGCCATTGACCAATTGCCCACAGCGACCGCAGCAATATCAATAGGCTCTTCGGACGGTTCTGTGCTTTCTTCGGCAGAAGATTCTGTAACAGACGGTTCGTCCGTGCTGATCTGATCGGACGTATCAGACGTATCAGAAGTAACGGAAGTGTCTGATGTTTCACGGTCAGACACTAAAGAAGCGGGTTCGGAAACGGTCGAAGATTCTTCCGGTGAAGAAGCACTGTCTTCGGCAGAAACCGGATGGTCTGGTGCGGAAGACGGATGGGAAGGGTCAGAAGCGGCGGATCTTTCTTTATTGGAGACTTCGGATACCGCCAAAGGGGTATCGGAAGAGACAGTGCCGCTTTGGTTACGTTGACCGCAGCCGACAGCTGTCAGTGTCAGCAAAGAAACGGCAAGTAAGACGGTTAACACCTTGAGGGGAGCATATTTCATGGAGGACTCCTTCTTTCTTTTGTGGTTTGTGACCTCATTATAGCACGATTTTCACGGGCATACAACCAAAAAGACCAGCGAGAGACAGATTTGGGTCGTTTTTTGTCGGATATAACAAAAAGCAACTGTTTAGCCGCTGCTTTTTGTTGAATAAAGGGAAAATCTTCCTCTGCCGGAAAAAGTGTGTTAACGGCGTGAACCGATCTGCTGGTTCATGGCTCTAATATACGAAACAGGTTGAACGGACACACACGCAGAAACACTTCAAGATGTTGCTGCTTCCCGGGAATGTGTTATCCGTCTGTTAAGAACGATCACACAAATGACCATGCGATAATAAAAGGAGCGATCACGATGAAAGAGACACTGAAAAAAGCCTATGGCGAACCGACCCCTTCTTTTCACCATGCAGTGATGAACAGCCTGTACCATCTGGACGATACCGCTGCGGTAAAAACCCGCCGTATCCATACCAAGCGTCTGGTGATTTTCGGAGCAGCGGCTGCCATCGTTGCGACAACTGCCGTGGCGGCGGCGGCAACGAATCTGTTCGGGCTAATCCATGAGCCTGTCGGACAGTATGGCGTATCCGTCACGACCGGCAACATCACACCTGTTCAGGATATTGCTGTCCGCAGCAGCCACTGGGCTATCAAGACGGACTATCTGCCGGAGGGCTATGTGCTGGAAGGCAGCAGCGGTGGCTATTCCTGCTATCCTGATGGCAAGCGGTACAGCGATGGCTGGCACTTCTATGCGATGGTGTATGAAGCCGAGGACTATCATCAGACAGAAACCTTCGTGGTCAGAAGTGAGGAAAAGACCTTCAACGGTCACAAGACACTCATTTCCACCCAGAAGTCTTCGGAAGGCAGCGAAGAAGTCCGCTATGTTATCACGGAATACTTTGAAGAAGACAGCGCTGTTGTGCGTTTGACATTTGAAGGGGTTCGTCTGGGCGGCATCTATTTTGCCCCGAACTATGACGAAATGCTCCGGGTACTGGAGGGATTGCACCTTGAACCGTCTGACGGAGACACCGAAACACCCACGCCCATCCGACACCGTACGCCTGTCAGTGACTATTCCTTTGAACAAGACCTCATGAATGGCGGTCGTCTGGATACCGCCAAGACCACAACGGTTCCTGTCGGTACCGCTTCTCAGGCTGTTGTTGCCGGTTTGGACGGCGAAGAAAAGAAGGTGACCATCAAGACCGTTTCCGTTACCGAACAGGATAACGCTGTCGGTCTGGACAGAAGCGATTTCCTGAACGCCGGTGAAGCCGCCAACCTGCATGACAAATACTTCGACCGGAACGACCAGCTCGTATCGACCTATACGGTCAGCATGGTCGACCGCCCCGGCGACGGTATCAGCTCACTTGCCCATACCTACGAAAAGACCTACCGGCGCCATTTCTACATGGTCACGGCAGAGGTGACGGCGGAGCAGGAGGTAGATGACCTTTATCGTGTGATGTCCTTCCGTGCCTTTTGTCTGACGAGTAACGGTACCTATTACCTCCAGAACGGTGAGGGAGAGATCGAACTGGTCTACGGCACCTCTCTGATGAGCAACGACCCGGTTCCCGCCCAAAAGGGAGAGACAGTGATACTGCACTTCGGCATCATCGCAGATGAAGGTGTCAAGGATGAAGCTGTTCTGGCAGTAATGACCGTCAATGACAACACAGAAACCGCATCGGGCATTATCGTGCCGCTGAATTGACCGGAGAACAGGAGGTGAATGATACCATGACAAAAGAACGCTTTACCGAGCTGGTACTGGCGAGTGAACCGACGCTTTATCGTGTGTCGATGTCCATGCTGAAAAACGAATCCGACTGTGAGGACGCCGTGCAAACGGCCATCCTCACCGCCTACGAAAAACTGTCTTCTTTGAAGCAGGAGGAATACTTCAAAACATGGCTGGTGCGTATTCTTATCAATGCCTGTCACCGTCAGTTCCGTTTCCGTCAACGCCACACGGAACTGACGGAAGATATTCCCGCAGAAGAAAATACGACCTCGTTTGAGATACGGGAAGCCTTGTCCAGACTGCCGGAAAAGTTTCGTCAGCCGTTGGTATTGTTCTACCTCGAAGACTTCTCCGTCAAGGAGATCAAAGACATTCTGCGTATCCCCGAAGGCACTGTCAAAAGCCGCCTGTCAAAAGCCCGTCAGCTTCTCAAAGAACATTTGTCATGAAGTAGGGATAGCCACAGGAAAAAAGCATCATCCGCTCCGCTAAAGAAAGGCACCCGCCGTAAACAGAGAAGGCACCTCTGTTCGGCGGGTGTCTTTTGATGAATGAGGGGAAGTCTTTTTCTGCCAACAGCTTTACTTATAGCAGTCCAAAATAATAACATCAGAACTTCGGTGTTTTGTGGCAGAGCGTATTCAAGTTTTCTATGACGGGTGCAGGGACTGCGTCCCTGCCGAGGGTTACAAGGGGCGAGAAGCCCCTTGGCAGGGTTTGGGACAGCGTCCCAACAT
>CACZZU010000003.1 GCA_902785765.1 uncultured Ruminococcus sp.
GGAGTTCTGCATTACTTCTGACGGAGATAAGTACGAAAATCCAAAAACATTACGGAAATATGAAAAACTGCTGATAAAACTACAGCGTCAGTTGGCACACAAGAAAAAAGGCAGCAGTAATTATCATAAGGTAAGGACGAAAATTGCAAAATGCCATGAGAAAATAGCCAATATCAGAAAAGATTATCTGCACAAAATTTCTCTGAAAATTGTCAGCGATAACCAAGTGATAGTGACAGAAAATTTACAAGTACAGAGCATGATGAAGAATCATCATTTGGCAAAATCCGTTGCAGATGTGTCATGGTATGAATTTACGAGACAGCTTGCCTATAAAGCACAGTGGAATGGTCGTATTTATCAGAAGATAGATACATTTTTCCCAAGCAGTCAACTATGTTCGTGCTGTGGGTATAAAAATCCCGAAACAAAAGACTTATCTGTTCGGGAATGGTTATGCCCAAACTGCCAGACAATTCATGACAGAGATGTCAATGCTGCAAAAAATATTCTTTCGGAAGGATTAAGGCTTTTAGCCTGATAAATAACGAGTAGGGACGGTTCAGCCCGAATTTACGCCTGTTACGCCTGTGGAGTTAGTAGGTTACGAGGACGATGAAGCAGGAAGCCCATTGGCTTTAGACAATGGGTAGTTCACGATCGACCTCACCCTGTGTTCTATCGAAACAATGGGGAAAGGAGATGATTTTCCGCCGGTCAAGCGAGAATCGGGACCTTTTTTGTCGCCGTGACGGTCACATACCGATGCCGTGTGTCCGTCTATGGAGGTAACCGGGCAAGCAAAAAAACGGGCACCCACTACGCTCTGTGCGTGCGAATGCCCGTTTGATCTTACGGTTTATCCAATGGCTCATCAATACTTGATGGGGTTGGAGGAGAGGTACTTCTTGACCATCAAAGCTACCTTGAAGACGATGGCATCTTCAAACTCACGGAGGTCAAGACCGGTCAGTTTCTTGATTTTTTCCAGACGATATACCAGTGTGTTTCTATGGACAAAGAGCTTACGAGACGTCTCGGAGACGTTCAGGTTATTCTCAAAGAATCGCTGAATGGTGAAGAGTGTCTCCTGATCGAGGGATTCGATGGAGCCTTTTTTGAAGACTTCCTTCAGGAACATATCGCACAGGGTGGTTGGCAGCTGATAGACCAGACGGGCGATACCCAGATTATCATAACTGATGATGGTGCGTTCGGTATCGAAGACTTTACCGACTTCCAGAGCAACCTGTGCTTCTTTGAAGGAACGAGCCAGATCCTTGATACCGGTGACGGGTGTACCGATGCCGATGACACAGTGGGTATAGAACTCACCGGACATGGTATCGACAATGGAACTGGCAAGTTTTTCGAGGTCTTTGGAGTCGATGTCGGTGCGAATTTCCTTTACGAGAGCGATGTCCGTCTCGTTGATATTGATGACAAAGTCCTTGGATTTGTCGGGGAAGAGGTTCTGTATCACGTCATAGGCGGAAATATCCGTCTTGGAGGAGATCTTGATCAGGAAACACACTCTCGTCACGTCGGCATTGAAACGCAGCTCTCTGGATTTCAGGTAGATGTCACCCGGCAGGATATTGTCGAGGATGACGTTCTTGATGAAGTTGCCGCGGTCATATTTTTCGTCATAATACTGTTTGATACTGCCCAATGAGATGGCCAGAATGGCCGCATATTTTTGGGCGGCATAGTCGTTGCCGGCGACAAAAACAGCGTATTCACCTCTGGGCTTGTTGCCGAATGAACGGTAGGTGTAACCGTTCAGCACAAAAGGAGAAGTGGAGGTCAGCATCTCAGAGGTAATATGCTCGTTGACCTCACCGATCTTACCTAATTCGCTGCAGGCGATGACCACAGAGGTTTCGTCGATTACACCGATGGTGCGGTCAATGGTGTCCCTCATCTGATGGATAACACCCTGAAAAAGTCTGTTTGACATAGTAATTCCCTCACTTTATTTGATGATTTTCGTTGTGCCACTCCGAAACTTGATAAAATTAACACACTGTCAAAAGCTACTATATACATTTTACACAAAACGAAAACAAAATGCAACCTTTTTATCAAAAAAAGATCGAATTTTTTGTGTGATTTATGAAGGAAACCCTGTTAAAAATCGGCAGGGTCAGCAAAAGCGATTTAGGTGAGACATTCCCTTCTGCTGTTTGTATCCGCTGGAGAGAGTTGGTCAACAGCCGGAGTTTCGGTCACATTACGGTTCGTGAGCGGCCTCGTAAAAAGTGACCGCCAATATGTGGGATGGAATGAAAGTCACATGGTTGTGAAGTGGATCGGCTCGCTGCGGGAAGGCACGAGAGGTAACGTCTGTTTTGATTGTCCCAAAAACGCCATGAAAGCAGCGTTTTCCCCCTATAATTATCGTTGCATTCTCTTGTCGAGGATGCTATAATGGAAACAATTGTATCAAAGGTCAGGCAGACCGCCGTGTGTCCGTTTACATTTACAGAGGAAAAGTCCCACGGATATAGGGCATGATCGCTGACCGGAATTTTTGCACAATAGGTGATCGTATGAAAGGTGAACTGTTGGCTCCCGCAGGGGATAAGGAATGTTTTGACCAAGCACTGACCTTCGGGGCAGATGCGATTTATCTGGCCGGTCAGCAATTCGGTATGCGGAGTGCACCGACCAACTTTGACTTCGATACGCTCCAAACGGCCGTACAGGAGGCTCATGACAAGGGTGTGAAGGTTTATGTGACCTGCAACACGCTGCCCCGCAACGAGGAAATCGAGCGAATGCCGGCGTTTTTGGAAGCAGTAGCGGCTTGTGGAGCAGATGCCCTCATCATTGCCGACCTCGGCGTGATGGCATTGGCGGCTCAATACGCTCCGAAACTGGAACGCCATGTTTCGACACAGGCCGGTGTAGTGAACTATCAGACGGCTCAAATGCTCTATGATATGGGAGCTTCCCGTGTGGTGTTGGCACGGGAACTGACGCTGGAGGACATCGCCGGTATCCGTGCTAAAACTGACCCTCGTCTGGAGCTGGAGGTATTTGTACACGGCAGTATGTGTGTTTCCTTTTCCGGACGCTGCTTGATCTCCAGCTACCTGACGGGACGTGATGCGAACCGAGGTGACTGTGCCCAGCCTTGTCGTTGGAAGTACTATCTGTATGAAGAACATCGGGAAGGACAATATTTCCCAATAAGGGAAGAAGAGGGAGGCACCTTCCTGTATAACTCTCGTGACCTGTGCATGATCGAACATCTGGACGATGTGCTGAAAGCCGGTGTCAAGAGTCTCAAGATTGAGGGCAGAGCCAAAGCAGCTTATTATGTAGCAGTCGTCACAAATGCCTACCGCCATGCCTTGGATGACTACTATGCACAAGGCGAACAGTGGTCGCTGGCTCCATGGATTCGTGAGGAACTGGAAAAAGTCAGTCACCGTGCCTACAACACAGGCTTCTTCTATGGTACTGAACCCGGTCAGAATACCAAAGACGGCGGTTATATCCGCCAATATGAAGTGGTAGCGGTGTGTGATGACTACCGTGATGGGACGGCCTATCTGACGCAGCGCAACCGTTTCTTTGTGGGTGATACGCTCGACATTCTGCCGCCCAGTGGGATTCCGTTCCTTTGGACGGTACCGGCAATGAAAAACGAGGACGGTGAAGAAGTTGCCGTGGCTCCTCACGCCATGCAAAAGCTTACCGCTGTTACGGATACGCCCATTCCCAAGGGTTCCCTGCTCCGCAAAAAGCGAGTGCTGTAACAGCGGAGTCCCTTTGCTGTGTATTTGGTTTTCCGGCAGTCAGCAGCGAACCCAGTGGGGATGCTGCCGGGCTGCTTTCTTGGCGTATTGTTGTATATTGTGTTGGTTCGTGAGAACCTGCAGCCGTATGCTGAAGGATGTTTTTCTCCGCAGCGGAAGTGACAGGTGACGATGATAGAGTGACACACACCGCCTTATGGCGGGATGGGCTGTATCGCCCTGTGTTTGTGCGTCCGGCAAGTCGTCTGGAACGACAGCGGAATCGACAGCGGCAGTACGCCGCCGAAAGGAAGTGTGGTCAATGGATAGCTTCAAGTTAGTGTCGGACTATCGTCCGACAGGGGATCAGCCGCAGGCCATCGAAACGCTTGTGCAAAGTCTGCGGGCTGGTCATAAAGAACAGACCCTCTTGGGGGTTACCGGTTCGGGTAAGACCTTTACCATGGCGAATATCATCGCCCGTCTGAACCGTCCGACCCTCGTATTGGCACACAACAAAACATTGGCGGCACAGCTTTGTGCCGAGTTCAAGGAGTTTTTTCCTGAAAATGCGGTGGAATACTTCGTTTCCTACTATGACTACTACCAGCCGGAAGCGTATGTTCCCACCACGGACACCTACATTGAAAAGGACAGTGCCATCAATGACGAGATCGACAAGCTGCGTCACTCTGCCACCCTTGCTCTGTCCGAACGGCGGGATGTCATCATCGTGTCGAGCGTGTCCTGTATCTATTCACTCGGCAACCCGATCGACTACCGGAACATGGTGATCTCCCTGCGTCCCGGTATGGAAAAGTCCCGTGACGAACTGTTGTCCAAACTGGTGGAGCTGCAGTATGAACGCAACGACATCGACTTCACGCGTAATCGCTTCCGTGTACGGGGCGATGTGGTAGAAATTTTTCCGGTGTATTCGTCCGACACCATCATTCGGGTGGAGTTTTTTGGCGATGAGATCGACCGCATCGCCGAGGTCAATCCTGTGACCGGCGAAGTCAAGGGAACGGTACGTCATGCGGCCATCTATCCCGCTTCACACTATATCGTGCCCCGTGAAAAAGTCGAAAGTGCCGTGCAGGAAATCGAACAGGAGATGGAACAGCGGGTGAAGTTTTTCACCGATCGGGGCAAACTGCTGGAGGCCGAACGCATCCAACAGCGTACCAAGTACGATATTGAAATGCTGCGGGAGATCGGTTTCTGCAAAGGCATCGAGAACTATTCCCGTGTTCTGTCCGGCCGTAAGCCGGGTGAAGCCCCTTATACCTTGCTGAATTACTTTCCGGAGGACTATTTGTTGTTTGTGGATGAGTCGCACGTTACCTTGCCGCAGGTACGGGGAATGTACGGCGGCGATCGGGGACGCAAAGAAAATCTGGTGGAGTTTGGTTTCCGCCTGCCGTCTGCGTATGATAACCGTCCCCTGAACTTCGACGAATTTTATGATAGAATCCATCAAGCGGTGTTTGTCAGTGCTACTCCGGGTGACCTCGAAAAAGAGAAGAGTGCCGTGATAGCGGAACAGGTCATTCGTCCGACCGGACTGCTTGACCCTGCTGTCAGTGTCCGTCCTATCGAAGGACAGATGGATGACCTTATCTCGGAGATCAACCAGCGTATCGAGAAGAAACAGCGTGTGTTGGTCACGACCCTGACAAAAAGAATGGCGGAGGATTTGACGGATTATCTCACTACGGTCGGCATCAAGGTGCGGTATATGCACCACGATATCGACACCGTGGAGAGAATGGAGATTATCCGTGACCTGCGGCTGGGCGAATTTGACGTGCTGGTCGGTATCAATCTTCTGCGGGAAGGACTGGATATTCCCGAAGTGTCGCTTGTGGCGATTCTGGATGCGGACAAAGAAGGGTTCCTCCGCAGTGAGCGTTCCCTCATACAGATCATCGGGCGTGCTGCCCGTAATGCGGACGGACAGGTCATTATGTACGCCGATGCCGTGACCGATTCAATGGAGAAGGCCATCGTGGAAACGGAACGCCGCCGTGCGATCCAGCAGCGGTATAATGAGGAACATCATATCATCCCGCAGACCATCACCAAGAAGGTCAGTGACATCATCGAAATCTCGACCCATCAGCAGGATGACAAGAAACCCAAACAGAAAATGACCCGTGCCGAGCGTGAAAAGCTCATCGAACAGCTCACGAAAGAAATGAAAGCGGCCGCTAAACTGCTGGAATTTGAGCACGCCGCTTATCTGCGTGATAAGATCAAATCTTTGCAGGGATAAACACCGCCGCAGAACATGGCGGTTCCATCAGTGCCGGGAGCAAGTTTGATATGAAGAGACAAAGCACACCGACCGTGGCCGGAAAGGAGAGAATGAACGTGGAGATCATCGGGCTTGACAAAATCCGAAAAATATCCGATAATACAGAGTTGGAACCTGCGGTGACAGGGTTGGAGTACATTCATCCGGATGATGACAGTGTGAACATTACCGGTCTGGACAGGATTCGTCATATCGTTGAGAGTGATCTGCCGAAAATGTCGCCGTTCGCAGTAGAGCTGATACGGCTGGTAGACCGTGCCAGGGAGCTGGATGCCGAATACCGGCAGTTCGGAGCGGCAACACACCGCTATGAATTCAATTCGGTCGTGCCGCTGTCCGCCGTAAGAGACTTTGAGAAACGGCACAGCATCCGTCTGCCGCAGGGCTATGTGGATTTTCTGACACAGGTCGGCAACGGCGGAGCGGGACCCGATTACGGTATTTACTCCCTGGAACAGGCGGAACGGGAAGGGTACTATGACCATAAGAACGCATTCTGCCACTATATGAAGGTCAGCGGGGAAGATGATTATGCGACCCTGCCGTTTTCTTTAGCGGACAGACCGCCGCTGGTCAACCGTTCATTAACGCCGGCACAGTGGGAAGAATGGTACACGACACTGAACGGATTGGACGAGAGCGGTTACGATGAAATGTATCCGCAGGCGTACAACGGCCTGCTGCAAATTATCGACTCCGGCTGTTGTTCCGGCTATATGCTGGTGTGTCATGGTGATATGACCGGAGAGATGGTCTTTTTCCGCCATGAACTGGAATATCCGCAGCCCACAGGACAGACGTTTGAAGACTTTGTCCTGTCCCATTTCAAGAGCGTGGTGAGCCAGTTGGAACGCCAGCGTTCATCAACATAATACCGGCTGACTATTGGAAGCAGCGGTCAGCATAGGATGAATATAGACGAGGAGATGACATCGTATTGGCAAAGAAAGCAGCACAGAATACCTATGGCAACGAAAGCATTACCTCTCTGAAAGGTGCTGACAGAGTACGAAAGCGTCCTGCCGTCATTTTCGGCTCGGACGGTATCGAAGGCTGTCAGCATTCCGTCTTTGAGATACTTTCTAACTCCATTGACGAAGCCCGTGAGGGGTATGGACGGGAGATCATCGTGACCAAATACGCCGACCACTCCATAGAGATCGAGGACTTTGGCCGTGGTATTCCGGTGGATTACAACAAGAACGAGGAACGCTACAATTGGGAACTGGTGTTCTGCGAATTGTATGCCGGCGGCAAGTACAACAATATCGAAGCGGAAAGCTACGAATTTTCCTTGGGACTGAACGGTCTGGGACTTTGTTCCACCCAGTATTCTTCGGAATATATGGATGTGGAGATTCGCCGTGACGGTACCCGCTTCACCCTGCATTTTGAGAAAGGGGAAAATGTCGGCGGTCTGAAACGGGAAGCCTATACCGGCAAGAAAACCGGTACGAAGATTCGCTGGAAACCGGACTTGGAAGTCTTCACCGATATTGCCATTGAGGATGACTACTTTGTGGATACCATCAAGCGTCAGGCCATTGTCAATGCCGGGCTGCATTTTTTGTTCCGTTCCGAACAGCCGGATGGGCAGTTCAGCGAGACGACCTTCTGTTATGACAATGGTATTGTCGATCATGTGCGGGAACTGGTCGGAGAAGATGCCCTGTCTACGGTACAGTCGTGGCAGACGGAAAGAATGGTCAGCGACCGTGATGATAAGCCGCCTTACAAAGCGAAGTTCAACATCGCTCTGGCGTTTTCCAATCGTGTGAGCACGGCGGAATACTACCACAATTCCAGTTGGCTGGAAAACGGGGGTGCTCCGGAAAAGGCGGTACGCAGTGCGTTTTTTTACTCCATTGATGCCTATCTCAAGCAGACCGGAAAATACAACAAGAGCGAAAGCCGCATCAGCTTTGACGATGTTCGTGACTGTCTGGTGATCGTGATCTCGTCCTTCTCGAATGTGACTTCCTATGCTAACCAGACCAAGAAAGCGATCACCAATAAAGGCATTCAGGATGCCATGACAGAATATCTCCGCCACCAGTTGGAAGTCTATTTTATTGAGAACAAACTCGACGCCGACAAAATCGCCAACCAGGTGCTCATCAACAAACGCAGCCGTGAAAGTGCCGAAAAGACCCGCCTGAACATCCGAAAAACACTGGCAGGCTCGATGGATATGACCGGTCGTGTTGCCAAGTTCGTGGATTGCCGCAGTAAAGATAAATCCGAACGGGAGCTGTTCATCGTGGAGGGTGATTCGGCTCTCGGTGCTTGTAAGCAAGCACGAAACCCCGATTTTCAGGCCATCATTCCCATCCGCGGCAAGATACTCAACTGCCTTAAAGCAGACTACGACAAGATCTTCAAAAGCGAGATCATCACCGATCTGCTCAAGGTACTGGGCTGTGGTGTCGAAGTCAAGTCCAAAGCGAACAAGGATTTGTCGTCCTTTGATCTTGACTTACTGCGTTGGAACAAGGTCATCTTCTGTACCGATGCGGATGTGGACGGCTTCCATATCCGTACCCTGCTGCTGACGATGATCTATCGTCTGGTGCCGACACTCATCAAAGAGGGCAAGGTGTTCATCGCGGAATCGCCGCTGTACGAGATCACTACCAAAGAACGGGTGTACTTCGCCTATACCGAAGCCGAAAAGGAGCAGTTCATTCGGGAGATCGGAGAACAGAAGTTCACGATCCAGCGTTCCAAAGGACTCGGTGAAAACGAGCCGGATATGATGAGTCTCACGACGATGAATCCGGCGACCAGACGGCTCATTAAGATCATGCCCGATGACGCAGCCAAGACTTCGGCGATGTTTGACGTCCTGTTAGGTGACAGTCTGGGCGACAGACGGGATTTTATTGTCGAGAATGGCTACCGCTACATTGATAATCTGGACGTGTCCTAAAGAAACAGGAAGGAGAGGGAGCTGATGACCGATTATGAAGTGCGGTGCAAGCATTTTGACGAACTGACGCTTCGGGAATTGTATGAGATCCTGAAAGCCCGTCAGGATGTTTTTGTGGTCGAACAGAATTGTCCCTATCTGGACATGGACGGCAAGGATTATGACAGCCTTCACCTGTTTATCTGTCGGGAGGATGGTTCAGTAGCAGCGTGCCTGCGTGTCTTTCATAAGCCGGACGAACCACATACGGCACAGCTTGGTCGTATTGTCACGACCGAACGGGGCTGTGGTCTGGGCAGGCGTATCCTGCACGAAGGCGTACTGACTGCGGAAAACGTTCTTAACGCGGAGGAACTCTATCTCGAAGCCCAGCAGTACGCCATTGGCTTCTATCAAAAAGAAGGCTTTGCCGTCACTTCTGACGTGTTTCTGGAAGACGGCATTCCGCACGTTGAGATGCGGAAACGCTGCCTGCGGCAGCTCAAAGAATAGAGAAGAGTGAATCATGTGTGTGGAGAACCTCTCTATCCCGAAGGGAAAGAAAATAGTGCCGCTGGAAACGCTGCTTGTACACGCCACGATGAATGCTCGACTACGGAACCGAAGTATCGTATGACGAGAACAAAGCGACACTCACCAACTTGTGGTGGAGCAGGTAGTATAGTTAATCTTCGTGGGTTTGGTAGTTGTAGGGAGCGGCAGCGGAATTGTTGAGTGCGGTCACGCACCGGAGTTGAGAGCACAGGCACTGTGCAAGGAGGAAATATGGCTAAAAAGAAGAAGAGTACCGGCGGTGCAGCGGCACCGAAGATACAGGGATATATAGCGGGTGCCGGTGAAGTGGTAGAGGAGAAGATCGCTCATACGCTGCAGGAGAACTTCATGCCCTATGCGATGAGTATCATTCTTTCCCGTGCGATACCGGAGATTGATGGCTTCAAACCGTCTCACCGCAAGCTGCTGTACACGATGTACAAGATGGGACTGCTCGGCAGCACCCGCACCAAATCCGCCAATATTGTCGGACAAACCATGAAACTGAATCCGCATGGTGATGCGGCCATCTATGATACAATGGTACGATTGAGTCGGGGATACGAAGCTCTGCTGCACCCTTTTGTGGACTCGAAGGGCAACTTCGGCAAGTCTTACAGCCGTGATATGGCGTGGGCGGCGTCACGTTATACCGAAGCGAAGCTCGACCCGATCTGTGCGGAGCTGTTCGGGGACATCGACAAGGACACGGTGGATTTTGTCGACAACTATGACAACACGCTTAAAGAACCGTCCCTTTTGCCGGCGGCGTTTCCGTCTGTTCTGGTCAACGCCAACACAGGTATTGCGGTCGGTATGGCCAGTTCGATCTGCTCATTTAATCTGGAGGAGGTCTGCCGCACGACCATCGGTCTTTTGAAAGACCCTGATTTTGACATCACCTCCACCCTGTTGGCTCCCGATTTTATCGGCGGTGCTCAAATCATTTACGACAAGCAGGTGATTGAGAATGTGTACCGCACGGGACGGGGCAGTATCCGTATGAGAGGACGCTACACATACGATCAGTACGCCAACTGCATCGACATCTTGAGTATCCCGCAGACGACCACCAGTGAAGCGATCATCGAAAAGGTCATTGACCTTGTGAAACAGGGCAAGATTCGTGAGATTTCCGACATCCGTGACGAGACAGGTATTGACGGTCTGAAAATCACCATCGACCTGAAACGGCAAACCAACCCCGAAAAGCTGATGCAGAAGCTCTACAAGATGACGCCGCTGGAGGACAGTTTTTCTTGTAACTTCAACGTCCTGATTGCGGGTACGCCGAAAGTACTCGGTGTCCGTGAACTGCTCAATGAGTGGTCGGCGTTCCGTATTGAGTGCGTGAAACGCCGGACATATTTTGATCTGCACAAGAAGAAGGATCGCCTGCACCTGCTGCGTGGCTTGGAGAAGATCCTGCTCGACATCGACAAGGCGATCCGCATCATCCGTCAGACGGAAGAAGAGAGTCAGGTCGTGCCCAACCTGATGGAAGGGTTTGAGATCGACAATATCCAAGCGGAGTATGTGGCGGAGATCAAGCTGCGGCATCTCAATCGGGAGTACATCCTCAAGCACACCGCCGATATACAGCAGTTGGAGAAGGATATTGCCGAGCTGGAGTCTATCCTCGGCAGCAGCAAGAAGATCAAGGCGATCATCATCAGGGAGTTGGAAAATATCATCAAGAAGTATGGTCAGCCCCGCAAGAGCATGATTATTTACGCTGACACCATCGAGGAAGAAGACATCGAAGAGGATGTGCCTGATTACCCCGTGAACCTGTTCTTCACGAAGGAAGGTTACTTCAAGCGTATCACGCCGTTGTCTTTGCGGATGGGCGGCGAACAAAAACTCAAGGAAGGCGACAGTATTCTTGAACACATCGAGACGACAGCCAACACGGACCTGATTTTCTTCTCTGACCGTCAGCAGGCCTACAAAGCCAAAGGTTCCCAGTTTGCCGATACCAAAGCCAGTACGCTGGGCGAGTATATTCCCGCCAAACTAGGTTTTGATGAGGAAGAAAATGCCGTCTATATGGTGGCTACCAAAGACTACCACGGGTTCGTGTTTTTCTTCTTTGAGAACGGCAAGGCGGCGAAGGTACCGTTGGAGGTGTACGCCACCAAAACAAACCGCAAAAAGCTCACAGGAGCTTACTCGGATAAAGATTCGCTGGCGGCCATCTTATTTGTAGAGAATGACGAGACGGAAATCCTGCTCCGGTCGTCTTCCGGACGGCAGCTTCTCATCAAGGCGGGCGACCTGCTCACCAAAACATCCCGTACCACACAGGGAGTTGCCGTGATGAAACTCAAGAAGGGACACCGTGTGATCTCGGCAGAGGTTTATACGGAAGGTACCTTCCAAAAGCCCGACCGTTACCGTGCGAAGAATCTGCCTTCCATGGGACAGACGCCGAGTGCAGAAGAGGCTGGGGAACAGATGTCCTTCCTCCCTGATGTGTAACGTGCCGGTGTGGAGGCTATTTTTTCAGAAAAAGGGATAAACCCCCTTGATTTTGTCAAAAGTTTGTGCTATCATAAGCAGGTATGATTCAACACAGCAACTTTTAGGAGGATTTTGAATATGGGCGTTTGGGAAATTATTATAGGTGCACTGGTTTTGCTGCTGTCTGTCGTGATGATCATCGTGATCATTTTGCAGGAAGGACATGATGCCGGTCTGGGTACCATTACCGGCGGTGCGGATTCCTTCGCAAAACGCGGCAAGGCCAAAACCGCTGATGCGATGTTCGCTAAAATCACCAAGTTTGTTGCCATCGGCTTCTTCGTATTCGTGGTCGTTCTGAACGCGATTTCTTACTTCGGCGGCAAGAACAGTTCCAATAACGGTCAGGCTGCCATTTCATCCGGCGAGAGTTCCGTAACTTCCGAGGTTTCAGCCGGTACCGATGAGTCTTCTGTTGCGTCACAGGCTTCCGAAGGGTCCGCTGTCGAGTCACAGACTTCCGAAGGATCCGCTGTCGAGTCACAGACTTCCGAAGGGTCTGCTGTCGAGTCACAGGTTTCCGCAGAGACTTCTGACGAGTCTTCTGTCACTTCCGAAACAGCAGCTTCCGAGACAGAGACAACCGAAAGTTCCGAAGCGGCCTGATGGGTTTCGGTTTCTTCCATACGATACCACGAGCGGCATCTTCAATGCGTTAGGGCATTGGGGGTGCCCTTTTTTCTAGGAGGGGATTTTCTATGCAGCCAACCATTTTTGTTCCGCAGGATGTGCGGTATCTCATCCACCGCTTACAGCAGGCCGGTTATCGTGCCTATGCGGTGGGTGGTTGTGTGCGGGATACCATTCTGCACAAAACACCCGATGATTGGGACATCTGCACCTCCGCACGACCCGAGCAAACACTGGCAGCTCTTGACTTGCCGAATATCATCGAGAACGGTCTGAAACACGGCACCGTGACCGTCCGCTACCACGACACCAACTATGAGATCACGACATTTCGGACGGATGGCGTGTATGCCGACCATCGACGTCCGTCTTCGGTGACGTTTGTACAGGACGTGCGGGAAGACTTGCGGCGGCGGGATTTCACCGTCAACGCCTTGGCGTATAATGAAGAGGAGGGACTGATCGACTACTTCGGCGGCATCGAGGATATTGAAAATCGTGTGCTCCGCTGTGTCGGGGATCCGGATGAGCGGTTTCAAGAGGACGGCTTGCGGATCATGCGGGCATTGCGGTTTGCCTCCCGTGACGGCTTTCAGATTGAAGAGCAAACCGCAGCGGCGTTACGGCGTAACGCTCACTTGCTGAAGAATATTGCCATGGAACGTATCACCACCGAGTTCAACAAATTGCTGACAGGCGACCATGTGGAGCCTATCCTGACGGCATTTGCCTCGGTTCTTGCGGTTGTTATACCGGAGATTCAGCCGATGATCGGTTTTGAACAACACAATCCGCACCATGCGTTAGATGTATGGCAGCATACGGTGAAAGCGGTAGTTGGTGTACCGCCGGAAAAACGTCTGCGGCTGGCGGCATTTTTCCACGATATTGGTAAACCATCTACTTTCACAAGGGACGAACAGGGAATCGGTCACTTCTACGGCC
The DNA here is from genome assembly GCA_902785765.1 of uncultured Ruminococcus sp. Classification (GTDB taxonomy): domain Bacteria; phylum Bacillota; class Clostridia; order Oscillospirales; family Acutalibacteraceae; genus UBA1213. Next base: position 13,628 of record CACZZU010000003.1, read on the forward strand.
ACCCATCTGTCGGAGAACAAATGACGCAGGACATCCTGCGGAGGATGCGGTACGATAACGAGACGATCGCTCATGTTGCCAAGCTGGTAGCCCTGCATAACCGTCATCCTTCGCTGACGGAGAAATCGGTACGCCGCCTGCTTCATGCGGTAGGAGATAGGCTCCTGCCGGACTTGCTGCGATTGCAGTGGGCAGATGCCCATGCAAAGGGACTGCCCGTGGAGACAGAGACAGAAGCGTATTTCGAGCAGTTGAAGGCACTTTGCGAGAAGGAAATGCACAGTACGACCGCCTACACGCTTAAAATGCTGGCGGTCAATGGCAATGATCTGATGGCGGTTGGTATCCCCAAAGGGACACAGTTGGGGCGTATCCTGAACGCCTTATTGGAAGACGTTATGGAAGGGACACTCCCGAACGAGAAGGACGTTTTGCTGTCGGCTGCCCTCGAATTGTCTCAAGGAACATAAGCCCTCTCTTTGCGGGATACTATCGTGTTGCTTTTGTATAACTTGTTCAATAATCAGGGTGTGTTTTGTCCGAATCGTCGTTGCGAAAGACGTGTTTCTGTGCTATAATAAAAGCACCGTATCGTGTCTCTGTATAGCAGGGACGCTGGAAGAAAAAAGGGAGGAAGTCATGGACTATCAATTGAATCTCGGAGCGTGGAACTGCGTGTTTGCTGTACCGAGTGTGCTGGTCGATCAGCACCTGAAGCTGGCGGGTGCCGCCCAGTTGAAAGTGATCCTGTGGATCCTGCGTCATGCCGGAGAGAATTTTTCGGAAAGCACCATCGCACAGGCGTTGTCGATGCACGAAGCCGATGTGCGGGATAGTATGCAGTATTGGGCAGAAACAGGTGTCATCTGCCGTCAGGAGGAAACGCTTTTGCCGTCAGCCGTACAGGAAACAGCCGTACAGACGGAACCATCACTTTTGCCGCAGGAGTTACCCTCCGCCGTACCGGAAGTACCGTCCACAGCGGCTCAAGAAACGAAATCAACGGCTTTGCCGGTAAAAAAGAGCGGTCAGAAACGAGCCTTGTCCCGTCCCTCCAAGCCCGATATGAAGTACCTGACCCAACGGATAAACGAGGACGAGAGCATCGCCTTTTTGATGAACAGTGCGGATGAGATTTTCGGACGTGTTACCAGCAACAACGACAAAGAAACACTGCTGCTCATTCACGAGTACGATGGTCTGCCGGTGGAAGTCATCATTATGCTGCTGCAGTATGCGTTCAGCATCGGCAAAGGCAATATGCGTTACATCGAAAAAATGGCGATCAACTGGGCAGATGAGGAGATCACCACGCTGGAAGCGGCCGACCGCAAGATCAATCGGCTGAACCAACAGAGGGATGCTTGCTATCGGATGCAAAAACTGTTCGGTGTGGCGGATCGGGCACCTTCAGAAGAGGAAAAGACCTTTGCCGATTTGTGGCTCAACCAGTGGCATTTCTCGGAAGATATGCTGAAAGCGGCCTATGATGTCTGTGTCGGCAACAAGGGAAAATACATCCCCCGCTATATTGGCACAACGCTGGAAAACTGGTACAGTGCCGGTATCACGCAGGTGTCGCAGATCCCGCAGACGAAAAAGAGTGACGGCACTTCCAAAAAATCTGCCAAAGGCAAAGGCGGGTATCAGCCAACGTATGATATTGCAGACTATGAAAGCACCAGTGTGTTGGATGAGGAGTGGAACGACGATTGAGCTATTCAGCAGAAGTTTACAATACAGCAGAACGGGAAATGGAGCGGCGGCGTACCGAGGCGGAACAGGCTTTGGCGAGACGCCGTGAGATTTTGTATGCCCGTTCGCCCCGTGCCGACGAAATCGAACGGCAGATCGCCCGCACCGGCGTAGCGGTGGCGAAGGCGGTTTTGGATGGAGCAGACATCCGCCAAAAACTGGAAGGATTGCGGAAACAGAATCTGGCTTTGCAAAAAGAACTGGCTGGTATTCTGACTGGCTTCGGCTTTCCGGACAATTATCTTGAACCGTGGTATCACTGCCCGCTCTGTAAGGATAGGGGAGACGTAGACGGCAAGATGTGCACCTGTATGAAAAGTCTGCTGCGGCAGATTTCTTATGACCAGCTCAATAGCTGTTCGCCGCTGTCGCTGTCAGACTTTGACAGCTTTTCGCTGGATTATTACGAAAAGACACTGTCAGGCGGCGGCAGATCCAGTCCCTACACGCAAATGATGAGTGTCTTGGGGTTCTGCAAAAAGTACGCCCGTACCTTTCAGCCGTCCTCTTCCCGCAGTCTTCTCTTTCAGGGGGCTCCGGGACTCGGCAAAACCCATTTGTCACTGGCTATCGCCAACGAACTGATACAAAAAGGTTTCGGCGTGATCTATGTTTCCGCCCCGACGATTTTAAGCAAACTAACGAGGGAAAACTTCGATCTGGACTATAAACCGGACAGCAATGCCACCGAACAGCTTTTAGCAGACTGCGACCTGTTGATCCTGGATGATCTGGGCACAGAATTTGTTTCCCGTTTCACGATTGCCGCCCTGTATCACATTTTGAACAGCCGTGCCATCTTGTCGAAGCCAACGATCGTCAGCACGAACCTGTCGATTTCAGATCTGCAGGAGATGTATAACGGCCGCATTATTTCCCGCATCATCGGCAACCTTGACAGATTGGAATTTGTTGGCACCGACATCCGCCAACTGAAACGCAAACGCAGGCAAAAACCTGCCGAAACTTAACCAAAAAGGAGTGTGGCACCATGGCAAAGATCCTGTTGAGTGCGGACAGCACTTGTGATATTTCGGGCAGCTTGTTGGAGCGTACCGAAGCTCATTTGCTGCCGATGCATATTATTCTCGGTGAAAAGAGCTATGAGGACGGCGTGAACATCACCCCCGATGAGATATACGCCAATTTCAAGTCCACCGGCAAGCTGCCGAAAACCGCAGCCATCAATACACAGGAGTACGTTGATGTCTTCACTCCTTATGTGGAGCAGGGATACGACATTATCCACATCAGTCTCGGTTCGGCTTTGTCGTCGTCTTATCAGAACTGTGAGACGGCTGCCGCACGGCTCGGTCACATCTATCCCATCAACTCCTGTAACCTGTCTTCCGGTTCAGGCCATCTGGTGCTCGAAGCTGCCGAACGTATCCGGCAGGGGATGGCTGCTCCCGAAATTGCCCAGGAATTGAAAGCTCTCGTGCCGAAGTGTCACGCCAGCTTTGTGGTGGATAAGCTGGATTATCTGCGGGCAGGCGGACGCTGTTCAACGCTGGCGATGTTGGGAGCGAACCTGCTGCAGATCAAACCGAGTATCTATGTGGATAATAAGGACGGATCCATGACCGTTGGCAAAAAATACCGCGGAAAGCTGGAACGTGTGCTGGTCAGCTATGTCCACGATCAACTGGCACAGTATGACCGTATCCGTCCGCAGCGTATTTTCGTGACCCATGCCGGTATCGGTCAGCCCTATATTGACGTGGTGAAACAAGAGGTGGAGCGGTTGAACTTTTTCCAGGAAATCTTCGTGGAACGAGCCAGTTGTACCATTTCTTCTCACTGTGGTCCCGGTACGATCGGTATTCTTTTCATGACTGAGTAAGTAAGGCAGGCACGTCCCCGTGTTTTTGCGGGACAAATACACTGAACATCTATACAGGGTTCCCTTCGGAACCCTGTTTGACTAAACGAACCAAAGGGAGTATTATGAGACAAGAAGATAATGAACAACTGCTGACGCTGCTGCGGGATCAGGCAGAACCGATGGATTGTCGGGAACTGATGCGTCAGTTGGAATGGGATCCGCAGCGATTCAATAACGCCGTAGCGTATCTGGAAAGCCAAGGCGAGGTCGTTTCCGTTGTGAGGAAGAAGAAGATCGCCACAGCCGAAACGGCAGGTTATTACAAGGCTGTCGTTCTGCGTCAAAACCGCGGCTTTCTCTTTGCCAAGCCATTGGATGCGTCTCTGGCGGATGTGTTTATCCACGCCTCCTCTTCAAAAGGAGCGATGCCCGGCGATATGGTGTTGCTGAAACACCTTACCGAAAGCGAAAAAGGCTTGTCCGGTGAAGTGGACAAGATACTGGAGAAGGGCACCCGCATCATCACGGGTACCATCGAGCGGGAACGGGGACGCAAAGGACAGGCTTATATCCAGCCGGATACGGGCTTTTCCTATCCTTTGCGGATTGTACCGGGCGGAGAATTGAAAAGCAAAGACGGCGATAAGGTCAAGGCAGCCGTGGCTTATCATCCGAAAGAGAAGCGAGTCTACGCCCGTGTGATACACATTTACGGTCGGGCAAATTCCGCCAAGATCTGTTCCGATGCGATCATTGATGCCGCCGGTATTCCCACTAAATTTTCCGTGCCCGTCAAGCATGAAGCAGCTCTCAAAGCGGCTGAACCGATCACAGAACAGGAACTGTCTCGCCGTCTTGATTTGCGGAACGAGCCGATCTTCACCATAGATGGTGCCGATGCCAAGGATCTGGACGATGCCATCTCGGTCAAGAAGACCGACAAGGGATGGCTGCTCGGTGTGCATATCGCCGATGTGTCCCATTATGTAACGGAGGGCAGTCATCTGGACGAAGCCGCCATGGATAGGGGCACTTCCGTTTATTTCGCCGACCGTGTCATTCCGATGCTGCCGGTAGAACTGTCGAACGGCTGCTGTTCACTGAATGCGGGTACCCAAAAGCTGACCTTCTCGGCCTTGATGACGTTGGACGAGAAAGGAGATCTGGTCGACTACCGCTTTGAAAAGAGTGTGATCGTCTCGAAGGTGCGGGGCGTTTACAGCGAAGTCAACGCCATACTGGACGGAACCGCCGATAAAGCTCTCCGTGATAAATACGCTCCCGTCCTGTCGGAAATTTTTGACGCCGAAGAACTTGCCGAACTGCTCAAAGCCAAAGCCCGCCAACGCGGTGAACTAGAATTGGAGACGGCTGAACTGCGGTTCGTGCTGGACGAAAACGGTGTGTGCGTGGATGTCGCCGAACGGGAAAGAGGATTGGCGGAGGAACTGATCGAGCAATTTATGATTACGGCGAACCGTGCGGCGGCTTTGTATGCCAAGAGTGCCCTGATACCGTTTGTCTACCGTGTCCATGAAGCACCGGAAGATGACCGGCTGGAAACGCTGGCCGAATTGGCTGCCGCTTGTGGATTGGGCACACGCCGCCTGAAAACCGGTGTGAGACAGACCGATTTGGGTGAGCTTATTCGGCAGGCCAAGGAAACAAAGTACGCCCGCCTGATCTCGGCACAGGTACTCCGCACGATGGCAAAAGCCCGCTACGACACCCAGCCGTTGGGACATTTCGGTCTGTCACTGGCGGATTACTGCCATTTCACTTCACCGATACGCCGCTATCCGGATACCTCTGTCCACCGTATCCTGACCGCCTTGGTAAGCGGCGAACCGATTGACGCGATTCAGCATCACTACGAAGCGTTCGCCAAAGAAGCTGCCAAACAATCTTCTGATCGGGAACTGCGTGCCATGCGTGCCGAACGGGATGCCGAGAAATGCTATGCTGCCGAGTACATGACTTCGCACATCGGAGAGGTGTATGACGGCGTGGTGACAGGCATCACCAACCGCGGCTTATTTGTCGGTTTGAGCAATGGTATCGAAGGGTTTGTCAGTCTGGTGGATGACGAACACACCTTTTTTACGTTTGACGGCACCGCTACCACGACCGATCGCCGTACCGGTCAAAGCTATTCGATCGGTGACCTTGTGACAATTGAGGTGATTCATGCGTCTGTTCCAAACGGCACGGTGGATTTTGCTTTTGCCAAACCGTCCGAACCAAAAGCAGAAGACCTCTCCTGAAAAGCAGGGGCTTTTCATTTGCCGGAGGTGTCGATCAGCCATCCTGCCGGTGTTAGTTCGGTACAGGTGTACCAGAATGTTAGGAAGGAAATTCGGTGACGATCATGTCAAAAGATAAAATCGCTGTACCCGTTATCCGGCGGCTGCCCCGCTATTATCGCTTTTTGGGGGACCTGCTGGAAAATGGCGTGGTACGCATTTCTTCACGGGAACTTTCGGCTAAAATGGGGCTGACAGCCTCACAAATACGCCAAGACCTGAACTGTTTTGGCGGCTTTGGTCAGCAGGGATACGGTTATCCCGTGCAGAACCTGCACGAAGAGATCGGACGTATTCTGGGCTTGAACAACCACTATAACGCTATTCTGATTGGTGCCGGTCACCTCGGCACGGCGGTAGCGGTACACATGACGTTAGAAAGGAAAGTGTTCCGCCTGATCGGTATCTTTGACCGCGATAGGGACAAAGTAGGGCAACGGATCGGGGAAAACTGTATCGACCATATCGACACACTGGAACACTTCTTTTGTGACCATACCGTCGGGACAGCGATCCTCTGTGTTCCGAAAACGGCCGCTCCCGATCTGGCGGAACGGTTGTATCGGTTAGGTGTCCGCAGTTTCTGGAACTTCAGCCATTACGATCTGGCGATACACTATCCGGATATCATCGTAGAGAACGTCCACCTGAACGACAGCCTGATGATCTTGTGCTACAAGATTGCCAACTGTCAACATCATATCGACAGCGAATGACCCTGTCCCCGACAACCTTGCCAAAGGCGGTCGGGGACATTTGTGTTATTGTCCCCGACCGCCTCATATATATGTGGTAAAAAACACAAGGAGGGGTCGGTTTGTCTGCATGGCATTGGGCGTTGATCGCAGGAGGGATCCTGCTGCTGATGGTGATTTTACGCCGCATCAGCGGAGATCGTCACCCGTTTCGGGGGACGTTGCTTTCGGTCGTATTTGGCTGGCTCGTGTTGGGGGTACTGAATCTGTGTGCTGTCTGGACAGGGGCATCTGTGCCTGTCAGTCTGCTGTCTTTGGGCGTATCGGCTTGTCTGGGTATCCCCGGCATCACGACCATGCTCCTCCTGCAGCTGCTATAAAAGCTTGTGGCACCTCTTGGCGTTGGGGAACTTTTTCCTCTCTGGCACGTCAAAGACGTGCCATCTTCCTTTGGGGGAAACATAGGTGATGTTTCCTCCTCAAAAATGAAGGGGCAGTGCAGCGGACAACAGGCATCTATGCCATCGTTTCGGCATATCTGTCCGCCGCATCATAGCTGCTGAAGGCGTTTGTGCTGCTTTTTGCTGTCAGCGATTATCTCTTGACAAGGTTTGGCAAGTGTGATATAATAGCCTACCATAAAGGTAGGCTATTATATCACACTTGCCTACTGATTTGCTATGCGAATATACAATGAATTGAGATGATGTTATGTTATGGGAAAAAGGGAATCCTCTGGTGAGCGATTATTTATCACAAGGAGAGTTTGGTGTCGAGAGAGAAAGTCTGCGGGTCTGTCGGGATGGTACGCTGGCACAATCGCCGCATCCCTTTGGAGCACATAAAAATATCGACCGCGACTTCTGCGAGAACCAGATCGAACTGATAACGGACGTCTTCACCCGACCGGAGCAGGTGAACGAGCAGCTGCGGTACCTGCAGCAGATCGTCAACGGTCAACTGAAAGTGGCAGGAGAATATTTGTGGCCGTTTTCCAATCCACCAAAGATCAGCGGCGAAGAGGAGATCCCCGTGGCTTTTTACAGCGGTCATTTGCAGGGAAAATCCGTGTACCGTCATTATCTCGCCGAGAAGTACGGGAAACGCAAGATGCTGTTTTCCGGCATCCACCTGAACCTGTCGTTTGCGGAATCACTGATACAGGCGGCTTTTGTACAAAGCGGGGTACAGAACTTCGTGGACTTCAAGAACCAACTGTATCTGACGTTGGCCGAGCGGCTGACGGAGTACGCATGGTTAGTGGTGTATCTGACGGCGGCCAGTCCCGTGACCGATGTCAGTCTTGGTACGAACAGCAACGTCTACGCCTCTGTACGGTGTTCCGAGGTGGGGTATTGGAACCACTTTACGCCGATACTGAATTACGGCAGTCTGTCCGACTACATCGGCAGTATTCGTCGGTACATTGACGAAGGCAACCTGCGTTCTGTATCGGAACTGTACTATCCTGTTCGCGTCAAGCCAAGGGGCGTCAACACGTTGGAAACATTGGCGGAGAAGGGGATCAACCATCTGGAACTGCGGGTGCTGGATGTCAATCCGCTGTCACCGACCGGCATTTTTGCCGAGGATATGTACTTTGTGTATTTGCTGCTGCTGTATCTGACCACTCTGCCGCATCAGCATTTGACGGAGGAGGAACAGGTGAAGGCGATCAACGATGTCAAAGCGGCGGCAATTTTCGGCAATACTGCCATACGGGAACGTGCCGAGAACGTCCTGAACGAGATACAGGCGTTTGTGGAGGAACATATACCCTCCGGACGAACTATCCTTGACTACCAACGGCGAAAGAGTCAGGTTGGCGGCAGCTATGCCGAACAAGTCAGTCAACGCTTTGGAGAAGACTATATGACGAAGGGGTTGGCATTGGCCAAAGAGTACCAAAGGAGTGTCGGCTATGTGTGAGCTTTTCGGGCTGTCGGCACCGACTGAGCGGACAGTCAACGACTTGCTCCGTGCCTTTTACCGTCACAGCAGTCACCACCCTCATGGATGGGGATTAGCCTGCCTGTCCCGGGACGGTACGTTGATTGAGAAGGAGAGCCAAAAAGCATCTGACAGTCATTATCTGAAGGAACGCCTATCGCAGCCGATACAGTCCAGACTGCTGTTGGCACACATCCGTTATGCTACCATCGGTAATGTAGCGTATGAGAACTGCCATCCTTTTACAAAAAAGGATGGCAGCGGAAGACAGTGGACACTGATCCACAACGGCACGATCTTCGACTATCCGCCCCTGAACGGTTATGTGCACCGGCAGACAGGCGATACCGACAGTGAGCGTATTTTATTGTATCTGGTGGACAAGATCAACGAAGCCCAGGAACAAAAAGGGGCGGGACTGACCTTTGAGGAACGCTTCACCGTGTTGGATGAGATGGTTGTTGAGATGTCGGAGGGCAACAAGCTGAACCTGCTGTTCTCGGATGGTCATTACCTTTATGCCCACACCAACTGTCAGGGGACGCTGTATTATCTTGTTCGGGAAAACGGACGTATTTTTGCCACAGTGCCGCTGGACGAAGGGGCATGGCAGCCGCTGCCGTTTACGCGTCTGTTGGCTTATCACAAGGGCAAACTTGTGCAGACAGGCACAAATCATCAGCACATCTACGTCGAGAACGAAGAGTCTATGCGTTTGCTGTACCGCATTTTTGCAAACTTGTGACGAGCAGATAGGGAAGAAAAGGGCTGGTCTGACGTGATATAACGGCTGTTTTTATGCGGGAAGACGTTTGACGCATGGGAGTAAACACCGTTGGGCGGTCATCCTGCATCAATAGGAAGGACGGCCAACATATCAATGGAGACAGTAAAGAGGGGATAGAAGGATGACAAAGGAAGAAATCATGAACCGCCTGTATGAGCGGTATATTCAACCGACCGAACGGAAGAATGGGCGCTATATCGGTGTCGAGATCGAGATGCCGATCGTTAATCTGGCACACCAGGCAGTGGATTTTGATGTGGTACACGGCTTGACAGGGGCATTCCTGCGGGCGTTTCATTTCACACCGACCGGTATAGATGCACAGGGACATATTTATGCCGCTGTGCATGAGGAGAGCGGCGACATCTTCTCTTACGACTGTTCCTACAACAACATGGAATTTTCCTTCGGTAAGGAACGGGAGCTTGCGGTCATCCACCGCCGTTTCCGGCGGTACTATGACTTTGTGCAGGACTATTTCCGTCCCTATCACTATACACTGACCGGTATGGGCATCAATCCCAACCGTTCAGTGAACCGTCTGGAACCCATCGAAAACGGCCGCTATAAGATGCTGTTCCATCATCTTTCGTCCGCCGCAAAGTATGCCGGTCTGCCGATGTACTTTCACGCTTACCCACAGTTCGGAATGTTTTCGAGTGCGTCACAGGTACAGTTGGATGTGACCAAGGAGGAACTGCCGCAGGTGGTGCATACCTTCAATCAGTTGGAACCGATCAAGGCTCTGCTGTTCAGCAATTCTGTTCTGTTGGGGGAACACGAAGAACTGCTTTGCTGTCGGGATATGCTTTGGGAAAGCAGTACCCACGGCATCAATCCGCACAATGTCGGGATGTACGACACGCCGATCCATACGGTGGATGACCTGCTCCACTATCTGGCTACCACGGCGATCTATTGTGTAGAGCGGGACGGCAAGTATCTGAACTTCCCGCCGGTCAACATTCTGGAATACTTCACACGGGATCGTCTGACAGGCGAATACCTTGAGCACGACACCCCGCATACCATGACGTTCCGCCCCCGACCGGAAGACCTTGCCTATCTGCGAACTTTCAAGTTTGAGGACGTGACTTTCCGCGGCACGATTGAATTTCGCAGTGCGTGTTGTCAGCCGATCAGCGATGTGATGACCGTAGCGGCTTTCCATGTGGGGCTGCTCCCGAAAACGCAAGCATTGCAGCAGTTGTTGTCCCAAGACCACGTTTTGTATCACAACGGCTATCACGCCGCAGAACTGCGTCGGCAGTTGGTCAGACGCCATAAGCCGTCTTACCTTGATATGGAGGGTTTATATGATCTGACACAGCAGGTGCTTGACCTTTGCCGGCAAGGTCTGGCAGAGAGAGGCTGCGGCGAAGAAGTGTATCTCGATCCATTGGAAGAACGGGTTCGTTTGCGTACCAATCCAGCAGAGTCAATGCTTCGGCAGTTAGAGAAGGGTGTCGATATCAACGAGATCATTCGGGCTTACAGCTAAATGAGGTCAAAGGAACAGGGCGGACAGGTCAACGCTTGTCCGCTGTCAAAAAATACTGCCGTGAGCGAGGAGGGGACGTGTCTGTCTGATCCTCCGGTTCACGGCAGTTATTGGTGTGCGGATACGGCGGTACTTTATGGCAGGAATGACACATGACCATCCTCCAGATGGTACATCGCTCCCACCACTCGTAAACCGGCTTCTTCCGCCTGATGGATGGCGAAACTGTGCTCAACGATCGCCATACTGTGCTGCACGTTCAGGCAGCAGGCCTGATAAGCGTCCTGCTCCTCGCCGATGGCTTCCTTGATCTCATCGGTGATGAATTTGATGTAGCCTTCTGGATCATGGTGGAGGGCGGCTTCCACTGCTCCGCAGTGATTGTGACCCAAGACGACAATAAGCTTCACACCCAGATGAGCGGCAGCGTATTCGATCGAGCCAAGCTGGTGGTCATCCATGACGTTGCCCGCTACCCGTATCACAAACAAATCGCCGATACCGGCACTGAACACGCTTTCCGGCAGGACACGGGCATCCGAGCAGGTGAGGATGATCGCATAAGGATGCTGTCCATTGGTGCAGGTATTGATTCTCCGCAGGAGAGAAATATCTCCTGCGGAAGTTTTTGCGTGGAGATACTGGGCGTTGCCGTCTTTTAGTTTGTCGATGGCTTCAGCGGCACTCATACGGTGCGGTGTTTCCCGCTGACGGAGCACATCATGCACTTTGGCAGAGAGATATTCATACCGCTGCCGTTTTTCCTCACTGGCCAGATGAATGTCCCGCAGCTGTTCCGCCGCGTTGTGATAGTCCAGCACCTCATCCCCGAACTGTTCACTCGTCAGATCGAATACACAGCCGTCGACTACATTGAAACAATGGAAGTGACCGCCTGCCCGCGGGATGCCATATACCTTGCCGCCATAGAGATCCTGCATCAGGAAAGCAGTGATGGAACACTGCCCCATGGTTTTGTTGTCTTCATGCCACTTGTCTCTCATACGGGGAGCACACGTTTCTGCACACCAGACGGTAGATAAGATGTCATAGTAGTCTCTGGGGGTCAGTCCGTGGCGGTCTTGTACGTCAGCAGTTTCCCAGCCATAGAAGCGGTAGGTTTTCATGCGGTTTCACTCCTGTCAAAATGTGTCGGGCAGGGATGCCGCCGCTGCTGTTGGCGGATCGACCTGTCCTGCCGACCGGTTATCAGTGGGTCTTACGTTTCTGTGTCCCTATTATAGCACTCCGCTCTGACAGCCGTCAATGGGTGCAGCAGGAGGTTTTCTGCAAAAAAACCAGGGGGAACACAGCAAGAGGGAAGGATATTCGCTTGAGCGGTTGGCTGGTCTGACACACGGACGAGAACGATCTCTATCTGGATTTCCGCCGTCAAGGATTCGATAAGAGTATTGCACTTCTCGTGGCGGGATGGTATAATATGGGGGACAAGACCAGCGGCATTTTCTTTGATGTGTGCCGCCGTGTTGAAAAAATTATCCTAAAGGAGTGTTGATGATGAACATTACAACAACCGTCAGCGGCGATACCGCTACGCTGGCATTAGAAGGCTGGCTGGACACCCAGACGGCACCCGAATTGGGAAAGGCTGTAGCCGCTCTGACACCGGAAGCGGTCAATATCGTCTTGGACTTCGAGAAGTTGGAGTACATCTCTTCGGCCGGTCTGCGTCAGTTAGTGGCCATCTACAAGAAAGCCAAGTCACTGGTGATCTGCCATGTATCGCCGGAGATCATGGATGTCTTTAAGATGACGGGCCTTGAAAAGAGGCTCAACATCCAATGAAGCGGAACCTTTCACGCACCGATACACCCGATCACATGACCGAAACGCAGCAGAACGGTGAACGGCTGCCCAAAACAGTCAAAGGCGGCAGAAACAAACGCAAAAAACGTGGGTCGGTGCTGCGGCTCTTCGTCCTTGTGTTTCTGTTGGTGGTCATTATCACGGGTGCCGTTTCGGCGGCTATCAGTTATCAGTCCGCCATGAAAAGCGTCACCTCTTCTTCGTCTGACATTGCCTATTCCGTGTCGGTGATCCTCAGTGAACTGTACAGCACACCGCAAAGCAGCGGAGGGCTGCTGCAGGGTTCGTCATTCCGGCAGGACGAACGCATCCGGCAGATCGGCGAACTGCTGCACTATCTGTGTAAGGATATGGAACTGGAATACCTGTATGTTTTCGATCTGGACGAAGAGGGCAGCAACTACCTCTACTACTTTATCGCTGCCGCGGATGATGCCGCTGATGCAAAGGTTCAGCAGGAACGCGGCTTTGGTACGATCGTACACGTTGATCCCATTCCGGACAGTGTGCGGGAAGCCTACCACGGCAGCACCGATGTCAAGATGGAGCATCTGGATAACCAGTACGGGGAAACCTACAGTTGGACCTATCCGCTGAAGGATGATGCTGATACGGTGCAGTACCTTGTGGGAGTAGAATTTGATGCCGGAGACATCAGACAGGATGTCTGGCGTGGCACATGGCAGACGAGTGTGCCGATCCTGGCGGTGCTGCTGGTCGTGATGCTGATTATGATGCTGATCATCCGGCGGAAAGTTCTGAATCCGCTGCAAAAAGTGTCTGTGCGGATGAACCACTTCATTGATGACAATGAACACAACGAGCCGCTGACCTTGAAAGTCATCTTCTCGGGCTGGCACGTGTTCTCGGGGATGAGGATCTGTTTCACCTTGCAAGATTCCGCCCCCTTGATGACGGCGCGCAGGATGTCGGGATGCGTGTTGCCGCCCTGTTCGGGGGTGGAGTTCCAGGCGAGGTTCGGCTTGAGCGCTACTTTGGCTCCGGGCTTGAAGAACTTGTCCCATCCGCCCATCTTCGCCATGCCGGCCTCGACCATCTTCGCGAGGTTCGTGCCATGCACGACGACGATTTTCGTCTTTTTTTCGTCCGCCAACGTTTCCGTCGGCACGATTGCCGCTGCCGCCACGGCGGCTCCGGCCTTGAGGAACGTGCGCCGCTTGAGGTTGGCGGGCTTGCTATTGACTTTGCTGGTTTTGCTTTTCATTTTAAATCTCCTTAGAGCGATAGGCAGACAGTATACCATAAAATTCCGCGTAAGCGGTCAGCGAAATGCAAGCGTGCCCATATTGACAACATGTTTTGCAATTGCGCCCCACGCGGCGATGTGGTAGAATACCGGCATGGTAAAAAAGAACACCCAGAACGGTGCAAAACTGCCGTCGCTGCCGGGCGTGGTCCTCGAGTTGAAGTCGCCGAAAATCCCCGCGCGCGCCTCACAGAAGCGCATCGGCGCTCTACTCACCGCAGCCGCGAAACAGGCGCGCAAGCAGATTGACGAGAAACGCTATGCGGCCGAGATTGAGGCGGATGGCGTCCCTGTGCTCAAGTACGGTATCGGCTTCAGCGGCAAGCGTGTGTCGCTGGCCTGACTGGAAAAGTCGTCCAGGTCTTTTCGGGTGTTAGAAAGAGAAAACCTGGAATCCCGGCAACGTCGAAGCGGGCGTCCTCGAAGTGTCCCTGTGAGGGCTTTTGCATAGTAACCTTCCACAGACCCGGCGGCGGGTTGCCGCTTACGACAACGCGCTCCCAACCAGAGATGTTGTGGTAGTCCCACACGCAGATACCCTGCGGATCCGTGAGAGTGACATGTACGCGCTCTTCGCCTGCGCCTGAGGCGTAAAGAGCGTACTTCTCCGTCTTCGGCGGTACGGCAAGCCAAAACGATCCGACGCTGTAGATGAAGCCCTGCGCGTGCGCGGTCGCGCCAATTGCCACTGGAGCGTCCGCTTCCGCGAGGCAGAATGCGACGCGGCCAACATCAACGGACATTCGATAAAATCCCGGCGCGGGCGCGTTGAACGTGAACGCGGTTTCGTCGAAGCCGGGAAGCGGGATTTTCGCGACTTTCTTTCCCTGTGCGTCCGTGATAGCGATTGGCTTGGTGCCGGGTTCGTAGCGTCCCACGCGCATCTGGCGTCCCTTGAAGTGGAGCGTGCGCGCGGCGTCGGCGTAGACGATGTACGTGGCAAGGTTACGCGCGTTCAGCGGCGAGAGCCGGACGGACTTGCCGGGTGCGTTGTCGAAAACCTGCGCGCGAGAGAGGTCTGGCGCATCCACGTGCGGGATGGGCGGCTCGCCGTCCGCCGACAGCGGCAGGTTGATCTTCCGCCAGGTCTCGTTCATCGGCGTGACGACTTCTTCGCCGACTGCGTTCGTGGTGACGATGCGGCAGTTGTCGATGGAGACAAAAGTCGCGGAGTAGGGACTTTCGCGGATGTTGACGGCGCGGGCGGATTTCGGATTGTCGAACGAGCAGTTGGAGAGGGCGAGTGTGGCGCGCACGCTGCGTCCGCGCCGGCTGTCCGTGGCGAAAAAGAACGAGGAGCGGTTGCCACGGGCGGTACAGTTCTCGAAGCGGAGATCGATGGGGGCGCTCGCGGCGTTGAGTTGTCCGGCCCAGGTGGCGTAGCCTGCGCCCTGGTTGCGGATGGAAAGGCAGTTGCGCATTACGCAGTTCTTTAGAACCTCTGAGGGGCGGTTGGGCTCGAAGTCAATGCCGGCTGCGGGCGGCGTGCCGAACGTCTCGCGCATGACGGTGTTCTCTATGAGAAGGTTCTCGGCGGAGATCACGCTGATGCCCTGGCGGTGGTTGCGGTCGCAGAGCACGTCGCGGATCGTCACGTCCACGTTGCGATACGGTGCGCCGTGGCAGCCGAGGTAGATGCCGTCGCCGCCGGAGTCCG
>CACZZU010000004.1 GCA_902785765.1 uncultured Ruminococcus sp.
AACCAGAACCTTGAGTCAAGAAAAAGTCAGCCTTGCGGCTGACCGGCAATTCATCCCCCCGCCTTAGAGGCGGGGGACTTCTTGCCCTTTAGGTTAAAAATCTGTGCCACCGATCTTCGGGGCACTTCCCCAAAAGCCGCTCGCCCTGTGCAACGGCTTCCTGCGTGTTTGTGTTACAGAACAAGCCGATCCCAAGGGTATCTTGCCGACATAAACACACTTTCATTCATCGGGGCACGGCATCCCCTTGACCATATAACCTGCATTCGTCAACAGGTTCATGGTCTGCACAAAGCGGTCGGCTTTGACAAGGATATAGTCCGTGTTGTAGGTCGACACCGCAAACACACTGATTTGATGTGCCGCCAGTATGCCCGACAGCTTGGCAAGGATACCAATCAGCGAAAAATCCAGAACCCCTTCGATACGAAAACCACGCCAATGGTCTTCTCGTTCAACGGTATGCGGCGGTGTGTCCTCTGTCCGGCACACCAGCGACACCTCTTCATCGGTTTTGCCGATGAAGTAGAAGTCTTTCTCCCAATCGATGTCCCTGACGGATGCCACCTTGCAGACTGTCAAGTCATACGGCAGGATTTTCAGTTCCATATTGACCACTCCTTTCGTTCCCACAAGGCTCACAGCGTTTCGGTGAGCGAATTGCCCTCCAGAAAATGCAGCAAAAACTGCTCCGCCAGACTCTGCGGACGAATCGCCTGCTTGGCTTCATCAAAGGTAAACCACGCCGCCTGATCCACTTCCTGACGGTTCAAATGCTCCAACGACTCACTTTCCGCCACACAAGAGAAATTCAGCATCAACGTATTGGAACGGTCAAAGTAGGCACTGCGGTTGAACGCCAGTTCTCCTACTGTGAGACCAATTTCCTCCTGTACTTCTCTCACCACGGTATGCTCCGCATTTTCACCCTTGTTGATATAGCCTGCCACCAAAATATTGCTTGCCCGTCCATACTGCTGTATGAGCAGTATTTTATCGCGGCCGGGGTTCAGCACAATCACGCTGACTGCCGTTGAGAAGATCGGAAAGCGATAACAGCCGCACGTCTCACAATAGGGAACCTCTCCCTCATGTTCCAAAAAACGCTTATGCAGCATTGTCCCACATTCATAGCAGTAGTTCATAGCAGTTCCCTCCATCCGAAAAAAGCGGCCGCTGCCGAACCAAACGCCGGACAGCAGCCGCTGTAATGCTCTATTCCTTACGCCTCTGCGATGACCTCTACCTCGCACAGCACATTCTTTGGCAGGGTCTTGACGGCTACACAAGAGCGAGCCGGTTTGCCGGTGAAATACTGTCCATAGATGGCATTGAAGGCCGCAAAGTCATTCATATCCGCCAAGAAGCACACCGTCTTGACAGCTTTCTCCAATGAGCTGCCGGCCGCTTCAAGCAAATTCTTGAGATTCTGCATGACTTGTTCGGTCTGACCTTCGATGGTATCGGCCTCTACGCTGCCGGTTGCAGGATTGATAGCGATCTGACCGGAGGTAAAGACCAATCCGTTGGTCTTGATAGCTTGAGAATACGGACCGATCGCATCGGGTGCTTGTTTCGTGTAGATAACTTCTGCCATAGCAAAAACTTCCTTTCTTAATAAGAGATGTCCCAAAGCGGCCGCGTCAACAGCCGCCGGATAACCACACAAGAATCAGCCAACGATCTTGTAACCATGTTTCGCCAGACTGTCCTTGATACGCTGGATATGCTCGTGGTTGCGTGTTTCCATCGAAAGACGCAGGTAACAGGAGTTGATGTCGGTATTCAGATCGGCACGATCATGGCTGACCGCAACAACATTCGCTCCCAGACCGGAAATGATCTTCGCCACGTTCTGCAGTTCACCGGGCTTATCCGTCAAGGCAATGGTAAATTCCGCCAGACGGCCGGTCTTTTGCAGACCTCTGTCGATAACACGGGACAGGATGGTCACGTCAATGTTACCGCCCGATACCAGACAGCAGACTTTCTTCCCCTTGATAGGGAACTTATCGAAAAGGGCGGCCGCTACCGACACGGCACCGGCTCCCTCCGAGATGAGTTTCTGCTTCTCGATCAAAGCCAGAATAGCAGTAGCCACTTCGTCATCGGTGACGGTCATGATCTCGTCCACATACTTGCTGCACAGT
Organism: uncultured Ruminococcus sp.; assembly: GCA_902785765.1. Taxonomy (GTDB): domain Bacteria; phylum Bacillota; class Clostridia; order Oscillospirales; family Acutalibacteraceae; genus UBA1213. The sequence continues at coordinate 2,151 of CACZZU010000004.1, forward strand.
TCAAAGGTCAGCTCACCGGGTGTTTTAACAGCAATACCATCGGCAAAGGTATTCACGCTGTCGAGCGTTTCGATCTGATGATGTGCCATCGAGAGATACATCGAGGGAGCACCCGCCGACTGTACGCCATAGACCTTGACATTCGGGTTCAGCGACTTGATGGCAAATGCCACACCACTGATGAGTCCGCCGCCGCCGATCGGCACGATCACCGCATCCACATCGGGAATCTGGTCGAGAATCTCCAGACCGATGGTGCCCTGACCGGCAATCACCATTTCGTCATCAAACGGATGCACGAAAGTCGCACCGGTGGTTTTCTGCAGTTCCACCGCCTTGTCATGGGCATCGTCATAGGTACCTTCTACCAGACAAACTTCCGCTCCATAGCTTTTGGTGGCCTCTACCTTTGAAATAGGAGCCCCATTCGGCATACAGATGATCGACTTAATGCCATAACGCTGGGCGGCACGAGCCACACCCTGTGCATGGTTACCGGCCGAACAGGCGATCACACCCTTGGCTCTGTCTTCTTCCGAAAGCTGTGAGATCTTGTAGTAAGCACCTCTGGCTTTAAAAGCACCAGTAACCTGCAGGTTCTCGGTTTTCAGATACAGATCGCAGTCATCGCTCAAGTTCGTGGCATGAATCATGTCAGTCGGTCGGATGACCTCCTTCAACACATAAGACGCATGATAGACTTTGTCAAGTGTCAGCATTTTTGATATCCCCTTTTCCTTTTGGCTTCCATTGCCTTTGAGAATCACTATACCTATATAAGATACTGCTTTTCGCCGGAAAAGTCAATATTTTCTCCGAAAATCCTTGGAAGAATCCGGCATACAGTGTCTGCCGCCTTACAGCCCCTTATCCCCTCCAGACACGCACCTCCTTTTCCTTCCATCGGAGCAGCCGATAGACTCTGTTTTCTGCCCTGTCACTTCTTCCGCAAACAATCGACCAATTTCCAACTGCCGCTCAAAAGAGTGGCAGTTTCACTGCTTTGTTTCTTTCCATAGAAATTTTTTCAACCATTTGATAAAATATGTCATTCTGTCCATTGACTATTTATGACAAAATGGTAAAATTTATGTAGACAGTTTGTAAACTTTCCCAAAGAAAGGAGGTTTCCCACCTTCATGCTTTGGTTCACAGGGCACCCCACCATACTATCAAGGAGGTTTCCCCATGAAAAAACTTTTCCGCAAGATCACTTCTTCCCTGTTGGGGGCGGCAGTCGCTGCCGCTGTCGGCGTGTCGACTTCTGCGTTTGCTGCCCAGACAACTGACGGTGCTTCCGCCGATAAGATTGGCACCTTCCGCACCATCGGTCACCGTGATATGATCTATACGCTGGACGACTATCTGTTGTCTGTCAAGAAGAACTTCATCTCAAATGACGAGATCAGAGCCGCTGTGACCGCTGCAGAAAACTACGTTCCCTATGTGGACAACAGCAAGCTGAAGTACTTTCCCAAAATCGACAGCCAAGGGTCGATCGGTTCCTGTGTATCATGGTCGGTCGTGTACTATCAGTTCACGCACGAGGTCAACAAAGCCCTCGACCGTGCCGCCGATAAAACTACCACCATGCAGCCCATGTTCATTTATAATATGTATATCGGCTGCAACGCTCCCCGTCATCTGGAAGGTCTTCTGAATGGCACGGGCTGTGCTCCCCTCTCGATGGCACCGGAATTTTACAACGACAAAACATGGAACACCGGTTATGATACATGGCGTGAAGCCGCCAACTATCGTATGTATGACTACATTGATCTCGCCGGATTTGGCGAGCCCGGCCGTGAGATCACTTCAGAGACCGATCCCGATCTGGATGCCATCAAAGCCGTCCTGCGTAACGGCGATGTGTTGTCTTATGCCGGTCCCATCAACGACCATCAATGGGATACCATCAAAGCGGCTCCCGGTGTCGATGCTGAACTGGTCGGTCAGGGGATCGTCACCCATTCAGTCGGAAGCTGTGTCTTCAATCATATGCTCACTGTCGTCGGCTATAACGACAACATTTGGGTCGACTTGAACAAAAACGGCAAAGTCGATGCCGGCGAAAAAGGTGCTCTCAAAATTGCCAACTCCTGGGGCGAAAAATGGGGCAACACCGTTGTTGCTCAAGACAAACGGGATGGTTTCTTCTGGATCGCTTATGATGCCTTGAACGCTAAATCCTGCGTAACGGGTGTCGTCAACGAAGCCAACCGCGGCAGAAGTGCCTCCGGCTTTGGACGTATACTGGTCTCCAAGGACTTCGGCACCTCCGGTATCTTCCTCAAGTACACCCTCAACAACGATAACCGTACCGACAGTTATGTCGAACTCACCGCTAAACGGAAGACAGACGGCATGACCTATACCCGCAAAGTCAACCCCTACTACTTCGCAAACTATGAGTATGTTCCCAGTCAGCGTCTGAACTACGAAGGCAAAACCGGTTTCTGTGACGGCTCGATGGTCTATGACCTGAACAACGTCATCCAAGACCTTGACTCCAACAACTTCAACGACTACACTTGGAGCTGCCGCTTTGTCGATATTGGCACCGACAGTGCTGCGACCACCGTCAAGGAGGCCTACATCATTGACGAAAACACCAACAAGACCTACAACCTGAACACTGCGTTCCCCTTCACTCTCAACAAAACCGAGCGTACCGCCGCTCTCAAAGACTACTACCACTTCGCAAAGCTGTATGTTCCGGATGCCTCTACACTGACCGTCGGCAGTGAGCTGAAGTTCACCTTTAAGACAGCCAACGAAACATTTGGTTCTTCTCCCATCAAGTACACCATGACCATCACCAAGGACGGCAAACAGGTCTTCTCGAAACTTCACAAGGCCACCACGGTGGACAAAACCAATCGCTGCTCCGTCATCAAGGGCACTTGGAAGCCCACCGCCACCGGTATCTACACCATCACTATCACCGGCACCGATGCCACCGGTACAACCATCAGCCGCAGTGCGGATTTCCGTGTTTATAATAAACTGCTGGCTGTCCGCTCGATCAATCTCGACAAAGGCAAGTACCTGAACCAATATGAAACCGTCAGGATCACTCCCCAGATTACCGGCGGCACCGCTCCCTATCAGTATGCTGCCTACTACAAGAAGGCTTCCTCCAGCAGTTACACTGCTGTCAGAGGTTACAGCACGGCAGCTACCATGACACTGACACCGGCAACCGCAACAACCTATGATGTACGTGTTAAAGTCAAAGACAGTGTCGGTACCGTGGTGAGCAAGGACTTTACCCTCAAGGTGACAGCTTCTGCTTTGTCCAATACCTCGACCGTTTCTGCTACCTCTGTTACCCTCGGCAAGGCTGTGACGATCACAGGCAAGGCAACCGGCGGCACCGCTCCATATCAGTATTCCGCTTGGTATAAGAAGACCTCTTCGAGTACCTATACCCTGATCCGTGACTTCAAGAGCACCTCTACCATGACCCTCACTCCTGCGGTTGCCACGACCTATGATCTGCGTGTCAAGGTCAAGGACGCAAAAGGCACGGTCAAGAACAAGGATTTCACCATCAAAGTGACGGCTTCTGCTTTGGCCAACGCCTCGACCGTTTCGGCTACCTCTGTTGCCCTCGGCAAGTCTGTGACGATCACAGGCAAAGCGACCGGCGGTACCGCTCCCTATCAGTATTCCGCCTGGTATAAGAAAACCTCTTCGAGCACCTATACCTTGATCCGTGACTTCAAGAGCACCTCTACTATGACCCTCACTCCTGCGGTTGCCACGACCTATGATCTGCGTGTCAAGGTCAGGGACGCAAAAGGTACGGTCAAGAACAAGGACTTCACCATCAAAGTGACGGCTTCTGCTTTGGCCAACACCTCGACCATCTCTGCAACTTCCATTACCCTCGGCAAGTCCGTGACCGTGACTGCCAAGGCAACGGGTGGTACCGCTCCTTATCAGTACTGTGCGTACTATAAGAAATCTTCTTCGACAGAGTATACCAAAGCGTATGGCTTCGGCACCACGACGAAAATGACGATCAAACCCGCTGTAGCGACCACGTATGACATCCGTGTCAAGGTCAAGGATGCCAAGGGTACGATCGCTACAAAGGACTTCAAGGTGAAGGTCAGCTAACGTCCCTCACGGTATCCGCTAACATACCATATTATTCTCTCCATTCAATCATGCACGGGCTCCGCACGGAATATTTCGTGTGGAGCCCGTGCATTTGTTGCATTTAGTGAGCGGATGTGTTATAATGTAGAGCATAGGAAGTGTGACAAGGAGTTTTTATCCGCTATGACCCACCAAGATGTACAAATTTTCACGGCAGCAGCCGCAGAAATCACGATCAACCGACGGGAACTGGCGGCTCGGCTGCATACCGACCGGCAGTTTGACAGTCCGGCGTTAGCAGCCTGTCAGCAGCGGCTGGAACAAGTGATAAGCTATCGCTGTGCCTATTGCCGTGTGCCGGTTGACCTGACACAGGAGAATGTCTGTGACTTCGGCTTTATGACGATTCCGAGCCGTTCACTGTACCGGAGTCTTCGTGGCTGCCGGGAGGTCTATGTGATGGCACTCACGACCGGTATCGCCGTTGACCGCCTGTTGGCACGGCTGAACGTCACCTCGCAGGCAGAGCATTTTATGACGGATGCCCTGTCTTCGGCGGCTGTTGAAAGCTTTTGTGATGCGGTGTGTCAGCGGCTGCGGGAAGGTGTACCGTGTGTGCCGCGATTCAGCCCCGGGTATGGCGATGTGTCCCTTTCCTTTCAAGTGCCGCTGCTGCAGCGGCTCCATGCTTATGAACATCTGGGCATCACGCTGAATGCAGCTTATCTGATGACCCCTGTGAAATCTATCACAGCAATCATGGGCATTTGTGCCTCTGACGATCAAAAAGAAGGTGACGTATGAAGACGGTTTGCGAAACGATGAGGGAAAAGCGGCTCTATTTTGACGGCGGCACGGGAACCGTGCTGCAAGGGATGGGACTGCCCGCCGGACAGTCTCCCGAACGCTGGAACCTTGAGCAGCCTGACAAAATTATCGCTCTTCACCGTGCGTATCTGGAAGCCGGCTGCAACATTCTTAAAACCAATACGTTCGGGCTAAATCGGGAGAAGTTCTCCAATTACCGTGAACTGATCGAGGCCGGTATTGCCTGTGCCAAAGAAGCGGTCAAGGGCCGGGAAGATGCTTATGTTGCCTATGACATGGGTCCCACAGGACGGCTGTTGGAACCGCTGGGCGATCTGACCTTTGAAGAAGCGGTGTCGATCTTTGCTGACAATATCAAAGTGGCCGCTGCCTGTGGTGTAGACTTGGTGCTGATCGAAACGATGAACGACAGCTACGAGACGAAAGCAGCGGTTTTGGCTGCCAAAGAAAACAGTGATCTGCCGGTTTTTGTGACCAATGTCTATGACGGCAGCGGCAAACTTATGACAGGAGCCGATCCGAAAGCGATGATCGCTTTGTTGGAATCGTTGGGCGTGGATGCTTTGGGTATGAACTGTTCGTTAGGTCCCGACAAGATGCTGGACATCATGGGTACCTTCCGTGAATATGCGTCTGTGCCGGTGATCGTCAATCCGAATGCCGGTTTGCCGATGGTGCAAGACGGTCAGACGGTCTATTCCATCGGAGCGGAGGCGTTTTCCGACTATATGGTGCAGTTGGCGGAGAAAGGAGCTTCTATTCTCGGTGGCTGCTGTGGCACAACTCCAGCTTTTATCGCCCGTACCGTTGAAAAGACTCGTTCGCTGCCGTATGCGTATCCACAGGAAAAGAACTGGACGATGGTGTCGTCTTATACTCATGCGGTGGTCATCGACAGCGACCCGATCTTGATCGGTGAACGCATCAATCCGACCGGTAAACCGAAACTCAAGGCCGCTCTTCGCAGCGGCGATATGAATTATGTGCTGAACGAAGCCATTCGTCAGACGGAAGCCGGTGCCCATATTCTGGACGTGAACGCCGGTCTGCCCGAAATTGACGAAACAGCGTCCATGTGTGGATGTATTACGGCAATACAGGCAGTTACAGACGTGCCGCTCCAGATTGACTCGACCAAACCGGAAACCTTGGCGGCAGCCATGCGGCTGTATAACGGTAAGCCGTTGGTTAATTCCGTCAACGGCACCGAGGAAAGTATGCAGGCGGTATTGCCGATCGTACAGCGTTATGGCGGGGGACTGATTGCCCTGACCATCGATGAAAACGGCATTCCCGATCGTGCCGAAGAACGTGTCCGTATTGCTGAACACATCATCGAACGGGCAGCACAATATGGTATCCGCCGGAAGGACATCATCGTAGACCCGTTGGCATTGACGATTTCTTCCAATCCCGAAAGTGCCACCGTCACGTTGGAAACGGTGCGCTGCCTGCACGAAAAGGGCATCAAGACCAGCCTGGGTATCTCCAATATCTCGTTCGGGTTGCCGCAGCGGGACTTGATTACCAGTACCTTCTATGCCAATGCCCTGCAAAGCGGTCTGAACTGTGCCATTATGAACCCGTTCTCGGCGGCGATGAAGAACACCTACTATGCCTTCCGTGCCCTGCATGAGCTGGACACGGGCTGTGCAGATTATATCAACTATGCGGCCGCTGAAACAGCGGCACCGACTGTTACCGCTGCTCCCACCGAAACGACCCTGCACACGGCTGTTGTTAAGGGACTCAAAGAGGAGGCAATACGCTGTGCGGGGGTTTTACTGCAAGATACGCCGCCGTTGTCGGTCATTAACGAGCATATCGTACCGGCTCTCAATGAGATCGGGCAGGCTTTTGAACAGAAAAAGGCGTATCTGCCGCAGCTATTGATGAGTGCAGAGGCCGCTTCGGCTGCCTTTGAAGAAGTCAAGAAACGGATCCCTGCCGACAAGACAGACAGTCATAAGGCAATCGTGCTGGCTACGGTCAAGGGGGATATCCACGACATCGGCAAGAATATCGTGCGGGTGCTGATGGAAAGCTACGGCTTCACCGTCTATGATCTCGGTCGGGATGTGCCGCCTGAAACGATCGCAGCGTGTGCCGTGGATAAACAGTGTCGGTTAGTGGGGTTGAGTGCCTTGATGACCACGACCGTGCCGGCGATGGCGGAGACCATCGAACTGCTGCACCGTACCGACCCGAACATCTGCACGATGGTCGGCGGAGCCGTGCTGAATCAGGAATACGCCGATCAGATCGGTGCCGATTTTTATGGTGCTGATGCCATGGACAGCGTGCGGTTTGCCGAACGCTTCTATGCGGCTCAAACGGAATAAACCCATCGTCCGGTTCATACACATTAACAGCGATGTACGAATCGAACGGAATGGGAGTTAATAGGTATGAAAAACATCATCACGGCGGCAGCGGTGCGGCAGGTTCTTCCGAACGTGACAGGCAGTTGGAAAAGGAACAGCTTCTTCTGGCTATTTTGCCTGATCCTGTTCGGGGGAATTGTCTATGGTGCTGTCAGCGGCAGAGCCGCCGACACGCAGCTTTTGCAGCGGTTGGATTTCATCTTCCAGACGAACTTCGAACTGCGGTGTCACCAAGGATGGGGAGCGGCGTTTGTTGCTTCGTTTGCTTCGTCCGTACTGTTTCTGACAGTGATCTTTCTGTTGGGACTGTCGTTGTGGGGGGGCTTTTTTGCCGTGCTGGTGCCGTTTTTCAAGGGCTACGGCTACGGCTTGTCGGTAGGCTTTCTGTATGGTGCCTATGGCTGGCAGGGTATTGCCTATAACTTGCTGGTGATTCTGCCGGGAATGTTTTTTTCCTCGGCAGTGATTGCGGCGGCGGCCTTGGCAGCCTGTCAAAATTCGCTGCACATGGTAACGGGATTGTTCCGTGCTCCGATGACAGCGGATTGGCGGACGCTGCTGCAGCGTTACAGCCGCTGCATGATGCGGCTGCTGTTGTTGGTCACTGCATCGGCCGCTGTCGATATGTTGTGTGCTCTGTGCTTTTCGTGGCTGTTTCACTTTTGATGGCATCGTTTGGCGGTGCGAGAGGGACAGTCCAAATCGAATCAAGGATGTGTCATGATGTCGGATACCAAAACCCGTAAGTATAACCTTGCGGACTTCTTTACGAACTACTTCACCCATTTCGGATCGTTATGGGTGGTCAATCTGCTGTTCTGTGTGCCGCTGGCTATCTATATCGGTACAGCGATACTGCTGACGCATTTGTTCGGGGAACTCAATTGGTTCCTGCTGTTCCTGATCGTGCCCCTTATGTCGCCGTTCTTTGCCGGCTTGACAAATGTCTGCCGTAAACTGACGGCGAATCAAGGCCTTTCGCCTGTCAGGGACTATTTCAGCGGTATCCGGCAGAACTGGCTGTTCTTTCTCCTTAATTCGTTCCTGCTGTATGCGTTGATTGCCGGTGTGTTCGTGATTGCCGCACTCAACCGTGAAACAGGCGGCAACGGAGCGGTGTTTGCCTATATGATCATCATGCTGTTCACCTCGTTGGTGTTCATTTTGATGGATTTTTCTGCGGTCGTGATGGCGGTTTCCGTGGACATTGGCTATGCCGATATTTTGAAAAACTCCCTGATGCTCATTGGTAAGGGGTTTGTCAACCACCTCAAAACGCTGTTTGCCCTATTGTTTGTGGGTTTTCTGCTCTATACGACGGTGGCTCTGCTCCAGAATTTTGTGGTGTCGATGATCGTGATAGGGGTGCTGACGCTGTTATGCCTCCCGACGCTGCTGATGTATGTGATTACTTACAACGCCTATCAAACGATCGAGAAGATCATTATCCTGCCGTATTCGGCACAACAGCAGAAAGTGAAACGCCTGCAGGAAGTGCAAAAGCAGGACGAACAGCTCACGCTGGCAGACTTGGAACCGTTGGCACAGGGCGATCCGGAGGAATATGTCTTTCTCAACGGCAAAACCGTGAAGCGAAAGACGGTACTGAAGATGATCGAAGTGAAGCGGCAGCAGACTTCATGAATGGCTGCGGTGATGGACGAGAGAAGGTGGGCGAACCTGTCCAAAAATCAGTCAGGGGAACCTTCTCTTTTGGGATACAATGAATATTGACGTTTTTTTCACAAGCGTCTATAATGGATTCAACACAGGAAAACAGTGCTGTCAAGCGGCACAGAAGGTTGTATCGGCAAGGTACCGTTTCTGACGGAACCGATGGTTTTGTGGTGTCTCGTTTCTTACATAATAGGGAGAGAGGAGCCATAGGCGGTTCCATGCCGTTGACTTTGTTTTGTTTGCCGCTGGAAAGAACCGATGGAAGCGGACTTTGAAACGGCGGCACACGGTGGTGTACGGAATCGAAGCAGGTAACTGCACGAGAATAAAAAATGGAGGACAAAACAATGGCTAACATGGAGAAAGAAGCAGTTGGTTTTTTGGTGGACGATCTCGATAGCTTCCACGCAAAGCTGGCACAAGTGAAGGAGGCACAAAAGCAGTTTGCCGAATTTACACAGGAGCAGGTGGACAGAATCTTTCGGGCGGCAGCCATGGCAGCAGACAGAGCGAGGATCCCGCTGGCTAAAATGGCAGTCGAAGAGACCGGCATGGGGGTGGTAGAGGACAAGGTCATCAAGAACCACTATGCGGCGGAGTATATCTACCATGCATACCGAGACACCAAAACCTGTGGTGTCATCCATTATGATACCGCTTTTGGCATCCGTGAGGTAGCCGAGCCTATCGGCATTATTGGAGCGGTCATTCCAACGACCAACCCGACTTCCACCGCTATCTTCAAGGCACTGATCTGCCTGAAGACCCGCAACGGTATCATCATCAGTCCCCATCCCCGTGCGAAGAAGTCTACGATCGCAGCAGCCAAAGTGGTGCTGGAAGCAGCGGTAGAAGCGGGAGCCCCCGAAAACATCATCGGCTGGATCGACATTCCTTCGCTGGAACTGACAAACGAACTGATGAAAACTTCCGACACGATACTGGCCACTGGCGGTCCCGGCATGGTGAAGGCGGCTTATTCCTCCGGTAAGCCGGCATTGGGCGTTGGAGCAGGCAATACGCCGGTCATCATCGACAGTACCGCCGATATTAAAGTGGCGGTCAATTCCATCATCCATTCCAAGACCTTCGATAACGGTATGATCTGTGCCTCCGAGCAGAGCGTGACGGTATTGGCAGACATTTACGATGCTGTCAAGCAGGAATTTGCCGACAGAGGATGTTACTTCCTCCAAGGCGATGAACTGGACAAGGTCCGGAAGACCATGATCATCAACGGTGCTCTCAATGCCAAGATCGTGGGTCAGAAGGCCAGCAGGATCGCTGCACTAGCTGGTGTGACCGTTCCCGAAAGCACCAAGATACTGATCGGTGAAGTGACTTCGGTGGACATCAGCGAAGAATTTGCTCACGAAAAACTCTCACCCGTATTGGCTATGTACAAGGCCGAGACGTTTGACGAAGCCCTGCAGAAGGCCGCACAGTTGGTGGCTGACGGCGGCTATGGTCACACCTCTTCGCTGTTTATTCATCCCGCTCAACATGAAAAGATCGAAAAGCACTACCATGCAATGAAGACCTGTCGTGTACTTATCAATACGCCGTCTTCACACGGCGGTATCGGTGATCTGTATAACTTCAAGCTCACACCGTCCATGACACTTGGCTGTGGTTCATGGGGCGGCAACTCTGTATCGGAAAATGTAGGCGTGAAGCATCTGCTGAACATTAAGCGTGTGGCAGAGAGGAGAGAAAATATGCTGTGGTTCCGGGCACCTGAAAAGGTGTACTTCAAGAAGGGCTGTATGCCGTTGGCTTTGGATGAGTTGGGAACGGTTATGCACAAGAAAAAGGCCTTCATCGTGACCGACTCATTCCTGTACAAAAACGGCTATGTCGCTCCTATCGAGAAAAAGCTCAATGAGCTGGGAATTCAGCACACCTGCTTCTATCATGTGCAGCCCGACCCGACACTGGCTTCGGCCAAAGAAGGTGCCCAGCAGATGGCGTTGTTTGAGCCGGATGTAATCATTGCACTGGGCGGCGGTTCGGCGATGGATGCCGGTAAGATCATGTGGGTGCTCTACGAACATCCCGAAGCAGATTTCATGGATATGGCGATGCGGTTCATGGATATCCGCAAAAGGATCTATCCCTTCCCGCACATGGGCGACAAGGCCTATTTCGTAGCGATCCCGACCTCTTCGGGCACCGGCTCGGAGGTAACGCCCTTCGCCGTCATTACCGATGAGACGACCAACATCAAATATCCGTTGGCGGATTATGAACTGCTGCCGAAGATGGCGATTATTGATGCCGACAATATGATGAACCAGCCGAAGGGACTCACCAGTGCTTCTGGTATTGATGCTCTGACCCATGCCCTTGAAGCCTACGCTTCCGTGATGGCGACCGAATACACAGACGGCTTGGCTCTCAAGGCAATGAAGAACATCTTTGACTATCTGCCGTCAGCGTATGAAAACGGAGCCAACGATCCTGTTGCTCGTGAGAAGATGGCAACGGCCTCGACCCTTGCCGGCATGGCATTTGCGAATGCCTTCCTGGGTGTGTGCCACTCCATGGCACACAAGTTGGGGGCCTACCATCATATCGCTCACGGTGTTGCCAACGCTCTGCTTATCACGATCGTGATGCGGTATAACGCCGATCCTGTTCCGGCAAAGATGGGTACCTTCTCTCAGTATGCGTATCCGCATACGCTGGAGAGATACTGCGAGTGTGCCCGCTTCTTGGGTATCAACGGAGCAGATGACCGTGACACGCTTGAGAAGTTCATTGACAAGATCGAAGAGTTGAAAGCCGTGTGCGGCATCAAGAAGACGATTGCGGCGTATGGTGTAAAGGAAGAAGACTTCCTCGCCTCTTTGGACGAAATGACCGAGAACGCCTTTGATGACCAGTGCACGGTTGCGAACCCCCGTTATCCGCTCATGGCGGAGATCAGAGAGATGTATCTCAAGGCCTACTACGGCAATTGATCCGTTTCATACGGTCATACCGAACCGAAAAGCGTTGTACAGCCTGCGGCTGTGCAGCGTTTTTCTTTAGAAGAGGAGGGAGAAGGAGATGAGCGAATACATTTGTACCCTGTGTCCGCGGGAGTGCCATGCCGTGCGGCAAGACAGGAGCGGTCAGGGCTTCTGTGGCATGGGGCTGCTGCCGAAAGTGGCTCGGGCGGCACCGCATTACTGGGAAGAACCTTGTATCAGCGGCACCAAAGGATCCGGCACGATCTTTTTCAGCGGATGTGTGTTGTCTTGTGTGTTCTGCCAGAACTATTGTATCAGTCAGGAACATCATGGCAAGATCCTGACAGTGGACGAACTGACGGAAGTGATGAAGGCACTGGTGCGGCAGGGTGTCCACAACATCAATCTGGTCAGCCCGACACCCTATATCGAAAGTTTGCTGGCGTGTTTTGCCCAGTATCGTCCGCCTGTACCGATCGTGTACAATACCGGAGGATATGAAAAGGTATCCACCCTGCAGCGATTGGAAGGACTGGTGGACATCTATCTGCCCGACTTCAAATACCTGCGTGGCGATCTGTCGTTGAAGTATTCCCGTGCGGCTGACTATGCGGACTATGTACAGCCGGCTATCCGTGAGATGGTTCGGCAGACGGGCAAGCCTGTCTTTGATGAGCAGGGCATCCTGCAAAAGGGTACCGTAGTGCGGCACCTGATCCTGCCGCAGAACACCAAAAATTCTCTGGCTGTGATGGAAACGCTGCAGCGGGCGTTTGGTGACAGCATTTTGGTGAGCTTGATGGGACAGTATCTCCCCATGGGACAGGCGGCACAGTATCCGGAAATCAACCGCCGCCTGACGAAGCGGGAGTATGAAAAGGTACGGAACCGCTATGATGAACTGGAACTCGAAGGATTTGTGCAAGAGCTGTCTTCGGCAGACGAGCAGTATGTACCGGCGTTCTCTGATGACGACCCGATGAAAGGAGTGACGGAAGGATGAAACACTTTGATCGGAAGAATATGTGGCAGTTGCTGGTGGAATTTCTGGGGATTGCCGCCGGAGCGATTACCGCCGCCTTTGCCATCGAGGAGTTTTTGGTGCCGTGTACGATTTTGGACGGCGGTGTTGTCGGGATCGGTATCATTGTGAACTATCTGACGGGCTGGCCGCTTGGCTTGCTTACTATCGTATTGAACACACCGTTTTTACTGGTCGGTTCCCGTAAGATGGGAACCATGTTTATCGTCAAGTCTGTCTATGCCATGGCGATTTTCTCGCTGTTTCTGGAACTGTTTGCCCCGATGCAGAATGCGACAAGCGAGTATCTGCTGGCGGTTTCCTTTGGCGGGGTGATTTTGGGGATCGGTGCCGGTGTGGTCATCCGTTTCGGCGGTTGTCTGGATGGCACGGAAACGGTCGCTATTTTGCTGAACAAGAAATTCAAACTGCCGGTAGGGCAAACGGTGTTGTTTTTCAACGTCCTGATCTTTGCGGCGGTGGGCTTCATCATGGGACTCGACCGGGCCATGTACAGCTTGCTGACCTACTTCATTACCTCGAAGGTATTGGATATTGTCGAGTCGGGTATGGACAAGACCAAAGCGGCGATGATCATCACGGACGATGCCCAAGAGATTGCCGAGAAGATCTACGAGCGGTTGGGCAGGACAGTCACGCTCATGGAAGGCGAGGGACTGGTCAGTGGCAAGAAGGTGGTCATGTACTGTGTCCTGACCAGATTTGAACTGCATGAACTCAAGGACATCATCAAGAACATTGATGCTTCGGCGTTCATCGCTATCAGTGATGTGTCGGAAATTATTGGTACCCACGTCAAAAAATCCGGTCATATTCCGCCCCAGACCGCCGCTAAACTGCGGGAAGAGGCGAAGCCGGCTCTTCCGCCGTCTCCTCCAGAGGAATGACTGTTTTTTGACAAACATCTTCTTCCAACTCGTAGTCGGCGTGCAGGACAAACCCGTCCGATTCTTCTGTGATGGTACACTGTCGGTTGAGGACAGTTCCTTGTTGGGTACCGGCGAGCATGAAAAATTCATACAGCGACAGCTTTTGCTGTAATAATTCTTGTGCCTGTGGGAGTGTCAGTTCCACGGGCACGTTTTCATAGTGCCGCCAGTTTTCTTCGGTGACATAGATCGGCAGCGGATGACCGAGCAGAGTCACTTGTTGGCGGGTCGTCTGTTGTGCGTAAGTGCCGGACGGATTGCCTTGTATGGTCAGCGGAAGGGATAAACCGAAGAGCGTCATGGTTTGTTTGGTGACGGTTTCTTGTATGCGGGGCAGGGTGTACCGCTTCGGCAGGTGCAGGTCGACACTGCGGTGGGTACGGGCGAAGACACGGGCTTCACAGTCTGTCAGAACGATTTGACCATTGGTGTATTCTACCAATCCGCTGACGAGCAGTTGATTTTTGCGGATGCCATCACCGACACGGACATTGGCGGCTCCTTTGTAGACCTCTACCTTCGTGACCGTTCCGTCTGCGATCGACTTCATGTTGCTGAGGGGGAGTGTCTCCGGACGCTGCACGACAGAAGCGAGATTCGGACTGATATTGATATCGGCGTGGGTGTCCATGATGTTGACGGTCATCCAGCTCACCCTCCGGTCACTGACAGAGATCTGGTTGATGATCCCTGCTGCATCGACCTGTTTAGCGGGCGTGCCTTCTGTCAGGCCATGTTCCCGCAGCATTTCACGCACCTCATATTCATTGAGCAGGGACGGTGTGCGGATGTCGATTGACCAGACGATACCCGACAGATAGTGACACCCCAGACCGAACACGACCAGTCCGATCAGCAGGCCAACACGGTGCCGGTAGCGTTTGAGACAATAGGGAAGACCGTGGTACTCTATGCCGCCTACCGTGATGTTGGTTTTTTCGGCGATCGACTGCAAAGCGGCACGATGATGCTGCCGTGCCATAGCGGACAGTGTGTTGTCTTCATGGGTCAGCCCCCACAGAGGAATCCCTCGGCGGGAAGCCAGATTCAAAAAGCGTTCGGGAAAGGTACCCTCGAGGGTGAAACGGATATACCCGAACAGCCAACGCAACATTCTTACGATCATCATGTGTATCCCTCAAATAATGTACTCGATGGAGGTCAGGAAGCCGTGTATCACCAGTTCCCGTTCGCTCATGGTGCGGATATGCAGTCCCCGTCCCTGAAACGAGACGATATACTGACCGGCGTTGATCTTGATCGAGCGGTCGTTATATTCCAGTATTCCGTTGTTGCCTTCGAGGATGACCTCCCGATTGCTGCTGATGTCCATGTGCAGGGTGCCCAGATGGGCACCGAGAATGGATTGGGGGCGTTTAGGGGGTGGAGATGGCTGGCGGCGTGTCATGCGTTGTCCCTCCGCGTGTTTTTTTTGTTCATTTTATGCCGCTGGCGATAGAATAATCACTCCCCGCATATCTTTTATCGGGTGATGTTATGAATAAGGTATGTTGGCGGCGGGGTAAAAACGTCCTCGTGGGTGTGTGTATCGGCGGGGTGATCGTACTGCTGCTGTGTTTTTCGGCGGATACGGCTAACGGTGTCCGGCAGGGATTGTCCTATGCGTGTGAAATGTTGGTGCCGTCTCTGTTTCCTTTCATGGTGCTGTCGTCTTTTCTGATACGGTCGGGACTTATCGAGTCTCTCGGAACGTGGGGCGGAGGAATCACAAAACGGTGGTTTCACCTGCCGCCGCACACCGCAGGAGCGATTCTGTTGAGCTTCTTCGGCGGATTTCCTGTGGGAGCAAAGTGCGTTAGGTTGTTGTATGAACAGGAAAAGATCACGGCACAGCAGGCAGAACAAATGATGCTGTTCTGCGTTGGTGCGGGACCAGCCTTTTTAGTGACAGGCATCGGGACCCTTTTATTGCATGACCCACGGGCAGGAGGACTGTTATTTACGGCACAGCTCGTGGCAGGCGTGTTGCTGGGCGGTCTGGCGGGACGGCTGTTTCCGGCAAAAGACCAACTGCCATCGAACAGACGTGCGGTTCTTGTCTCTCGTACCGCTTGGACGGATGTCTTTTTGCAGTCCTGTTCAGATGGTGCCAATGCCTTGCTGCAAATGACCGCACTGGTCGCTCTGTTTGCGATGCTGTCGGCGATGAGTGAACGCACGGGGGTGTGCGTTGTGGTGAAAAACCTCTTGCAGTGGTGCGGGGCGGAGGAAACCTTGGCGGAGCATTTCTACTACATCCTCACGGAAGTGACAGCAGCGTGTCAGCGTATCACGCAGGAAAGGGATTCGCTGTGGCTGCTGGCGATGGCAGTGGGATTTGGTGGCTGTTGTGTGCATTGTCAGGTGTGGGCTATACTGGGCGATCTGCCTCTGCACAAGGGACGATTCCTGTTGTTCCGTGTTTTGCAGGCATTTATATCGTCTGTGATCGTCTATGGCGTAAGCCGTTTTCATCCGTTGGCTGTTATGGCGATGGCGGATACCAATACAGGTGAGAACGTACACATCGTTTGGCACTCGATGACGGTGACCGGAACGGGTGCCCTGCTGCTTTTGTCTCTCCTGTTTGTGCTCTCCCTCCAGAAGCGTCAACGCCTGTGACAAACAGCGGACGGAAATCAATTTTGGCCGGTCAGTTACATGGGGAAACCCCTTCTCTAGCGGAAAAAGGTTTTTCCCCATGTCTCGCCTGTCGGCTCGGTCGGTGGGCGAAGGTATCCACCGGATACTCGCACCCCTTTCCTAAAACCGCTGAACTTTTGTAAAAGCAGCGTCCAAAAAATTGAATTGCTGCTCTGTCAGCTATCAGATTTTGAAAATTGATTTCCGTGCAAACAGCGGACGGGTAAACACTTTCCGCCTGATTTTGGTGTCATGCTGATTGGCGTGCGAGGTGTGTGGTGCCTAACGGGAACAACAACCCCTCCCTTTTCGTGGAAAAAACGGCGAAGCGGCCGATTGGCTGTGAAGTGATACGCTTTGTCAGTGGAAAACGTCTTTGGTCAGAAGGAAAACCCGTTTGGCATCATGCACACCTTTTGGCGGTGCGTCATACGATATATTGTGCCGTGAGCAGAGCCGTCACACAGCCGACCCACTTAACAGCGTATGGGTATGATAGCGTGACGTTGGCGTGAAGCGGTCACCAAGCACGAAATCGACAGCGGAGTCGACCGAAGGAAGTACCCTTGTGGTGTACTCCGCATAGGAGGCAGCTTATGTGCGGTATTGCAGGGTGGTTCGATAAGAAACAGGACTTTCGGGAACAGAAGGAAGTCATCGGGCGAATGTACGAAAGCCTTCAGCAGAGGGGACCCGACAGCGGCGGTGTCACCATTGTGGACAGCGTGTGTCTGATTCATCGCCGTTTGGCGGTCATTGATGTCGAGAACGGTCAACAGCCAATGACGATACGGCAGGGCAACCGTACCTGTACAATCGTTTATAATGGTGAACTGTATAACACGCAGGAAGTGCGTGACGAGCTGTTATCCTATGGGTATCACTTTCGTACCAAAAGCGACACGGAAGTTGTGCTGACGGCGTACCTATGTTGGGGCGGCAACTGTGTAGAGCGGCTGAACGGCATTTTTGCCTTTGCGATCTACGATGATGAACGCCGGAACCTGTTTATGGCGAGGGATCGCATCGGCGTGAAGCCGCTGTTTTTCTATCCCTATCATCAAGGACTATTGTTTGCTTCGGAGGTGCGGTGTTTGCTGGAAAATCCGCTGGTGAAGCCGATCATTGCAGAAGAGGGCTTGTGTGAGTTGTTCCTGATCGGTCCCGGCCGCAGTCTCGGACAGGGCATTTATCAGGGGGTAGAAGAATTATGGCCGGGCGAATGTGCCTTTTACGATGGTGAACGACTCTATCGCCGCCGCTATTATACACTGACGGCGAAGGAACACACTTCCGACCGTGAACAAAGCCTGCGGGAAGTGCGGGAACTGCTGACCGATGCCATCGAGCGGCAGTTGGTGTCGGATGTACCGCTGTGCTGTTTTCTGTCGGGCGGATTGGATTCAAGCATCATCTCCTATGTAGCCGCCGAACAGCGGAAATGCAAGGGCGAACCGCCCATCGACACCTATTCCATCGACTACCGTGACAACGACAAGTACTTTCAGAAAAGTTTGTTCCAGCCGACACCGGACAGCGAATTTATCGGTATCATGGCAGAGGCCATTGGTTCCTGTCATCATGAGGTTACCATTGACAATATGGAGTTGTTCCATGCGTTGAAACCGGCTGTTGAAGCCCGCAGTTTTCCGGGCATGACGGACGTGGATGCGTCTCTCCTGCTGTTTTGCGGCAAGATCAAGGAGGATTTCACGGTAGCCCTGTCAGGCGAATGTGCCGATGAATTGTTCGGCGGTTATCCGTGGTATCACAACACAGAGATACTCATGGAGGATACCTTCCCGTGGTCACGGTCGCTGGAAGTACGGCGTTCGATCCTCAAGAGTGGTTTTCTGCCGCATGGCGAGGAGTATGTCCGCCAAAAATATCTGGACACCTGTGTTCATACCGACAAACTGCCTTCTGACAGTCCGCTCGATCGGCGGATGCGTGAGATGTTCTCGCTCAACTTCTACTGGTTTATGCAGACACTGTTGGACAGGAAAGACAGGATGTCGATGGCGAACGGATTGGAAGTGCGTGTCCCGTTTTGTGACTATCGGGTGGCGGATTATGCCTTTAACCTGCCGTGGACGCTTAAGGCATGGGGCGGTCGGGAAAAGGGTATCGTGCGGGAGGCTTTTCGAGGTCTTCTGCCGGACAGCATTATCGACCGCAAAAAGAGTCCCTACCCCAAGACACACCATCCGCTGTATTTTCAGCTTTGTGCCGAAGCAGCGAAGGCGATCCTTGCGGATAAAACGTCGCCGCTGTCGGAATGGTTGGACAAGAATGGTGTCGAAGCCATTATCGAGCATCCAGACAAAATCTCTTCGCCGTGGTACGGACAGCTCATGCGGGCTCCGCAGATTTTGGCGTATATCATCCAACTGGACTACTGGTTCCGCCGTTATCGTGTGACGATCGTCTGACTGCCGCATCCCGTCTGTTAACGAAAAACCGTATCGCCCGCTGGACAGACAAACTGTCGTTCATCAGGAACCGATACGGTTCTTTTTTGTGTGTGGAAAACATCTTACGATACGCCGACACCGCTGCAGGAGGTTTACCGTTGGGTATGTCGGCATAGACGGTGCAAGTGTATAGGACAGGAAAAATGTGTTGAGTGACACGGCAAAGCCCTGCTTTTCAGGGAAAAGCAGGGCGGGAAGGTACGTTATTCAGGGTGCCATTGGAAGGACGGTCAAGGCGTTGGGAACGTTCCGGAACGGTCAATAAACGTAGACAGGCATATTGACGTAGGCAAGTTTGTATAAAGCGGCCGCTGTATCATCCGGCAGGTTCACACAACCATGGGAACCGTTTTCCAGATAGACTTCTCCGCCAAATGTGTCCTGCCAGTAAGCGTCGTGGAAGCCAATGTCATCGGCAAAACCGATCCAGTAGTTGACTTCCGTCTCATAGCCGGGACCGTATAGGGTGGCTCCTTTTTCCTTGTTGTAGACGACATAACCGCCGGCGGGAGTCTCGTGACCGGTATTCGGATTGCCGGTAACAACAGGAGAGGACAGCACGATCTCCTTGCCTTTATGCACCCACAGATGTTGTTGTTCAAGACTGACTTCGGCGTAATAGTCGCCGCTTTTTTGGGGGGCGTCATAGTCGGACGAAATACGGTGCCACCAGAGGTTGCTTTCCGTGCTTCTGTCCGTCAGGTTCAGATCGACCGATTGGTTGTTCGTGATATACCGCAAAAGCTGTACAGCAGCGTAGGACTCATCAAAGATCCAGCCGGTACTGCAATTGAGGACGGTTTTTTCGGTACCGTCCACCGACAAAAAATGCAGTGTGCTCTCAAAGTTGCTATACTTGTTGGTGAGCGACTGGGCATAAGCAGCCACGGCAGTTTCATCGACTGTATAGGGCGTTTCCGTATTGTCGGGACGGTAGGTCACCCAATCACCGATGGTGTGAATGTCGAGGGTTTCCGCTGCTGTGCCGAAGTGCAGCGTGATGTGGATGTCATACAGTTCACCGTACTGTGCCAAGAGAGGATCCACGGAGGGTGTGGACGGCTGTGTTTCTGCGGGAGCGATACTTTGCGTTTGTGAGTGTTTGGTTACATCCACTCCCTGACCGGCAAGGGAAGACCACGGTATCAGTTTTACTAACAGCAAACAGCCCACCAAAAACAGAGACACCGATAGAAACAGGATGAGTTCCTTTCTGTTTTTCTTCCTTTTTTCGTTGGTCATGGTACACGATCTCCTTCTGGCATATCAGCGAAACGTGAGACGAAGGTCTCACGTCTTTTCATTGTAGCACATCTTCGGCAGAATTGCAACGTGCTTTTCTACTTTTAGGATGTGATTGTGTGTAAAAAATATGTGCAGAGAGGAGGAACATCGGCTGGAAAAGGTTGTCATCTTACACAAAAAAACCGATCGGCGGGTGTAGGGCACCGCCAATCGGTTTTTTTATTGCAGTATATCAAATATCTGCCGCACCGCTGGGGTTGTGTGTCCTGCACGGCAGTTTTAGCGATAGGGAAGAAAGGCTGCGTGTTGCCGCTCGTTTAGGAAATCGGCTCAAAATCAGCGGCACCGTGTTTGCACAGCGGGCAGATGAAGTCATCAGGCAGTTCTTCGCCCTCGTAGACATAGCCGCATACCTTGCAGACCCAACCCTTTTTGCCTTCTGTTTCGGGTTTTGGCTTGACGTTGTTCTGATAGTAGGTGTAGGTCATCGTTTCTTTGTCATTCATCACACGGGCTTCGGTGATGCTGCAGATGAACATACCGTGTGTATCGAGGTCAACGTAGTCCTCCACTTTGAGAGACATGAACGAATTGATGTATTTCGGCAGGAAGACCAGACCGTTATCGGAATAGAGCGGTTCGCAGTTGGCGAACTTATCCACATTCCGACCGCTCTGGAAGCCAAACGTCTCAAAGACGCTGAACGGTGCTTCAACCGACAGACAATTGACGTTCATGATACCGGTTTGCTTGATGACGTGATGGGAGTAGTTCTGCTTGTTGATGCAGACAGCGACACGATTCGGGGCGTTAGTGACCTGTGTCACAGTATTGACGATCAGACCGTTGTTCTTTTTGCCATCGTTCGAGGTGATGACATACAGACCGTAGCCGATGTTGAACAGAGCCGTCATATCGTGCTTGTCAGCGGTTTCACCGTTTTGAGCCAGATAGTCCTGACACAGTTCATCGGCCAGTTTCTCGAGTTGTTCGGTGCTGGTTTCGTTCAGAGCGGACAGAATCTTGACAGTTGTGTCGGTATAGGTGAGGTTCTTGCATCCTTCCAACATCTTTTTCATGGTTTTGGCAGCCAAGGGTGCCCATGAACCGTTCTCGATGAAGGCTACGGTTTTGTTGCTGAAGTTGCGTTCGGTCAGATGGTGGATGAACTCCCGCATAAAGGGGAAGATTTCCGCATTGTAGGTGGTAGTGGCCAGTACGATCTTGCCATAGCGGAACGCATCTTCCACGCACTCGGCCATATCTTCACGAGCCAAATCATTGACAACGACCTTCGGACAGCCCTTTCGGCGAAGTTTTTCGGCTAACAGTTCAACAGCCTTTTTGGTATTGCCGTAAACGGAGGTATAGGCGATGAGGATACCCTCACTTTCTACACCGTAGCTTGACCAAGTGTTGTAGAGGTTGAGGTAGTAGCCGAGATTCTCCTTCAGGACAGGACCGTGCAGGGGACAAATGATCTGGATGTCCAGGTTAGCGGCCTTCTTGAGGACGCTCTGTACCTGTGCACCATACTTGCCGACGATGCCGATATAGTACCTTCTGGCCTCACACGCCCAGTCTTCCTCCACATCCAACGCACCGAATTTGCCGAAGCCGTCAGCACTGAACAGTACTTTGTCCTTGCTGTCATAGGTCATAATGACCTCCGGCCAATGTACCATCGGGGCGGCAACAAAGTGCAAGGTATGTTCGCCGAGCGAAAGCGTATCGCCTTCACCGACTACGATCCGTCTGTCTTCAAACTGTGTGCCGAAGAAGTTGCCCATCATGGTAAAGGCCTTGGCACTGGATACGATGGTCGCATGGGGGTAGTTGTTCATGAAATTGGCGATGTTCGCACTGTGGTCGGGTTCCATGTGCTGTACCACAAGGTAATCCGGCTGACGGCCTTCAAGAGCTTCTTCCAGATGGTCGAGCCATTCCTGCGTAAAGTTGCGGTCAACGGTATCCATGACGGCTACCTTCTCGTCCAGAATGACATAGGAGTTGTACGCCATGCCGTTGGGAACGATGTACTGACCCTCGAACAGATCGATCTTGTGGTCGTTTACGCCGACATAACGAATATCTTTGGTGATGTTCATGTGTTATCTCTCCTTACATTGAGTAGTGCTTATAGTATAACAAAATCCTGTGGGAATTACAACCGTTTTCGGACATATTCTACGAAGAGGAAGGAAGTGCCGGCAAGTTCGGCGGTGGCTTTTTGTTTTGTGTGTAATGGAAGCGAAGGGCTGTACGGTGAGAAAAAAGAGATAGTGTGGGGGGACTTGTCCTGCCTATACGGTGAATTGACTTTCCCACAACATTTTCTTGTATTTGTGTTGATATATCACGACTTGGGCATAAAAAGAGAGACGAATGCCATTGACTCGACTCTCTCAAAGTATCACAATGATGCGAACAGGACACGAACACCGGATCACTGGATCGCACTGTCCAAATAATGCTCCAACTCCGCCTCATCTTTTTTGTGCTTCTCTTTGATAATCACAAAAGCAGCCACGGCGGCGGCGGCCACAGCCAAAGCACCTACGATCGAGATACAGATGATGAAGAACTTTTTGCTCATATAGATCCCCTCCTGAGATTCTTCCTGCCCCATACTTCCCACGAAAGGCGGTCATCTCCGGCGGTTTATCACCTGCCCTGCGATGAGCGGCGGCAGAACACACTTCACTTTCAAGCTAATTATACAATTCTTTTGGCGAAAAGTCAAGATTATTATGGTAGATAAATAGGAAAAAGAATCCATAGGAAAACAGTAGGTTGAGGTATCCAGCGACAAGACCGATGCAGCATGGTGGTGAAATATGGTCATGAAGCATTCACCGTGTAAGGTATGAACGAGACGGATACAAAACGTCATGCGGTGCATCATTTTGGCAGGATGAACCGAACGTGTCTCTCTATGGCGTTAGGCAGAGGTCAGGCAAAAAAAGAAAGCAGAACGAACCGTTCTGCTTCTCATGCACTGCGATATTAGATCATGTTTCCTCACGCACCACATCCCTGCGAAAGAACGCAGAAGGAAACGGGCGAAATCGGCAGTGTCGCTTTCGCTTAAGCGGAAGCGTTGAGCTTACGAGCCAGGGAAGACTTTCTTCTAGCAGCCGTATTCTTCTTCAGAATACCTTTAGCAGCGGCTTGATCGATCTTCTTGATGGCTACGCGTACAGCCATATCTTTATCCGCAGCACCGGTTTCGATCGCTGCAGTAGCCTTCTTGATGCTGGTCTTCAGATTGCTCTTCACGATCTTGTTCGCAGCTGTTTTGGCAGCAGCAACCTTCACACGCTTCTTTGCTGATTTTACGTTAGGCATGATGACACCTCCTTGTCTGCTCTTGCGTACAGCTTATATTATCATTTATTCCGGAAAAAAGCAAGTGTTTTTTGAAAAAAACTTCAAAAAAAATACGGTTTGTATAAAAACCGGCTTGTTTGTTCACATCGGGAGGGCAGCTCTGTCGATTTTTACCGTCAAACCAAGTCTTCAGCGGTGGGCTGTTGGTGGGAAAGGTGCCCTTTTGTTCAAAAGTAGAGCATTTTGTGCGGTCAGAACCATGAACCATGACGGGTGACAGCGTCAACCGGTATCCGGCTTTATGCCACATTGTCTACTATTGTGGGATACCTCATAGGAAGATGTGGCGTGTTTTTTTGACTTCTTTGATTGCAATCCACCTCATATTATGATACTATGGAGAACGG
>CACZZU010000005.1:0-619 GCA_902785765.1 uncultured Ruminococcus sp.
TCATTGACGGCGATCGAATCCCCTTCGGGGATCTTCACGTTCTGTTCCAGCCAGACGTAAACGACAGGATGGTACACATCATTATCGGTGTTCGGCCAGACCTTCTCTATCTTGAAACTCACCTTGTCTTCGCTGTTATAGCTGTTCACGATGACGTTCGGTATCGGCGAATTAGTTTTGATATTGTTGGTGTAGGCCTCGATGCCCTTCTCTCGGACATTATAGGTCAGCAGGGCACCATCGTCATTGTACTTCGGCAAGTCACTGCCGAACTTATAGTATTGACTGCCGGGGTCGATGGTGATGATTCTGGCGTTGATCTGTGTCGGGGTGGTAAATTTGCCGTTGGCATCCAGTGCCACCAATCGACCGAGTTCGGCACTCTCTATCACAAACTCGTGGATCGTGTCAGCTTTATCCACATAGGTTTCGGCGGGGTCTTTTACATACAAGGCAAACTCTGCTGTCGGATAGTAACCCTTCGGGAAGGACGTCAGGATGTTCTTCCACTTCTTCACACCGTTGACAGAAACGTTGCCTACCAGTTTATTCTCGATGACAGAGTGGTTATAGGCATAGTTGGCCGTGCCGTCTTCTTTGGCATGATCTCCCGAAGCAT
>CACZZU010000005.1:667-35405 GCA_902785765.1 uncultured Ruminococcus sp.
AGCATAGTAGTTCGGACGCAGATCGGTAGACGGCAGATGATAGATCGGAGCGGCATAGTCTCCGCCCAGCGTCTTCAACTCTATGGCATAGTAGACAATCTCGTAGCCATTATCGGTGAAACGTGGCAAGCCCTCATAGCGGTAGAGACTGATACCGGGTGTTTGTTCCATCTCTGTTTCGCAGGTGTAGTTTTTGTAGTCAGCCAACGGCAAACCACTGACAATATTACCATCGGTCATCGTTAAGTCGGAGCCGTTAGCCTGCAAAATAGCGGCAAAACGCTTGCCGGGGTCATCAGTGACATTGTTCACCGTAAAGGTACCGGTATAAGTGACGGCAGGACGAACTACACTTGTCAGACGATTCGATTCGACAGAAACGGTGTTGCCGTCTGCATCCGTCATTGAAGCAGGAGGGGCGACCAGTTCCTTGGTCGTGAAGGTGTATGTGTACTGCTGCGGGTTGGTCTTATCCTGCACAAAGCTGACAGAGGCTTTTGTTGCCGTCTCGTTCAGGGCGTGTTCCATGTTGTAGCCATGGATCTGGTTGCCCTTGTTGTAGAAAGCTTCGGTTGTGCCGCCTGTGGTACAGGTCAGGAAAGCACTGCTGACAGGATGAGTATCCTTATACTCACGATAGAATTGCCATGCATCGTAGCCTTCTGCATTCGGTTCGGTTATTTCATTCCCCTCCGGCTTGAAGCTTTCCGGGTCAAATTGGTCTTGGAACCTGTTCCAGAACGCCGCATCGAGGGTTTGATCGGCATCGGTCAGCGTAATTATACCGGTGTAGGTCTTGGTGGTCGGCACCCCACCCTCCATATAGGTATCTGTCAACAGCACCGTATATTGCAGAGGTTTGGCGGCATCCTGCACGAACGCAATATTATACTGCTTGACAACCGGCTGATCCGGATCGCTATAATCCGTATCCATCAGGAAGTAGTGGGTCTTTTCCGTTTTCGGCTCGTAGTAGGTATAGTATTGAAGCACCTGACTACAGCTATAAGAGTAGCTGGTGTCACTGCTGTGTACATCAAACGGTGTTCCGTCATGCCGCAGGGTTAGTGTCCCATCGGTGAGAGCATCCACAAACACTTTTCCCAAGTCGGTGTCATTCGGGGGCAGTGTGATAATGCCGGTATATTCCGTTTGGGTCGTTGTGGTGCCATCGGTGGTGGTTTCCGTCAGACTGACAGCAAATTTCAGCGGATCCTGCTGGTCTTGCGTGAACTTCACGGGATAGGTTGTGACAGTCCCATTGTGGGACTCATTCAGCACGAAGTCCAGCGTCTGACGAATCGGCTTATAGTCCTGGTCATAGATAACCGTGCCTTGCTGGACATTACCCTGCTGAATTTCTGCTTTGTACAGGTTCAGGAAAATATCGCTGCGAAGCCGCAGGGCATTGTTATTGTCCTTCCACAGCTTGGTGACCTCGAAATTCGTCTTACCGGTCAGGCGGTTGATGATCTCGAATTGCAGAAGGTCATCCGTACCAGAGTTGTGCGGGTTGGCAACCGTGCTGTGGTACTCCGCCATATTGCCTTCATTATAGTAAGGCGTCTTACTCAGTACCGAAACCGATGCCTCACACTTGATACGTTTGTCATCATTGATCTCTTCATCATTCAGGATAAAAGCATTCTCTGCCTTGTTAAGCTGTACTGTTTTGGGATTGGATCCGTTTTGATAGGTGAGTTCCACCTGCTGTACCGTGTAGGTAAACTGCTGTCCAAAGCTGTTATACTTCGGCAGGTTCATAAAGTAGTAGCTCGTGACATCTTTCACGTCAACTTCTTCGTAGAAGTTGACAGATTCTTCACCAGCAGAACCCTTGATACGCAGTTTGACTTTGGTAATGGCATGGTCATTCTGGGCATTGGGGATATAGTCGCCCACCAGCCACTTCAGGTCAACCTCCAAATCAACAACACCAATACAGGTGTTTCGCAGGTCGATTTTCGGATTGATGAACTTGTAGTGGTTATCCGTATCCGCAGACGTATAAGGGACAGGCTCTCCCGTTTTCTCATCTATCAGCACATTACCAGCGTTATCGGTCTTTACCTTTTCCCAACCGCTTGCACGCATGGTGACGGCATAGTAGTGGTAGTTGTTCTGGTAGATACCAATCAAAGTGGTGCGGGTGTCGTTGACGTCCTCGATATTACCGCTTGCTCTGGTATGTACGTTGCCGTTGATATCCTCATAGGTAACGGTATCAATATCAAACCCGATGGGGTTCTCGTTGATGAGGTCTTTGACCTTGACCGCATTGCTGACAGGAGGAATATTCTGCTTCCTAGAGCGGAGGAAATAAATCCACTGATAGGGATTTGCCAGCCCCTCGTTTTTCGTCAATTGATGTCCGGTTTCCGGCGTATACGTCTGATTGATGAAGGTGTCCACGGGGTAGAAGTTATTGAACGTGCCGTTCGTAATATACTCCATGAAGTCAAACGGGTTGTAGTCATAGACTCTGTCGACACTCAAATCTTCGTGCCAGATATTTTCGGTGTTGACCGTCACGGCGTATTTATAGTCGCTGGTGTTTACACCGTTATGAGCTGCATCGTTGCCAAAGAGCTGGGCGGTTGTTTTCTGGTCGGCTGTAACCGTTTTGCCTTCGGCAATCCGTTCGGCTAATGTCTGATCAGTCGCATGATACAGGTCGCCATAGTAACCGAAGGAACCGTCTGTATCATCGTGTTTGTCGTTGTAGGCATACTTGCCATCCTCGCCATCACGCTTGACGTAGTACAGTTCCACGGGATTTTGAGCGGTCTTGTCGCCGTTGTCCAGCCACATTTTCTGGAATCCGGTATCGAAACCGGCACCTCTGGTCGGGTTAGTGATGAGATAACGGGAAATCTCTTCGCTGACCTCATTTGTTTTGGGGTCAATATAACGGTCAACTTGCTCGAACTCATAACGAGGACCACAACCGTAGGTGGTCAGCTCGGTCACACGGTAGATGTTTTCACGACCGATCTCATCGTACTTCGGGATGTGGAAACGTATCATACAGTTGCTAAAGGTCGTGAACTCCGAACTGGTTTGCAGTTCGGCACCTGTTAATTCGAGAGTCTTGCTGGTATCGGGATCAGCAATCAACGTTTGGGAGTCAACCTTGTAGCAGGTAAGGGATGTCCCTGAAGAAGCAATATACTCCGCAATCGGGTCAACCGTTGAATCATTGACGGGGATCGTTCCACGCCAAGTATCCCCACCGTCTTTGAACTCTACATAATACTCAAAGGGCTGGTAAGGGCTTTGTTTCAGCGTGACATCCCTGCCATTGATCTTATAGGTATACTCCTCTACCTTTGCGGTGCTGTATGCATCAGTTTGCTTATACTGATAGGTGGGATTCGTTGAAGTGCCGGAAGCGGGAGTCGGGTCAATGGTGATGGTTGTTGCGTTCTCGCCTGTGCCAACAGTAAACGTCAGGCTGCCGCTAAAAGGAACGGTAGGCGTTGTTGCGTCATTTGGTTTGAACGGCTTATCAAATTCACCTGCATTGTTTGTGAATGGTTCGCCCTTATAACTTGTCGTGACACCTGTGGAATCGGTTACCAACAACTCTGCGGTAAAGCGGGTAGCATTAGTCGGGTCTTGATGCACCACAAGTTGATATGTGTTGGTATCGGTGCTGCCTGCATTGGTGATCTCATACACATAGTCATAGTATGTGTGGATGGCACCGCTGCCGGTACGCTTATCCAGATAGGGCTTGCCATCGTTGTAGTAGTTCAGTGTCAGGATACCTTCATCGATCCGTGCTGTGCCTGTTTTGATTTGGTGGTAGGCACCTGAATCATCTTTGTTGCAAACCTCTTCCACAATATACGGGTTGTTATCAGCGTCATATTTAGTCACCTTTTTAACGTAAACCGGCTGTCTGTTCTCGTCATACACATAGTAATCCCACGAGAACTTGAAGTCTTCGTTGGTGACTTCTTCAAACTCACCCTTATCATAGTCGAACTTCTCCAACAGTACTGTGATGTCATTTTTGTTTTTCAGCACCAAGTCGCCGTTAGCGGTTGTGATCCATTCCTCGGGATGATACCCTTCGTTGGTCGGCCAGCCGATCTCAACGGTCAGGTATTTATCGGTCACGAGGACATAGTTAAAGGTCAGTTTATTGTCCTTTTGGGTCACGATAATATCGTAGTAATCTGTGCCGCCTTCGGCATTCGGAAACTCGATTTGTCCCAGACGGTTTTCTGTACTGCCGATAGCCGTGCGTTCACCCGGTGCTACTTTGTAGGTGCTGATAAATTTGGCATCGACAATCGGCACCTGTACAGGCTGTCCATTTTCGTACACAATGTTGCCGTTTTCGTCAATCTTGTCTTTGTAGGCACCAATCGACTCAAGATGTTGTGCAATGACAGTATCGTTACTTTCAAACTGTAACTGCGTGTCGCCGTGAGTCAGCACAACCCTCTTGTTCAGGAAGGCAGTTGTCAGATCATCCGCTGAAAGTCCGGCTGCGGAAGGCGTGTAAGTCATCTGACCGGTATAAGTGGTATCGCCGCTGCTTGCTGTGATATGGTACAGCTTCTCGTTGTAGGGGTCTTGTGTGATGGTGACAGCATACGAAGTATTATTGTGTGTGATGGTGGCGGTTTCCTGTTCTACCATCTTCTGCTTATGCTGGAACTCTTTGTAATAGTAGCCGCCCTCGGGGTTAAGATAGATAGCAAAGGGACTATTTTCTCCCGTTTGATATTGATAAGTCACAAAGCCACCGTTGCCTACATGGTCGTCCCTCTCGATCTTTCTCTGCACCAAACGGTAGTAGATCGGCTTACCATCGGCATCGTACTTCAAGCCCGGCAAAACGATCTGCTTTTGCAGATAGGGGTTCATATCCATATACAAGCCGAGCTTCACATCGGCTGCGTTGTTCTCATCCGTTGCATCGGCAGGATAACGCACGTCTTTCCATTCGCCCTGCACAACGCCGTTATCATCTACACTGGTCGGATCCCAAACCTGCAGGACAAATTCCAGATTGGCGGTACCGCTCTGACGAGCCGCCGCTACCCATCCGGCGTCAATGTCTACGAAGATGTTATCTTTCAGCGTAGCCCATATCGTGGAACGATCACCGACCGGATCAATCACATCACCGGCACCTTTCAGGTGACTGATAGCATTGGCTGACAATGTATTCGGGTCGATTTCCATGATGTAGGTGGCATCGTTCCCGTTGATTTTCAACGCACCCTTGGCATAGTACACATAAGGGTAGCCGTTGATGTCATACTTCGGCAGATTTTCCGAAGTCAGGTGGTATTCACCATTATTGTCAATTGTCACATAGGCAGAACCGTAGGTCACGACCTTTTTCAGCTTGTCCTCATCCGAGAGGTCATTGACATAACGCCACAGGGCAAATTCTTGAAAAGTTGCTCCCTCTTTAGTGCGGCCGATATAGTCACCGTCATTCCACTCGATGTCTGTGATATAGTCGGCTTCGCCGGAAAGAATCATCGTGACAGTCGCACCATCATAGACGGTGTTGAAGTAACTGGCATAGATGCCGCCGTTGGAAATGGACGGACGGTAGTAGTCCTGTTGTCCATCAATCGGGATCGGGATTCGTTTGTCGTCCGGTACACTCAAATAGTAGATCTGCGTGGTGCCGTTCTCCGCTAACTCGTCCAGACCATACACCACAACTGCATATTGTTCGGGATGATCGGGGTCTTGTCCGAAGGAGACATCATACGTCTTGTTACCCTTCGTGAAGGTGTAGGTTTCCACTGTATCATGTGTACTGCCCGCTGACGGGAAGGTCACGGTCGTTCCGCCGGGCTTGATCTGACCTTTATCATTGAGTTCACGGAAGGCCTGACCTTGTACCGTCTCTTCGCCATCACCAACGGTTCCCTGACGCAAAAACTGTGTCACCAGATCATCCGTACTGGACGGATCCGCCGCGAAAGCAAGGCTCTCATAGGTCTTGGGTGTGTCTTCACTGGGGTCAATGCCGTCATCAATCGTGACGATATACTGGTTGTACTCCGGCGAACCGGGATCGTCCGACTTTCTGGAGAACAACATCTTGTAGGTCGTGCCGCTCTCGGAAATCCCTACATTATATTGTATGTGTTTGGGGTGTTCGTTCGTACTGATCGCAAAGTCCTTGTCGATGATAGCGGGTTCGGAGGAACCTTCGATGTGTACCTCAAAGCCGTTCTTGAACACCTCTGCCACATTCGGACGTTCTTGTGTGGTACCAGTGTAAGAAGCGGAAGCGGTGTAGGTCTTTGGGGTCTGACCTTCTTCCACTACTTCAGTGACGGAAACCAGCGTATAATTGTTGCTGTTGGCATTCTCTCTCGCAAACTCAACCGTATAGGATTTGTCTCCCTTGGTGAAGGTATAGGTGTAATTGAGACCATCCACGGTCGGTTCTCCGTGGGTGTAGCTGTCATCAATGACCAGCGTTTCATCACCATTTGTCAGTTTCACGGATGCCTCTTGGAAGACGTTGCCAATATCGCTGTTCTGCTGATAGGCACCATCCTGAAATACCAGTTTGGTCTCGAAAGTCTGCTCGTGGACATTCATGATACGGTTATAGACCGTTTCGTTGTTATAGGTGCCATAGTGCCATGTATAGTCTGCATCCGCACCGGTGATAGACTCGGTCACCCGATAGACATAGGCGTTGCCGTTTTCATCGTACTGCGGCACATGATAGTTATAGGTGTAAAGGTTCGCACTTACCTGATTCGGGGAAGGGGTTGACAGGGTGTCTTGAGAAGCCGCTCCGTAGGGGTGGGTTGTAAAGTTGAACCCACTGCTGTTCTGATACAGGTTTTCAAAGGACGTCAACGGCTGATAATTGGGGGAGTCTTCCGTGCCGTTGTTCTTATATTGTGTGATGGACAGATCCACATGGATGTCTTTGGCGTTTCTTTCGTCCAGCGTGTCATTGTCCAGCCATTCTACATCGACACCGTAGTTTGTCATCACCGTGGACTTATAGGTACGGGGTTCATACTCGTATCTTATCTTGCCGATACTGTTTTTCCATGTGCCGGCAAAGGCATCATAACTGCCTTCATTCACATTCGATGGCCACGGCTGTACTTGATTATTTTCGTCGATATAGGTCGTACCCGTTGCTGTTGTGGAAACGAAGGTATAGCTGCTGGTAGGATCCCATACGGCAAAACCGTAACTGGTGCTGTCTACCATGATGGGTGTTATGCCATCTTCTTCAAACAAAAGATTGCCTGCTTCGTCCATTGCCTGCACCTTCAGCGGCTGGGTGATACCGTTGCCGTGAGGTCCGCTATAGGTACGATAGTAAGAGGTGCTGGTGGTTGGCGTTAGATCGTCGGGGTAGTAGTTATATTCTGTGCCGTAAGAGAGGAACTGCTGTGATTTTCTGGCAGAGGTGTTACCGTCTTCGTCCATACTGTCAGTCGAAGACGCTTCTTCCAACATTTCCACACGAACGGACTTGATTTTATTCGTCAGCAGGAAGTCTTGGAACTCTTTCGTGCCGGACAAATTCGCCCAAACATTCGTATCCATCTCGATGATACCGCCCCGTCTGCCCTTGTTCGTACCGGTCAGCGGGTCGGGCATCAGATACAGATCGTTCACCGAACCCTCCAGATGGATTTCCTTATCCAACGATACGGTGTCGCCGTTATGATCCGAGAAAGTGATACGGTAGCAATTCAGCGTACTGTTGTTCTCTTCCTTATAGGATACGTTATGGATCACGATACCATATTTTGGCACGTCAGACGCACCTGTATCATCGGCATAAGATCGCAGGTCAAATGGCATCGAGGTGAATATCATCACCACCGCCAGCATGAAAGCGATTGCCTTTTCCTTCATTCCTACATGAGTCGTTATGTTCGTAGTCCTCATTAGTAAGCCCCCAATCACATACTGATTACTACTGATGTTTTATAAAAAATGGTACGCAACGGCTTCCCTGCCTCCAACGGCAAAGTCCGTTCCGTACATGAAAGATACTACCCACCGCATCTGTTTTCATCTCACCATGAAAAACAGATGCGGGAAGGGTAGCAGCCTATGACCCATTCCCCTTCTCACCCAGAAGAACAGGTCGGATATGAGCGATATCTTGACCGCCATCGGCGGCAACGGTATCGCCTTTCTTATCAGGGCACCTTTCATCTCACCAAAAAAGATACCCTGTCGGAAAGCATAGTTTCCTCCCTATCATTATAAACCATTTTTCGACAGTTTGCAACATTTTCTCCCCTGTTAAAGCATTTTTGTCATATTTAACAAGGTGTTGTCGTGCTGTTTCACAGCACAAAAGTGACTATTCTGCTTGTTTTTATATCTGTCACAAATTTCCGTGACAACTTTTGTCAATAATTGACAGAAAGTCACTTTTTATCCGTCTTTTCGTCATGTTTTTTCGCTGACCAATCTATGCAGCGGTAAACGCTCCTATCAGATTGTTCCTATATGGAAGGAAATGTCTTTCCTTTGGGATTTCTTGTGCAGTATATTTCACTTTATCTTTACTGTATCTCGCCATTCACAGCTTGAGATCCGCAAGTTTTCCACATGTGAATCATCATTTGCTTTTTTCTCACAAAAACATGAACCGTGCCTTGCCGGTCAATTGTTGCCGCCGCAAATAAAAGTGTCCCCTGCTAACGAACACACTTTGTTTCGTTAGCAGGGGACATCGTTTGATAGGGAAATATCACTGTTGTGAGGTACAACAGCCATGTCGATGTTTACGATCATGTGACGTTCACCGTTCTTCTTCCGACACCCAAATCCCTTGAAGGAAGGTACAACAGAGTGGAGAAACGGTTTTCAGTCGATGAAAATCTTCTCGCCACGGCAGCCACATTTGTCACTCATTCCTGACCCGGTACAACCGGAAGACCCTTGAAGCCTGCGGCAAGGTCTTCGTCTGTGGGGATGTAGTCGCTCATCTCGCCGTCATTGAACTTCTGGTAGGCCACCATATCGAAGTAACCGGTGCCGGTCAAACCGAAGAGAATAGTCTTTTCTTCACCGGTTTCCTTACACTTCAGGGCTTCGTCAATGGCAACACGGATGGCATGAGAACTTTCCGGTGCAGGCAGGATACCTTCAATGCGGGCAAACTGCTCGGCTGCCTCGAAGACGGCTGTTTGCTCAACGGCTTTCGCTTCCATATAACCGTCATGGTAAAGCTGACTCAACGTTGAGGACATTCCATGGAAACGCAGTCCTCCGGCATGGTTCGGAGACGGAATAAAGCCGGAACCAAGGGTGTACATCTTCGCCAGCGGACAAATCTTGCCAGTGTCGCAGAAGTCATAGGCAAACTTACCTCTGGTAAAGCTGGGACAGGAAGCAGGCTCAACCGCAATAAAGCGATAATCCTTCTCGCCACGCAGCTTCTCGCCCATGAACGGCGAAATCAGACCGCCCAAGTTGGAACCGCCGCCGGCACAGCCGATGATAATGTCCGGCTTCACGCCATATTTATCGAGAGCAGCTTTGGCTTCCAGACCAATGATGGACTGGTGAAGAAGTACCTGATTGAGCACAGAACCCAACACATAGCGATAACCGGGAGTAGAAGTGGCTACTTCTACGGCTTCGGAAATCGCACAGCCCAAGCTGCCGGTCGTGCCGGGATGTTCTTCAAGGATCTTGCGTCCAACCGCTGTTGTCGTAGACGGCGAAGGGGTCACATCTGCTCCATAGGTACGCATGACCTCACGGCGGAAGGGTTTCTGCTCATAGCTGACCTTGACCATGAAGACTTTACATTCCAGTCCCAGATAGGCACACGCCATAGAGAGAGCCGTGCCCCATTGACCGGCACCCGTCTCGGTGGTCACACCCTTCAAGCCCTGCTTTTTGGCATAGTAAGCCTGTGCGATAGCGGAATTGAGCTTGTGGCTGCCACTGGTATTGTTGCCCTCGAATTTGTAGTAGATCTTGGCAGGGGTTCCCAATGCTTTCTCCAGACAATAAGCCCGTACCAGCGGAGCTGGACGATACATCTTGTAGAAATCACGAATCTCCTGCGGGATCGGGATATAGGCAGTGTCGTTGTCCAATTCTTGGGCGACCAGTTCTTCGCAGAAAATGCCGCTCATCTCTTCGGCGGTCAGCGGAGCACCTGTCGCCGGATTCAGCAGCGGAGCAGGCTTGACCGGCATATCCGCACGGACATTGTACCAACTGTCGGGAATTTCGGACTCATCCAGATAGATTTTATAGGGGATCTTGGTTTCTTCGCTCATGGGGATCGTCTCCTTTTGATAAAGTATTTGTTGGGCTACAGTTCTTCAGAAAAACAAAAAACCTGTCCCAACATTCTGATGGAATGTCGGGACAGGAGATCTTCCTGCGGTGCCACCCAACTTAACGCCATACAGCGTTCTCTCTGTGCGAACGGTTCGGGGCGGTACATATCCTCTCCCCACCCATACGCTGACCCTCTTCTACGGCAGGTCACCACCGTCTCACATACTCTGCCGCCTTCGGTCGCATCCGCTGCAGCATTTCCGCTCGCCCTCAGAAGCCCATTCAACCACGCCTTCCCTACGACGTTCTCACCTGCCGCCGCTCTCTGAAAGGGAACTCTACGGAGTTTACTCACACTTCCTCATCGGTTTAGTGCCATTCTATACCATTCCCTTGACTTTGTCAATAGTTAAAAACAAAAAACAACAGTTTTTTGTCCAGAAGGCAGCATTTTTTCGTTGCAAAAGCGATAATACAACCGCAGCGGAGGGTCAAATTTTCCCGAACAGCCCATCATGTACAACGGGCAGGCAACATCGCTGCCACATACTGTCACAGCAAGGGCTTCTGGCGTGTAAAGACAAGGGACAGATCGGTGAAGTCTTCCTTGGCGATTTCATCAGCAAAACACAGCAGCGGCACGACTGAACTTTCCTGATGGAACAGATAGGTGTGCATCTCCCCTTCCGCCGTGTTAATGGCCTGATGGGTCGCCAGATGACTGCGGCAGAGCTTTTTCATGCAGTGCTGCACTTCTTCGTCAGAGAGTCCCGTATACTTGCCAATAAAAGAAGCTGTGATCGGGGTATTCGGTCGGGAGTACATAAAAAAGAGGATGTCCAGCAGGGTCTTGTCCGCAAAAATTTCAAACACCTGCCGCAGACGTTCCCGATCAACCAATTGCTCCCGCAGGGAGGTCTTCGGTTCAACCATCAGGAAACCATAGTTCAAATCGGGGGATAAACGGAGCGTCAGCATACCGCCGTCCTGCATCGCCTTGATAAAGTAATCCCGTTTGCCTTCTGCAAATGCGGCGTAGTCCACAAACTGTGAGACAAAATGCTCGTCCTGTATGGTATTGTTGAGGATACCGATCTCCACCGACCAGAGTAAGTTGAACGCATCCCGATACGCTTGATGTTCGGGCATTCCGCACAGCTTATCCGCCAAAGAGCGGGAGATATTCTGCTCTTCCCTTCCAAAGAGGGCGTCAATGCTCACACCAAAAACGTCTGCCAATGCCGGCAGCAATTCGGCATCCGGGGTGCCGCCGCACTCCCACTTTGAAACAGCCTGTGTCGTCACGCCGATCAGCCGTCCCAGCTGTTCCTGCGTTATGCCTTTGACCGAACGGTACTTTTTGATCTGCTGACCGATCACACTCACGGCACTTCACTCCTTTATGGCGACAATATTTTACCGTATCATTATAGCAGATACGACAACGATTGACAAGCTTTTTCTCTCCATTTCACACATCCTGTCACCACACGGGCACGATTTTTTGTTTTTTCTGTCAAAAGACTATCTTTCCTTGTCACTTTGTGGTATAATGTGCTAGGCGTGCTGCCCACTTTGCCGCAGGGAGAAGCACCTACTACAGAAAGGATTGTCAGTCAACCATGAGACATCATTTGTATCATCCAGATTTTCCCTTCATCGTCGATCCCCTTCCATTCAACAAATACACCGATCGACGTTTGCTGCAATATTGTCTCGGGGCAACCATGTATATGCCCGGTACCAAAGATTTCACCCCCAAGATACTTTCTTCCGCCATGCCCGGGCTCACGACCATCGTGCTGTGCTTTGAAGATGCCTGTCCCGCCGGACAAGTGGAACAGGCCGAACAGAATGTCTACCGTCTGTTGGAAGCCGTCACCGCTGCGGTCGAAAGCGGTGTCCTCTCGGAGGACAGAGTGCCGCTGATCTTTGTCCGTATCCGCGACAACGAACAGTTCCACCGCTTTGCCAAGGGACTGACTAAACAACAGGTGCGATCCCTGTGCGGCATCAATTTTCCAAAGTTCAACACCCGCAACGGACGGGCTTGCTATACCTTCCTGCGGGAATTGAACGAACGCTTCGGTGAGGTACTGTATGGAATGCCTATCATCGAAGATGCCGAGGCAGCCTACAAAGAGACCCGCCTCTCCGAATTGCTGGGCATTAAGGAAATTCTCAACGAATTTCGTGACCTTGTGCTGCAAATACGGGTAGGCGGGACGGACTTCTCTTCGGTGTTCGGAGTGCGGCGTGGCGTGGACTACTCCATCTATGACATTGCACCCGTGCGGGACTGTCTGGCGGATATTATCAACGTCTTCGCCCGCAACAATGACTACATTCTGTCTGGACCTGTGTGGGAGTATTTTCGTGCTCCACAAGAATTGATGTTTGATGACTTGCCTGCTCATGGGTTGGAAGACTACCTGCTCAAGCGTGTCCCCCTCGTCAACAACGAAATTGACGGACTGCTGCGGGAGGTCATTCTCGATAAGGCCAATGGCTTTATCGGCCGGACAGTCATCCACCCGACTCATGTCAAATTTGTCAACGCCCTCATGGCAGTCACCAAGGAGGAATACGATGATGCGATGATGATACTCGACCATGCGGGTGAAGGTGTATTGAACGGTATCGGTCATAATAAAATGAACGAGGTCAGACCGCACACCAATTGGGCGGTCAAAATTGCCAACCGTGCCAAGGCTTTTGGCGTGATCGAAAACGAGAGAGCCTACTTACAGTTGTTTTCCGGTGCGTTTTGAAGCTCTTGCTCCAGAACCGTACACAGACCATCCGCAAAGAAACCACTGATCGGAAAGCGGCGTCCCTTGACCGCAGGCACCGTTAATGTCTGCGGATAAAGGGCAAGGTCGCTTTCTGCCAGCATGGACAGGTCAAACACGCTGTCACCGGATGCGATCACGGTATCGGTTCGGGCTGCAAAGCGTTCACAGAACCGCCTCACGGCATTTCCTTTCGAGAAAACCTGCGGCAGACAATACAGCTTGCGTCCGCTGTGCATGACCGACAATCCCTG
The DNA here is from genome assembly GCA_902785765.1 of uncultured Ruminococcus sp. Lineage (GTDB taxonomy): Bacteria > Bacillota > Clostridia > Oscillospirales > Acutalibacteraceae > UBA1213. Next base: position 13,995 of record CACZZU010000005.1, read on the forward strand.
CGGTTCATAGCACTGTCGGAGCGTTTCTACAAACGCAGGTGTCACCTGTTCGCTCACCGCATACACCATATAAGGACGGACGTCGTGAACATGGGCTTCTTCGGCGATCGTATGCAGATCAGCCAATGCAGCCATAAGCGGTGCGGCACAGTCGGCTGCCATCGTCAGGGATTCCCGCAGCCATGTTTCGTCCGGTACGCCGTGATCGAGAAGAACCGCTCCGTTGTGGATCAAAGCATAACGATAGGGCAGCCATTCCCGCAATAGGATGCGTTCGTACTGCGATTGGATACGGGTCGTCAGCGGCACAAACCATTGATCCGGCTGACGACAGAACGCTGTGCAGAATTGTCGTGTCCTCTCCGTAAGGTAGCTTTGTTCACGGTCTTGATAATATTCCGCTGTCGTTTTCGGCAGCGGAATTTCATGTTTATAGGAGTAGATGAGGGTGTTGTCCAAGTCGGTAAACCAAATGTGCATCGGTAGGGTTCACTCCTAGGTGTCAGCCAAACGGCGAATCAGGCCGCAGGCTTTGTAGTAGCGGAAGGGATAGACCTCCAGCGGAATCTGCTTTTCATGAGCCAGTTGATAGATGTGGGACAGGTATGCGTCATCGTCCAGACGATGCACCAGTATTTTCCACGGAATACGCCGCAGCAAAACACGGGTCGTCTCGCCCAAGCCCGGCTTGATGAAATTGACATCTGTGATGCCAAACGTCTCCTGAATTGTGCGTATTTCCTCCTGTGGGCGGCTATCCTGCAGCGGACAGTCCCCGAACGTGTAGTCACAGCCAAACTGCCGTTCAACGGCGGATAGAAACATTTCTGTCATGTCATGCGGAGCAAATTCGCCATAATAGGCAGCTCCGTGAAAGTCTTCGCTCCCGATAAGATCCTTCCGATAGAAGGTGCGGCTGATCAAGCCGGACACCGTGGCGTTCAAGCACGAGCTGGGAATCAAAAAGTCCTCATGCGTGCCGCATTTTCCGGCAGCATAAGCCGGATCGGACAGCACTGCGACAGTATCATCGACACCCGGAAAGTCCTTCATCGCTTCTTTCAGCTGATGCTGGATGGCACCCTTCCCCGTCCAGCCATCCACGAATTGGAGAGCCTCTTTCGGGTGACGTGCCAGAATATAGCGTACCGCATTTTGGTCGATACCCTTGCCGCGAATGATAGAGATCGTGTAGTGCGGCACGTCCAGTTGATAACGCTGACGGAAATACCGTTTCAGCAGAACCCCTACCGGTGTACCGGCTCGTGCTAACGACACCAGCACCACCTGCTCTCCTTTATCCGCCAGGATGACCTCACACAAGTTCTGCACGGCTTTAGCAGTCGGTGCGGCATAGAGTGCCAACGCACGCAGAAAAGTCTGCTGATAGGCTTCGCTGGGCAAATGTTCTTTCGGCAGCATTTCGGAATAGTGTACGCCTGACTGTATCAGCCGTTCCCGTTCCTGATTCTCCAGCGGCTCGACCAGTCCGCTGATGTCTTTAAGCAATAGAGTCACTTCGTTTTGTTGGTAGCTGCTTTGCATAATTACCCCCTGATGAGATAGATGAATTGACAATGACCGTTATACAGACGGCCGATCTGCTGCATGGCTTGCTCCATGTTCGCTGTGCGGCGGCTGTCGGTGATCACCACCACCGTATCATAGTCTGCGATGTTGTATAGGTAGGTGATCCGGTCGTCTTCGTAAAAGCTGGACAGCCGATAGCCATTTTGACAAGGATAGTCCGGCAACGCCGCTACACCAATCGGACTGCGGGTCGTGGCATGACTGCGAACCATCAGCGAAGGGTGGCGGCTTTCCAGCCACTGACCGGTCAGAATGGCGGGTGTCATACATTCCTCCGTGCCCAGCAGCAGCAAACGACCATGACAGCGATCCTCTTGGGTAAGAAAGTCTTCTACGGCATGAGCGAAAGCCCCCATATCCTCTGCCATCCGTTTGACGTCCACACCGGTACGCAAATTTGGAAGAACCATCACAGGTGTATGTATTTGATACGGTACGGAACGTGTCGCAGGAACCTCCTGCGGTTCCATAACGGACAACCTCTGTGCCGCCGTCTCAAAATCACGGTGCATCACCTGCACCAAAGACACAAAGTGGATGTTCCGGCGGGACATCTCTTCCCGTACATCAGGATCCATCCGATTGATGATGGAACCGATCACGAACCGTGTGCTCCCCAAAAACGGGAACGTCTGCCGCAGTTGTGTCACGATATTGTCAATTGTGCGGCCCGTCGAGATCTCATCATCAATCATCACGATGGTTTGGGTGCGGTCAGCCGTCATCAGACGACAGTCGATCTGCTGATCCACGGCGTGGCTGTGTTCTTCCAAAAAACGCACCACTTGGTCACTGTCCAACGGTTCGCGGGTGGTGTGAAGATAAATGGTATCCTCCGGAAAGGACAACGCTGCCAATGCCGCGATCGCTGTGGCGGTTTCGGCAAAGCCAATTACCATCCTGGCTTCGGGAGCTTCCTGAAGGAGCCGTTCACCGAGTGCCCGTGCCATACGGCACGTCTCGGTCGGCGACACCGGAATATGTTTGCCCTGCAGCGGATCTACGAGCAGATAGCTGCGTTTCGCGTTGTGAATGCGTCTGCCCAGACGCAAAACGTCTTGTTCGGTATAGTGTTCCATGTTCCTCTCCTTATGACAGCCGCAAAGGAATCTCTACATACGAGACTTGCTTATCCTCTCGGCTGATATGCCATTCCCTGGTCTGTCCCAACAATTGAGCGATAGCGATGTCCAGCAGGTTGATCTGCTCGGCGGCACAAGCCATCTGTGCTCCGCCCGACAGACGAGTATTGACCTCTAAAAAGTACGGCACATCGCCCTGATACTTGAACTGCACGTTGAACGGACACTGCAGCGGATAGACTGCCCACAGGTCACGACACATTTGCAGCAGGTCTTCCTGATAGACGATCCGCTCTATGCGGGTCACATCTTTGATACGGGGAATCATCAGCAGACCGGACGGTGTGGACAGACAATCCACACTGACCTCGACACCGGGCAGATACGGCATCACCAGCAACGGACGGAAACTGTCTACCTCCGACAAAGCAGCGGTGACCGCTTCCAGCGTCATGCGGCTGCCCTGTGTCCGGAACAGGGCTTGAAACCCCTTGCGGTCGTTGTCGATCAGGCGGAAACTCTGTCCGCCTTCGTCCTGCTCGAATTTGAAGCAGACCCGCTGCCCCTGTGCCTGTAAACGCTGATACGCCGCCAGAAATTCCTGCACATTGGTGACCCGCTCATACACGGGAATATGCAGGCTCGAAACACCGCTCAAGCGTTCATAGGCTTTGATCTTATGCTGCAGCGGCTCGATCAGTTCGTAATCGTCCGCCAACACCTTGACACCAATCGCTTCAAAGTCCGCCTTGTGGCGGCTGATAGCCAACATATGACGGCGAGGCACAAACACCTGCACGTCATGTTCCCGACAGAACGTCAGACAGTACGCCACATAGTCCTTGTCGGACAGCACAGGCTCCTGCACCCATTCATCACACAACATCCGATAAACGGCATACTCCTTGTCGTTGCTGCCGATGATATAGTAGTCCTCATGGGCTTGTTTCAGGCTGTCGATCATACCGTAGATCGTACTGAACCAATGATTGAACCAGATTCTCACCATAGTTTCCTCACTCACAAAAATGTATTTTGCCCAATAGGGCAGGTCCGACAGGACAGGCCGGAACGTCCTCACCCCAGACGTCAGGGGGACGAATAGGCACTGTGTTCCTCTCTCATTCCATCATGCCGTCCGGCTCATTCGATCGTCACCCCAAAACTCTCACAGAGGGTACGCAGCTTGCCGTTATAGCCGGCTCCCACGGCTTTCAGCTTCCAAACGCCTTTATTGCGGTAAAATTCCAACCCCACCAGACACTTTTCCTGTGACAAGCGGTTCAGGGCAAGCCAATATCGTTCCTTTCCGTCACAGAGCACTCGGATCACCGGCTTTGTGACACGGGTAAAATTCAGCCGCTCATCGTCCCCGTAGGCAGAAAAGCAAACCGAAATCTTCTCATACGCCGCAGACACCTTGGATAAGCACAATTGAATGGTCGGGTAATCGGACAGCCCTCCGGCTGTCACTGAACCATCTTCCGACTCTTCCTGACCAAAGAAGATCAGGTCATTATCCGAGAGCACCCGTCCGTTTTTCGCCAATAAAAACGCATAGCCGTCCAGTTCGATGCCGCTGTCCAGACGTTCATACATCAGGCGTATCTCCAGCTTTTTGTTGGTATCGTCAGCGATCTCGGCACGTTCACCGGGATGCAGTTCCCGACCGCCGAATACGATCGGACGGGCAGCAGACTGTTGCTCCTGCCGCCGTTCTTCTTCATGAGCTTCAGCCAATTCATCGCTGAGGTCGGATACTTCCAGCCGTGCCAACTGGTCGTTCGTCCAATTACTGCGTTGTGCCAAACGATTCGCCTGTCGGGCGATGGCCTTCTCAAAATAGTTGCGGACATCACGGCCATTGGCGAAGTTTTCGTCACGATTTTCGTACAGGCGGACAAAATAATTCTTGGCGAAGACTTTTGCCTTCTCCGACAGCCGATAGCCCTGCTGCTGACACATCGACTCAAAGATAGAAAGCAATTCTTCAGGACGGTAGTCCACGAAGTTAATGTACTTGTTAAAGCGGGACTGCAAACCCGGATTGGAGGCAATAAACTGCGTCATCAGTTCCGGATAACCCGCCACGATCACGATCAGGTCGCTGCGGCGGTCTTCCATACATTTCAGCAAGGTATCCACGGCCTCTTGACCAAAATCGTTGCCGCCTTGGTTCCGTGTCAGCGTATAGGCTTCATCAATGAACAGGATACCGCCCAACGCCTGTTTCACGACCTTCTTGACTTTGAGTGCCGTATGACCAACATAACTGCCGACCAGACCGGCTCGATCCGTCTCGATGAGGTGACCTTTTGAGAGAACGCCCAGACGATAGTAAATTTTGGCAATCAGTCGGGCAACCGTCGTTTTGCCGGTACCCGGATTACCGTAAAAAACCATGTGCAGCGACATCGGCGTGGACTTCATGCCACGCTGCTGGCGAATCTGCTGAATCTTGAGCATATTGATCATGGAGCTGACATCCTTTTTGACGGCGGACAAGCCCGTCAACGCCTGCAGTTGTGCTAACAATTCCTCAAGCGTTTCCGTCACTTCCGGAGTCTGTTCGACTGTGTCCTCTTCCTCTTCTTCGTCATCCTCTTCCTGCCGGAGCTGCTTCATCCGCTCCTTCAGCGTCAGCTCGGAAGGACTGACGCTGAACTTCACACTCTGTATCACATGACGCTGCATATTTTTCAGCAGTGTATCAGCCGTTTCGACCGCTTTGTCAGACACCTTTGTCAGCGTTTTGAACAGAGCTGCCAGCACTTGGAATAACAGCAGATACAAAAAATGAGCGACCGAGGTCTTATAGTCACTGTCGTTATCGTGCATACGGTTATCCAACGTGATAAAAAACTCCAACAGTTCAAGGGTGTACCGTTTCAGGTTGCTCTTGAGCGGATATTCGTTCGGCAGCCGTTTCATAACCGCCGCTGTGATACGCTCGTCCAGACAGTCCCGCGTAAACTCGACGGTCTGTTTCTCGTCAAGGTCGGTTTGCAGCAATAAGTAGCCGAGTACCCCCTCGATTTCTGTCTTGAGAGCCTGCCGATAGGTACCGTAGCTGCTTTTGGCACTCATCGGCAGCGACTCCGCCTTGTCGCACAGTTCATACAATGCCTCCAGATTCTTTTGCAGCGATTTTTCCATAAACACCACCCCGCTTTCCTTTTGTTGTGTCACAAATGACAGAAAAACAGAGCAGAAATCAACCGAAGTCATTTCCACTCTGTTTAGTCCGTGAACTATCTGTTATCAAAGACCGCTTGACCTTCGGTGTTCGCTATGCGAATCTTCAGCGAAATCTTCCCGTCATCTCGGCCACGCTGTTATCGGTGGTCGGCTGACCAATGGCATTGAATTTCCATGTACCATTGTAGCGGTACAGCTCACCAAAGATCATCGCCGTCATGCCCTGATAGTTGTCATTCAGCGGATAGCGGCACAGCTCCTGTCCGCCGTCATCGCAGATGCGGATATAGGCATTCTGGAGCATACCGAAATGCTGCTTGCGTTCCTTCGCCTGATAGATATTGACCACAAACACGATCTTGTTGTACTGCATCGGCAATGACTGCAGATCAACGATGATCTGTTCGTCATCATTTCTCTCTCCGGCACCGCCTGTCAGGTTATCACCCATGTGACGGACACAGCCTGTTTCGTGGGTGGTGTTGCCAAAGTAGACAACATCACTCGATGTCAGCAGCTTGTCATTTTGCAGCAGAAAAGCCGATGCGTCACAGTCGATTTCCTGTTTGTTCTTCTTCAGAAAAAAGCCCTTGGTCGCTTTGACTTCGTCCCAGCCAAGACCAACCATGACACGCGTCAGGTCTCCGCCGCCGGACTTCCGCAGTTCGACTTTCTGCCCCTTCTGTAAATTAACTGCCATGATGCCACCTTCTCTTTCAGGTCAGGATGTCATCACACATTCACGCCAAAGTTCTGGCACAGAGCATACAAACCGCCCTGGAAACCGCTGCCGATGGCATTGAACTTCCACTCACCGTTGTGACGATACAGCTCACCGACAACCACGGCTGTTTCGATGGAGAAGTCTTCTCCCAGATCGTAACGGATGATTTCCTGACCGGTGACCTGATCCATGATGTGGATATAAGCGTTGCTGACCTGACCGAAGTTCTGCTTACGCTGGTCAGCGTCATAGATGGTAACAGTGAAAGCGATACGGCTGATGTTCTGGGGAACCAGAGCCAGATCTACCTTGATAACTTCGTCATCGCCTTCGCCTGAACCGGTCTTGTTGTCGCCTGTATGCTCTACGGAACCGGAAGCGTGCTTGGTATTGCTGTAGAAGATGAAGTCTGCATCGCTGAAGACTCTGCCGTTGTCGCCGCACAGGAATGCAGAAGCATCCAGGTCGAAATCGGAACCGCCGTCATACTTGTTGACATCCCAGCCCAGACCTACAAAGATTTTGGACAAGCCGGGGTTTGTTTTGGTCAGGTCGACCTTTTGTCCTTTGGATAAGTTTACTGCCATGATAATTACCTCCTGAAAATGAAATTTTATTGAACGGGACGGCGAACCGCCCCGTTATTGGCAAATGAAGGGTGGATCACTTCTTGCTGACAGCCTTGGTGATGGCTTTGCGGATCATGTCGATCGGGATAACCAGAATCGACATACCGAGGCAGATCAGCCAGTGCAGCGGTTCAAGAGCGTGTACGCCCAAGAAGTTGCCGCCGAAGGTGACGAAGATGAACTGCATCAGGAAAATGACTGCCATAACGATCAGGAACGCCTTGTTTCTGCCGATATGCTCAAACACATTGATGTGCTCGGTACGGGCGTTGAAGCCGTTCCATGTAATGGCCATCATAAAGGTCGCAAACACAGCGGAACACAGATAAACGTGTCTGCCGCCTTCTGCCAAAATTTTGGCAGACTCACCGAACCAGCCGGACATGAACGGAATAAAGAGGATACCCAGACAAATGAACGTGATATACAACGCACTGATGAGGATCTGTGTGAACATCTTCTTGGTGACGATGCTCTCTTTTCTCGGTACGGGCTTGTCTTTCATATACTCCTTCAAAGCAGGCTCGCTGCCGAAAGCAATTGCTGCCAGCGTATCCATCGCGAGGTTGATGAGCAGGAGCTGTACAACTGTCAGCACCACATTTTCGCCCATGAGCGGGCCAAGGAAACAGATCAGCACCGCTGCTACGTTAACGGTCAACTGGAAAATCAGGAACTTGCGGATACTCTTGAACATGGTTCTGCCATAGAGAATGGCCTTTTCAATCGACAGGAAGTTATCATCCAGAATGGTAATATCACCGGCTTCTTTCGCCACTTCGGTGCCGCTGCCCATGGCAAAGCCGACATCGGCTTTCTTCAGAGCCGGCGAGTCGTTAACACCGTCACCGGTCATACCGACAACGTACTCCATCTCCTGTGCAATACGCACCAGACGGCTCTTATCGGTCGGCAACGCTCTGGAAACGACACGCAGGTGCGGCATGATCTGCTTGAGTTCCTCATCGGTCTTCTCGCCCAGTTCCGCAGAGGTCAAAGCCACATCGTCTTTTGCCGTCAACAAACCGGCTTCTTTAGCAATCGCCACCGCTGTTTCTTTACGGTCACCAGTCACCATAACGACCTGAATACCGGCGTTCTGTACTTCCTTGATCGCGTCAATGGCTTCCTTACGGACGTTGTCACGAATACTGAGCACACAGATGAGTGTCAGTTCCCCATCGGCATTGTCGCCATCGGCTTTAGCCACGGCCAGCAAACGCATGGAACGACCCGCCTGTGTGTCCATATAGGCGGTAAGGTAGTTCTTCTCGACCAGAGGCTTTTTCTGCCCCTTCTCGTCAATATAGTGGGTACATCTCTCGATGATCTTCTCGGGAGCACCCTTGATATAGGTCACGCTCTTGCCGTCACGCGTGATGGTCACGCTGGAGAACTTCTTTGCGGAGTCAAAAGCGTTAAACGACTTCACGTCTTCCTTCGCCATGTTATTGACAGCATCGGACTCAACCAGGAACGCCATCAGGGCACGGTCGGTACTGTTGCCGCCGATGATGGCTCCGTCACTGGCTACGGCACCATTGTTGATACCGATACCGGTGATGACATCCAGCGACAGGTTGCTGTTCATTTCGGAGAGTTTCTGATAGGTCTTGACGTTGCCGGTAGCGATCTCCACCACGGAGAGTTTACCTTCGGTGATGGTACCGGTCTTATCGCTGAACAGCAAACTCAGGCTGCCGGCAGTTTCCAGACCGTTGATCTTCCGTACCAGCACGTTATCCTTCGCCATACGCAGGCTCTGGAAGGAAAGCAGGATGGAGGTCAGCATCGGCAGACCTTCCGGTACGGCACAAACGATCACCGTAACGGCTACCGTGATAGCATCCAGAATCAGTGTCAGCCAGCCCCAGAAATCTCCCGGTGCCTGACCGGTGATCACCGTTTTCAGCAGGACCGCCACGATAATAGCGGCCGCACCGATATAACCGAAGACGGAGATCTGCTTGGCGAGCTTGCCCAGCTTGATCTGCAGCGGGGTTTCTCTGGTGTCTTCCTGTACTTCCAATGCGAGCTGGCCGAACAGGGTCGTGTCACCGACTTCGTCCACACGCATATATCCTTCGCCGCCGCATACCACGGTGCCGCGATATACATAAAACCCGTTCAGCAGGTCTTTCTTGTCAAACTTCTCCTCGTTGACATTAGGACCTTTCTTGGCCTCTTCGGTCTCACCGTTCAGGGCGGACTGATCAACACGGATGTTGCCTTCCACGATGGTACCATCGGCAGGCAGCTTATCGCCCGCCTGTACGAAGACGATGTCACCCACCACAACTTCACTGACATGGATCTCTTTCAAACTCCCGCCACGCAGTACCTTGGCCGTTTCCTTGGCTTCTTCTTCCTGACGCAAAGCAGACGCTTTGTTTTCCTGCCGGTACTCGCTGATGGACGAGACACCGTTGGCAATCAGGATCGCAATCAATACACCCACCGGTTCAAACCATTCGGCTTTTCCCATGATGACCATAACGACCTGCACAGCCAATGCGACCAGCAGGATAATGATCATCGGGTCGGTAAACCCTTGCAGGATCTTTTTCCACAACGGGTCAGGGGGGATCTGGGTGAGTTCATTACTGCCGTGTTCCTCACGGCTTTTGAGGACTTCCTCTTCTGTTAAACCTTTGCGTTCCATAGCTTACTCCTTCTGCATCGTTTGACCGCTGCCCGCAGGACAGCGGTCTGGAATCAATTTACTTCACTCTCAAAATTATACTATCCCACCCCCTTCTTTGTCAAGACAGCATCGACAAAATTCAACAAAGTCTTTGCCAAAAATCGGACGCTTCTGACACTTTGTTCCAAAAGGTCTCCCTTCCTCCATATTATGTGAACAAACGCCGTCAGAAAGCCGCTGTGCGGGAGCCATGACCGCCTCTGCGGCTGATATTTTCCCTACCTTTCATCAACGGATCAGAACCGCCGCACCGCAGACGTTCCCACGACAGTACAGCCGCAAATATTGGCAAAAAAAGTCATCCCGACCCAGAGAGGTTATTGACAGACCATCGGGAAATCGGTATAATTTAGGGTAGGAGAGTGTGTTACCACACCATTGTATCGTATTTTTGAGACGCCGCCGAACGTGCTTCGTTCGAGTACAGCGTCCCACTTACCAACAGTACGGGAGGAACCATGGATAAACGTAAGGTCATCTACTATACGGACGAGCTGAATGATGAGTTTTCCATCGCACAGATCACCCCCAGACACATTGACGAGAACTATGTGTATATTCACGACTCCCTTTTCAAGCGGTTTACTCACTTTTTTTGGTACCGCATCATCGCAACCCCCATCGCTTTTCTGTATGTCAAGCTGACATTCCACCAGAAGATCGTTGGCCGCAAAGCGTTTCGGGCGTGTCGGAAACGGGGATATTTCCTATACGGCAACCACACGCAGATTATCGGAGATGCTTTCATCCCCAGCCTGCTGAACTTTCCGAAACACGACTATGTGATCGTGCACCCGAATAACGTATCCATGCCGTGGCTGGGTAAAGTCACTCCCTCATTGGGAGCCTTGCCGATCCCCGACGAAAAAGCCGCTTACCGAAACTTCAACGCCGCCATTGAAACGCATATCCAGCGGAAGCATGGTGTCGTGATCTACCCCGAAGCCCATATCTGGCCGTACTATACCCGTATCCGACCGTTTGTCGACACTTCCTTCACCTATCCTTCCAAACTGTCGGCACCGGTCTACTGTTTCACCAATACCTACCATCTGCGGAAACCCGGCAAGGAGCCGAAAATCATCACCTACATTGACGGTCCGTTTTATCCTGACCCCGCCCTGCCGCTGAAAGAAAGGCGTAAAAACCTGCGGAATCAGGTTTATGCCGCCATGTGTGAGCGAGCCAAAGCCTCGGACTACGAACCGGTTCGTTATATCAAGAAGGAAGGAGCCGACGACCATGATTGATATTCTCTTCTGCGGCAACAGCGGTGTCTTTGACGGTGCCCTGACCTGTATTCTGTCGATCCTCAAACGCACCAAGAGCCGTCAGCCCTTTACCTTCCATCTGTTCACTATGGACATTTCCTCCCTTGACCCAAAATACACCCCCATTCCACAAGAACAAGCGAACTTTCTGGAGTCGGTCGTCAAACGATACCATCCCGGCAGCCGTGTCCTGCTGTATGACGTCACCCAGCACTACCAACAATCCTTTGCGGGCTGTCCGAACGAGGGAGCCTATTGTTCGCCCTATACGCTGATACGCTTGTTTGCTGATCGGTTCGACACCATTCCCGACAAACTGCTCTATCTGGACATCGACATTATGTTCAATCGGGACATCCTCCTGCTGTGGAGTATAGACATCCGCAACTATGAATATGCTGCCGCCCCCGACCATTACGGAAAATATCTCATCCACCCGCACTATATCAATGCGGGTGTACTGCTGTTCAACATGAAACGCTGCCGTGAAACACGGCTGTTTGAAAAAGCAAGGGCATGGATCCGCTGCAAAAAGCTGGTCTTTGCCGACCAGAGTGCTCTCATTCGCTCTACGACCCGCCGCAAAGTATTGCCGCAGCGTTACAATGACCAGAAGTTCCTGCACCCGCATACCGTTGTTCGGCATTTTTCCAAACGCCTGTTCTGGTTCCCCTATCCACACACCGACAACATCAAACAATGGCACATCGATCGGGTACATGACATCTTCGGGTATCATCAGTTCGATGACATTCTGGAGGAATATCTCGCCCTGAAAGAAAAATACAACAGTGAGGATCTGACGTTATGAATCAACCTATCCCTATCTTTTATGCCTGTGACGAAAACTTCGTCAAGTACACGCTTGTTTCGCTGCACTCGATGATCACAAACGCTTCACCAGACTTCCAGTATATCATCTATATCCTGTACACCGATATTACTGCGGCTACACAGTCGACCGTCATGAAACTGGAGAACGAACAGTTTTCGATCCGCTTTGTGGACATGACAAACTACCTGAAATCCATCTCGGACAAGCTGCCCCTGCGGGATTACTATTCCAAGACCACTTACTACCGTCTGTTCATCGCAGAGATGTATCCGGAATACAGCAAAGCCATCTACATTGACAGCGATACCATCGTACAAGGCGACATCAGCGAATTTTACCACACCGACATCAAAGATGCCTATGTGGGTGCCTGCCACGAACAGGTCATGCTGCAGGAGGATGTGTTCGGCACCTATGTCGAAAAGGTTGTAGGCGTGTCCCGCTACAATTTCTTCAACGCCGGTATCCTGCTCATCAACTGTGAGCAGTTTCGTCTGCGGTTCGTTCTGGACAAGTTCATCGACTACCTGCACTACTACAATTTTGTGGTCACACAGGACGAAGACTATCTCAACCTCATCTGTAAAGATCACGTCTACTGGATCGACCAGCGTTGGAACACCGAGATTTTCTGTGAGATCGGCTACCCCATCGAGCAGGCCAATATGCTGCACTACATCATGACCAGCAAGCCCTGGCACTATGAGGACTGCAAACACGCCGACATCTTCTGGCGTTACGCCAAAGAAACTTCCGTCTATCAGGAAATTTTGGATGTGCTGCACGCCTATTCCGAAGAAGAGAAAAAGAAGGACGCCCTCGTACAGGAAAATCTGCTCCAACTGGCCATTTCGGAGATCAACCGTGAGGATAACTTCCTCAATCGGGTCAACCGTGACAAGCGAGCCAAAGACCGTGTGGAGATTCTGCTCAAGATCGAGCAGTTCGAGAAGGAAGGGCGATTTGATGAGGATGTAGAAAACGATCCGCCCGGACGTGTCCTGCTGCCGGATGAGATCGAGTACGTTCAGAAGACCATCACCGACAAGCTAAAAACGAAGATTGCCTTCATCATCGCCCACAAATTCGTCAACAACCTCATCAAAGACAAGCGGTTCATCATCAAGGAGATGAAGGGGCTGGAACATTTCACGAACCTCAACTGCGGTGCCGTCATCACTTGCAACCACTTCAACGCTTTCGACAGCTTTGCCATCCAATTGGCCTACGAAGCCTCCGGTCATAAAGAACGCACCTTCTGGCGTGTGATCCGTGAGGGCAACTACACGTCCTTTCCGGGCTTCTACGGCTTTTTGATGCGTCACTGCAACACGCTGCCGCTGTCGTCCAACCGCAAGACCATGAAGAAGTTCATCAACGCCACCAGTGAACTGCTGCAGGGCGGCAACTTCGTCCTATTCTATCCCGAACAGAGTATGTGGTGGAACTACCGCAAACCCAAGCCCCTCAAAACGGGTGCCTTCACCTTTGCCGCCAAAAATCAGGTGCCTGTTCTGCCTTGCTTCATCACCATGAAGGATTCCGATGTCATGGGAGAAGACGGTTTCTATGTGCAGGAATACACCATCCATGTAGCTCCGCCGATCTATCCCGATCCATCCCTTCCCTATCGGAAACAGAGCACGGACATGATGCTCAAAAACTATCAGGTCTGGAAGCAGATCTATGAGGAAGAGTACCACATCGCCCTGACCTACTCCACCGACTTTGATCCTGTCTCTCTGATGGATGGCAGTGCTCCCTCCACCGAAGAGTAATGCTCCGCTAAACAAACACCCGCCGACCTCTTATCACAAGGTCGGCGGGTGTTTCGTTGTATGGCGGCGGCAGAAGCCGCCGGTCAAGACTTGCTGCCTGACACATAGCGTTTAAGTGACGCAAAACGGCTGCGCATGGTCACGGACAACTGCTGTCCCTCGGAAGCGATCGCTTCCACATATTCAACCGTCAGATGCTGCTTGAGCGAAGAGAGGATCAGCTTGCACCGCTTGGCTTTCCACTCCATCACCTTATCCAGCAAATCATCACTGAAATAGCGGTGGATCGCCGTCTTCTTGGTAAGGGCAGCCGTTTGGATGTGCCGGATCTTCGAGTCCAGTACCGGTTCGTGTCCACGCCGCTTTTTCATGTAGGAATGCCACTGTTCCCCATACTTCAAGATCAGCTCGGTGTAGTCTTCCATGATCTCCTGCTCGATATAGAGTGCTTCCGTGTAAAAGCCATTGCGAATGGCTTTGTTCAGTCGTTTGTGCTGTTCCAACACATGGTCGACCTCTCTGTCCATCTCTTCTGTTGTCATTGTCGGTTCGACCTCCCATTCTCTCCCACAGGCCTTTGCGGTTGGTCAGCATCCGCCTGCGTATCTCCGCCACAAAAAGAGTCAGCATCATTATACCTTGTTTCGGAGAAAATGTCAAAAAATAACACCGAGAAAATTTCGGTCAACTTTTGTGTAGTTTGCTGAAAATTGCTCACCCTTGCACGAAAATGGCAGGATAGAAAACGGTGCCCCAGCGGCTGCCCCTGTCGTCAGGCGTAGAAGGTCTTGAGCGTATCCAGGCAAACCACCGCCAGGCTGCCGCCGAAGCCCGAACCACAGTCAATGGCGATATGGTTGTTCTTCATGTACACCGTATCGTTTATCGGTTCGCCCAATTCCTTGCGGATATTGCGGGTCGGCGTATGCCCTGTCACCAGATACTTATCGGGATAGTACGTCACACCATAGTCACAGCGTTCCCACAACAGGTCTTCGACATCATAGTCCTCCAGCGGTTTCTCCGGCGAGAAGTCCGACAGACCGCCGTGCACCAACACAAAGGAACGTCCCGCCGTCTCAACCTCCTCATACAGTGAGAACTCTTCAAAATATTCCAGTACCTGTTCACGTTCTTCCTTCGTCAGTTTCATAAATTCCTGCACGGTGCTTTCGCCGCCGTTAGCAAACCACTCCGAGATCTTTGCCATCTTGTCGGCATCCAGCTTTTTCAGGCTTTCTTCCGTGACCTCTGCTGTCAGCCATGTCAAACAGCGGTACGCCATATAGTCGTGGTTGCCGAGAATCGGAAACACATTCGGCCGCATCATCATGTCCAGCAGAACCTTCAGACCTTCCCGACCACGGTCAACAATATCCCCGATGGTATAGAGCGTATCCCTCTCCGAAAAGCGTATCTTCTTCAGCAGTGCGGCATAGCCCTCATAGTTTCCGTGAACATCCCCCATGCAATAGATCATCTTACTGCTCCTTTCATATCGGTCGGGACGTGCCTTTCCCTGTGTCCACGAAACCACCCTCATGTGTTCGCCGCATCAGAAAGCCCTTCATGGTGACAAAAGGCTCCCTCCATTATCTCACTGATCGGCTCCATCCTTCCGCCCTTGGCAGAGACGCCGAACGGCACCCCCACTCCTTTGTCACAAAAACAGCGTTGCTTAACGCAAGTGGATGGGGTGAAGCGACAGCGGGAGCATCACATCTATCGAAAGGTGGTTTTCGTGCCCTGCGGCACTGTCCTCTGCTTTTATTATAGCACAAAATTGCCACAAATGCACACCTTTTCTCCCGAACAGTGCAAAAATTCCCGCGGGGATACCGTCAGAGGACATCCCTCCCAGATACTCCTCCCCAAAAATGACGGCTGCTGCTCCAGCCGCCATTTTGCTTTCTTCACCGTCCCAACATTTTTCCGTGTTCACAGATTTTCCACCCGGATTCCTAACAAATTCCAACAACCGGAGGTATCATATCAACACAGGGATTCCCTGATACTACTACGAAAGGACCTGATCACGATGAAAAAACTGACCGCCCTGTGGATGACCTCCGCCCTGACCGCCGCCCTGCTGACCGCCGGTGCTACCGCTGTTTACGCAGCCTCCCCCACCGCCAACACAGAGGAGCCGCCCGCAGTGACTTTGTCGGACACGCCTGTTGTGAGCGATGCAGACGCATCTTCGGACACCTCTGACACCACCGATAATACGGCTCACCAACGTAAAGGCAAGCGGCACAGCCAGTCAGATGCCACCGAAGACACTTCCGAAGAGACCGACAACACCGAAGGCACGTCCCATCACCGCAAGGGCAAGCCGCACAGCAAGCCGGATACTTCCACTGATACTTCCGAAGAGACCGACAACACCGAAGGCAAGCTCCGTCCGCATAAAAGCCAGTCTGCCAAGAGTGCCGACACGGAAAACGCTTCCTCCGAAACGGTCGAAACCACAGCCGTCTAACTAACGGGGACGTGTGCTTTTCTGACGCTGCGTAAACGACCAAAAGGCACCGACCGACTCCATCTCACAGATAAAAGCACTCCCTGCCGCAAGACAGGGAGTGCTTTGTTTTGGGGATTGTCATCGTACCACAAAGTCGGTTCATCAGAAGCTCAGGCAGTACGGACTGGGGAAGTTGTACTTGTTATTCCTGCCGTCATGGACATAATCGCCGTAGAGGAACATCTCCAACTCATCAGCACGACGATACAACAGACCATAGTAACAGTTGCCGCCGGCGTGGTGGTACGCCAACATCTCGTTGATAAGCTTGTTTTTGTTGACATAGTTCAGGTTACGGGTACCGTTGGGAGCATAGGCGTTGAGCAGGATGCTCTTCAGATCAGAGCCGTAGGTCCAGCCTGTACCAAGATTGTAGGAGAAGGAGACGAGGGCATCAAACTGCTGTTGATTGAAGTACGCATAGTTGTTGATGAGCATACTGTTGACATCGCTGGTGAAGTTCAGCTTGTTGACCGAACGTACCAACAGAGCGAACGCCTCGCTGCGTGTCATGTTGTTGTAGAAGCACTCACCCTCCCAAACAACCTGACCATGACCAAGGGTCGGAATGTAGTTGGCCATATAGTCATAGGTGATACCGGAGACAAAACCCTCGTTGCTGGCAATAAAGCTGATAACCGCATCGCTGGCCCGCAGTTTTTTCAAACCGACTTCGCTGGCACTGTTTTTGTTGGCGACAAAAATGTCACAGGTGCCGTCCGTGCAGGTTGACCATACACCGTTGTACTTTGCGTAAGTATTGACCGTAAAGGTACCGGCCTTTGTGGCGGTATAGGTGCCCTTCCAGATGATCGTGTTGCCATCGACTGTACGGGTGGTAGCCGGCACAGAGGTAGAACTGCCGTCTTTGACGGTGAAAGACACATCGGTACGCTTTCTGTCGGTAATGGCAATCAGTGTGATCTTCGAGTTGAGGGTCGCAGAGTTCGGAGAAGAATAAGAGAAACGAACGGGAGCCGCATCCGTGACTGTCACGGCACAGATCGCCTTCTGTCCGGCAGAGTTGGTATAGGTGATCGCTACACGCCCTGCCTTTTTCGTTTCAATAAAACCATCCCAGACAGAAGCGATCGTGGTGTCACTGGAAGCCCACTTGGAACCGTTATAGCCCTTTATGTAGATCGTTTTGCCGGCGGTTGTGGTCGCCGTGCTGCGGGACAGATAAACCGAGCCGCTGCTGACCGCATTGACGGTCACGTTGCACTTTGCCTTAATCTTGCCGGTAGCATCTGCCGCTGTGATAACCGCCGTACCGGCTCTCAGGCCGCTGACGAGACCATTGTTGACACCGGCTACGCTGGTATTGCTGCTGGTCCATGTGACATCCAGATCGGACGGCACTTTGGTGATACCGATACGCACAGCCGAACCGGCGTTCACACTGACGGAAGACTGTGACAGTGTGATGCCGCCCTTCGGCGTCACCGTGACTTTACAGCTTGCCGTGACGATACCGGTCTTATCCGAAGCGGTAATGAAAGCCGTACCGGCTCCCACGCCTTTGACAACACCGGACGAAGTCACTGTTGCCACAGAAGTATCCGAGGAGGTCAGTGTATACTTGCCGCCTTCCGGTTCAGTGCTGCCCTTGAGGGTAAAGGACTGTCCGATTTCTAGCTTATGGCTGCTTTCTTCGAGATAAATGAACCGATAGTCAGTATCAACTACCGTAACCTGACAGGTCACGGTCTGTTTACTCTTGGTATCAGTCGCTGTAATCTTGGCCGTTCCGGCAGCGATGCCCTTGAAGGCACCTTCCGAAACATACCGCAGCACCTCCTCGTCACTGCTCGTCCATGTAACGGCACCCTTGGCACCGGTCGCAGCCAGAACGATCTTTCTGCCTTTGGCAATGGTCGCCTTGGTTTCCGAGAGAGCAAAATAGGATGAAGCCGTCAGCGACGTACCCGTTGACAGGGTGATAGAGGTATTCTCGATGTAGTCTACATAATCGGTGCAAACGTAGCCGACCGTACCGTCACTGGCTTTGGCTTTCAGCCACGAAGAACCGCTGAAGGCGATAATATCCAAGCGGGTACCGGGCACCAAGGTACGGATAATACGGTAACTGGTGCTGGGACCGGTGCGGAAATTCAGGTAGTCGTTCGGCGTACAATCGTTGAGCACGTCCATATTGGCAGCATAGCAATAGCCAATCGTTCCGTCTCCCAGACGTACTTTATACCAATTGGGATTTGATCTGTTCAACATCGTGACGGTAGTCCCCTTTTTCATTACCTGTATCACGCTGTATTGTGTGCCGACACCAGAACGCAGATTTACAGCCGTTTCTGTTTTCGCATAGATGGGGATGTGTGCCGAGGCTCTGATTGAAACCAGCGGTATGGCCGTCAGAATCAGCGTCAGAATGCAGAGGAGGGCGACCAACCGCCGCAGCAGTGGTTTTTTTGTGTGGAGTTGATTGTTTCGTTCCATAGGAGAGCAACACGACCTTTCTTTTCTCACCAATAATAACAGGTTTGTTACCGATTCCCTTGATTTCATCGGCAGACTGTAACCATCATAGCACACTTTTTACCACTTGACAATCGTCAATCTGTATAAAATGGCAAGTCCTTTTATGACACGTTCACAAAATTTGTCGACTTTTCAGCAAAAACCAGCGTTTTTGCCAATTTTCTCTCATATTTTTTTATAAAAACAGTCTGTCGACCCCTTTTCTTTCGGCATATTTCACTAAAACCTCCGACACAAATTAGTTACAAACCTGTTAATTCTCGGTTCCCCCCATAAGAAAAAACGTGTGAACGCATAGTCGTACACACAAAACATTCCGTTCAGCAACACCAGCAGCACCCACGGCAGAGAAACGCCGAAGATCTGAAAACTGTCTTCGGGCAAGCCGAAAACCTTCAGCAGCAGCCAATATGTGACGAGAGCAGCCGCATTGAAAACCAACAGCTTGAGCAGCCACACGAGCGGCCACAGGCGTATTTTCTCCAACAGACGCTTCACCAGCGGATAGTACCCGAAAAACAGCACAAAGGCACACACGGCCTCTTTATCTCCACACAGAAAAAATCCCAGCAGCGACACGGCTGCAAAAGCTGTCCACGCATATGTCCGATCGACCGTGAAGGAAATGATATACACGATCGCCCCTGCACCGGCCGGCACGGCATACGAACCGGACGGCACCACATTAGCCAGCAGCATCAGCATCCCTGCCAAAGCCGTCAGCATCCCGCTGACGGCAATCTTTTGTGTTGGCCTCATCCCTGCACCTCCTCTAAAAAACACAACGGGAACCTTCCTGTTTCAAAGGAAGATTCCCGACACCTTTTTCACACGCCATGATACAGCAGAACCGCCGCCAAGCGATGGACAGATGACATTACGCCGCACCATTTGCCCGACACACCAGCTCAATTACGGCAGCAGCTGCACAGGCAGTCCGAACACATCAGACAAGTGCACACATCACAGCAGCCACAGGGAGCCATTGAACTTCCCGCCTGATAGCCTCCTTGCGTGCCGCTTCTCTGCTGCTGTACACGGCGGTAGATCGACTGGTACTCTACATTGTTGGGATCCATGCGGCAGGCTGTTTGAAAATAGTTGTAGGCATCCTCCAGCCATCCCTTTTGATACACCACGATCCCCATTAAGTAGTACCATTCGGCATCCCGCTGATCGGACGGAATGCCCGACAGAGCTGCCTCTGCTCCGCTGAAATCTCCGTTGTTAATCATCAACCGCACCTGTGCGAAGCCAGTGCGGTTCGTGTGATAGGACGCGTAGTTCTGTCCCTGACTTTTGGCGTGTTTGCGTTCTTCCAGAATCTTGTCATAGGCCTCGTTGATCTCCTTCATCTTCTCCGAAGCCATCTCTGCCAACGGACTGTTGGCATATTTATCCGGGTGGTATTTTTTCGCCTGTTCCCGATAGGCCTTCTTGACTTCTTCATCGGTGGCAGACGGCGACACCCCCAGTACCTTATATGGATCGTTCATAGCCTTCTTTCCTTTCCCTGACGCTGACATCTATGGCGGTATCCGTCATGAACAACCGATTGACCGCCTATCATGCGAGCAGGCTTTTGTTATCGTTTATCACCGTGTGCAAGATAGGGATAGTCGTCCCTGTCTTTTATTTTGCACTTTTTGTGCTTTTCATGAGCAAACAGGTGGTACTTCTGTTGCCATGATAACCCATGATACAGGATATTGTCAAGGACTTCTTGATATGCCGTCAGTTCCAACAAATCATAAGCCAGCAATAGCTGCGAAACCGTCATATTCAACACATCGTTGCAGTAGCGTTTTGTCTCCTCCGGTGTTTCCCGCTGATATGCCCGAAAGGCATTGTAGCTGCCGCTTTTGAGATCTTTCTCAAGATCATCGGCAGCATCCATGAGATAGATCCACCGTCCAAGATAATAGCCAAACTGCCCCAGCACCTTTTGCTGATCGGGTCGGTCAGATAAATGGCGGCACAAAGAGGACAGCAACGCAGCAGTCGGATCAGCCGATCGGTCGATCCCTGTGTCGGCGGCTTCGACTTCCCGCTGACGCCGCATCATCGTCTGACGCGTTTCAGCAAGCTTTGCAGACAGCGGGCAGCGGTTTTCTTCCAAAAACCGCTGTCTTCGATGGTATCGGTGAGTTTGTGGTACGACATAATGACCGATACCGCTCCTGCCAGTTGAAAACTTGTCCCATCCGAGGTGCAAAAGCGGCACTTTTTCGTGGGATTCACCACACAGCGTCCCCGATGTACTGTCGGACATTCCCCCTTCAACGCCATGGAAAGCATCGCCAGCATGGTACAGTCATAACTCAAAGTCATGCGTGACAGCCATCCGTAATCCCTGCCCAGATGTTTGCACAATCCGCAGTACACGCTTTTGTACAGTTCATACTCTCTGACCTTCAACTCATCTTTGTCGGGACGAAGATACCCAAACACAGTGGTCACCTCCTTGCCAAAGGGTTGCCCCAGGGAAATCAATTTTCAAAATCTGATGGTCACAAGCATTCCGATTCATTTGTTTTTTGAAAGCAAACTTCACGCAAATTCAGCGGTTTTAGGAAA
>CACZZU010000006.1 GCA_902785765.1 uncultured Ruminococcus sp.
CCTTGATGCAGAGCTTGCCGTCAACATAGCCCTCTCCGCTCGCAAAATAGAACGGATGCTTGACTTTTGTGATGCGGCATACTGTTTCAAAGGTGTCACCCGGTCTTACAGGGTTGCGGAACTTGACGTTGTTGAGTCCCGTATACAGCGGCAGCATACCTTCCTTCATCTTGTCTGCAAGCGATGAGCACTGCTTTGAAAACGAGGTCTTAAGGTCGTAATTGTAGTTATTCTTAAGAAAGCTTTCCATTTCCGTGATATAGCTCGGGAAGACGCAGCGGCTGTATGTGGCATACTCAGCCGACGGAAAAGAGGTGAAGTACTTTTCAAGTGTGAGCATGAGCTCTGCGGGGAATACGGTCTCATCGTAATACAGCTTCACTCCGCTGCTGCTCACGCGGTACGTGCCGAGTCCCGAATCCTCTGCTCCCTCCTCGGGAGAGATTATGTCCTTGCCCACACTGCCAAGCACCAACGGTTCCATCACGCTGAAAAGCGGTGTTTCTTCTCCCTACGCCATGAGGCAATACGGTCGCCGTCTGTTCGTTCCAGACGGTCAGACGGCCGTTTGACCGTCTGGCACTGGCAGCTGCATGACGCTAACCAACCGTTCGCCGCCTGTAAAACACTAAACTGCCGTTTCCTCACCAACATGACATTCATCGTTCTTTGGAGCGAAAAAACAGATACCCGTCCACGATGCGGAGGGGTATCTGTTTCGTCAGTGTTATCCGAAATGCTTCTTGCCCTTCTTTTTGGGCGAACGATTGGAGAAAACAAACTTCTTGGTACGAAGGGTCTTGCTTCTCTCCAAAATCGGCTCACCTGTTCCGTTCACGGCATCGGGCGTGATCGTGACCTTTACGACCGTCTCATCGGCCGGAATCTCAAACATGAGTTTTTTGAGGGTAAACTCCATGATAGCACGAAGACCTCTCGCACCAGTACGGCGGTCGATGGCTTTCTTTGCCACTGCTACCAGGGCTTCATCTTCAAAAACCAGTTCCACACCGTCCATATCAAACAACCTGACGTACTGCTTCACCAGTGAATCCTTCGGTTCTTTGAGAATACGTACAAGCGACGCTTCATCCAGACCGTTAAGGGCAGTGATAACCGGCAGACGACCCACCAGTTCCGGAATCAGACCGAATTTGACGAGATCCTGCGGGATCACATCTGACATCCAGTCGGTGGTATCCAACTCTTTCTTGGTCTTGATATCCGCATTGAAACCCAAAGCGGACGAGCCGATACGTTTTTCTACCGTCTTTTCCAGACCGTCAAAGGCACCGCCGCAGATAAACAGGATATTGGTCGTGTCGATCTGGATAAACTCCTGCTGCGGATGTTTTCTGCCGCCGGTAGGCGGCACATTCGACACGGTGCCCTCCAATATTTTCAGTAAGGCCTGCTGGACACCTTCACCGCTGACATCACGCGTAATAGAGGGGTTCTCAGACTTACGGGCAATCTTGTCGATCTCATCGACATAAATAATGCCGCGTTCCGCACGAGCAATATCGAAATCCGCCGCCTGTATCAGCCGCAAAAGGATGTTTTCCACGTCCTCGCCCACATAACCGGCTTCGGTCAGCGTGGTCGCATCTGCGATGGCAAAGGGCACGTCCAGAATACGAGCCAAAGTCTGTGCCAACAGAGTCTTTCCGACACCGGAAGGTCCCAGCAACAGCACATTGCTCTTATTCAGTGTCACGTCATCGGGCTGCTGCGTACTGTTGATACGCTTGTAGTGATTATAGACAGAAACCGCCAAGGCGATCTTCGCTTCGTCCTGACCGATCACATATTCGTCCAGCTTTTCCTTGATCTCTGTCGGACGCAGCAAGTCATGGGAACCAGCGAACAGGGAAGCATCGTCCCCCTCCGGTTCATAGTTAGTGTCGTTCCGCAGGATGGAATTACACAGACGGATACACTCGTCACAGATAAAGGCACTGGCTCCTTGTATCATCTTTCCTACTGAATCCTGCGGCTTACCGCAGAAAGAACAGTAGATTACTTTCTTAGAATCGTCCTTGTTGGCCATTGATGCAACTCCTTACCGCTGTGTGATCACCTTATCGATCAGACCATATTCCAAGGCCTGCTGGGCTGTCATAAAGTTATCACGCTCTGTATCTCTGGCAATCACATCAAACGGCTGACCGGTATTCGCTGCCAGGATCGTGTTGAGTTTCTTCTTTGTCTGGATGATATGGTCAGCATGGATCATAATATCCGTAGCCTGCCCCTGTGCACCGCCGCTGGGCTGGTGGATCATGATGTCACTGTTCGGCAGGGCATACCGCTTGCCCTTCGTACCGGCAGCCAACAGGAACGCACCCATGCTGGCGGCCATGCCCATGCAGATCGTGGACACGT
The DNA here is from genome assembly GCA_902785765.1 of uncultured Ruminococcus sp. Classification (GTDB taxonomy): domain Bacteria; phylum Bacillota; class Clostridia; order Oscillospirales; family Acutalibacteraceae; genus UBA1213. Next base: position 2,386 of record CACZZU010000006.1, read on the forward strand.
CACATTTAATGTACTGTATGGTGTCGTAAATAGCCATACCGTCCGTCACCGAACCGCCGGGACTATTGATATACAGGCTGATGTCCTTGCTGGAATCCTGTCCCTCCAGATAGAGCAGTTGGGCAACGATCAGGCTGGCCGTTACATTGTTGACCTCTTCCGTCAGCATGATGATACGGTCATTCAGCAGTCTTGAGTAGATGTCGTAGGAACGTTCGCCTCTGTTGGTTTGTTCAATAACATAAGGAATGGTTGCCATATTTGTTCCCTCCGTTTCATGTAATCAAAGGATGAACCGTTTGTTACGGTTTTATACAAGCCGAACGGCACGGCAGAAAAATTACTCTGCGTCCTCGGCGGGAGCTGCTACCGCTTCCACAGCGATGGCCTGCTCTTTCACCAGTTCCAATGCCTTCTCGACGTTCAGGTCACCGGCAATATCCTTCGCAGAGAAGGCTGCCTTGACTCTGGCGACTGGTACCTTATAGTTCTCGGCCAATTCGTTATACTTCGCCTCTACATCCTCATCAGTCGCCTCAATGCCTTCCAGAGCGGCGATTTTCTTGAGAGCAAGACGAACCTCTACCTGTGAAACCGCTCTGTCATGGTATGTGTCACGCAGAGCCTCTTCGGTCAGGCCGGTATACTGCATATAGGTGTTCAGGTCGATGCCTTGGGCACGCAGATTCATCGCAAACTCATCGACCAGATTATCCACCTGGTTCTCATACATTGCTTCCGGCACCTCTGCCTGCATCAGCTCACGCAGTTTGTCAGCGATCTGACGTTCTTTATCAGCATCGGCTTCGTCCTTACGATCCTGCTCCAGCTTGCTGCGGAGGTCTGCTTTATAAGCATCCACCGTGTCGAACTCGCTGTGATCCTGAACGAACTCATCATCCAGAACAGGCAGCTCCTTCTCCTTGATTTCATGCAGTTTGATTTCAAACTGTACGGCTTTGCCCTTGAGTTCTTCGGCCTGATAGTCCTCCGGGAAGGTCACATCAATCGTAAACTCTTCGCCGATCTGATGACCGACAACCTGATCTTCAAACCCCGGGATAAAGGAACCGCTGCCCAGTGTCAGGCTGTAGTTTTCAGCAGTGCCGCCCTCGAAGGCTTCACCGTTGAGCAGACCCTTGAAGTCGATCACTGCCACGTCACCGTTCTGGGCAGCTCTGCCCTCGACAGCAACCAGGCGGCTGCTTCTATCCAGTACTTTCTGTACCTCTGCTTCTACGTCGGCATCCGTTACTTCGAGAGAACGGGCGTTGTAGGTAATGCCCTTGTAGTTCTCGATGGTCACTTCCGGCTCAACGGTAATGACGACCTTCAGTACCACACCGTCCTTGCCTGCCTGTTCTACGTTCAGGTCTGTCTTGTCTCTGACCATTTCCAGACCGGCTTCCTGTACGGCTTCTGCCACAGCAGCAGGATACAGATCCTTCAGGGCATCTTCATAGAACACGCCTTCGCCGTACTCTCTCTCGATGATCGAACGGGGAGCCTTACCTTTACGGAAGCCCGGGATCGAAATGTTCTTGACCTGTCTCTTATAAACCGCATTGACGGCCTTCATAAAAGTGTCGCCGTCAATGGAGATGACCAGCTCATAGCGGTTAGTGTCAACCTTGTTTGATGATGTAAGTGCCATTTTGTGATTCCTCCGTTAAAGAAATTGAAAATCAAGTGCTATTATAGCACACCTTTCGCTAATTATCAAGTTTGTGGGGGCTTTTTTTTCGGGAAAATCCGGTACCATCACCGTTTTTTTACCATTTCATACCGTAAAACGGATATGTGCGGATGCTTTTCGAGGGGAATCCTTTGTCTTCAGCCGCAGAAAAAGGCATTGACGCAGAGGAACCCTGTGTGCGTTGGCGATATTTCATCCGATTTGCGGAACTTTTTTCTGCGGCAAGAGGGTCACAACACCGCCAGCGGCATAAAACCGAGATGGTCGCAGGCAATCAACTGAAAGCGGATACCGTATTTCTCCCCGATAAACGCCCGTTTGGCAGCATTGCCGCCGTGAATATGCCCATAGAAGCACCGTTTGATGCCGCAGCTTGTCAGTACGTCCAGAATTTCTTCGCACTCCATACCATTATAAATCGGCGGATAGTGCAAAAATACGATCGGCTGATAGCCGTCCTGCAAGGCAGGCTCGATGGACATTTTCAGCCGTCCGACCTCCCGCTGGAGGATCAGCTTATCGGCGTCCGTTTCGGCATCATAGAACCAGCCTCTTGACCCACACAGGGCAAGACCGTCCCGCACATAGTAGTTATTATGCAGGATCGACAGGGAGGTAAACGCCTGCTCCGCCAGATATTTATCCATCTTGGCCTTGGTCGTCCACCAGTAGTCGTGGTTGCCTTTGAGCAGGAGCTTCTGCCCGTTCAGTTCCTGGAGAAAGCGAAAATCCGCTGCGGTGTCGGACAGTTTCATGGCCCACGAAATATCACCGGCAATCACTACCGTATCTTCCGGTGCGACCAGCTGCTGCCATCGCTGGCGGATGCGTTCGGTATAGTTCGTCCAGCCCGGAAACACGTCCATCGGCTTATCCGTGCCAAACGACAGGTGCAGATCGGCGATCGCATAGACTGCCATGCGGATGACCTCAATGGATCGACAGGCCGTTCAGCACTGTCTGCGGCATCTCGTCAACCTTGCACGCAACGGTAAAGCGTACCTCCGCTTCACGAAGAGCGGACAACGGTGCCGGAATCGGTGTCTTGGTCTGGGCAGACAACGCCTCAACCATAGCAAATTCATCGTCCGGCAAAGCCTCGGTGCTGATGGCTTCCAGTACGCTCCTGGCAAACTTATAAGGGCTGGCCGTGGATGCGATGATGGACGGAGCGGTATCGCCGGTCTCGGCGACATACTGCTGATAGACATTGACGGCTACGGCTGTATGGGTATCGCAGAGATAGTTTTCTTCCTGATACAGATCACGGATGGTCTTCTGGGTGTTCTCGTCATCGCAGAAACCGCCGTAGAACAGTTCGGACAGTTTGCTCTTGACGGTCTCATCGACGGTGTACTGACCGTTGGCAGACAGTTCCTGCATCCATCCGGCCACCTTTTCGGCGTTGCCATTGGTCAGGTGGTACAGCAGCCGCTCCAGATTGCTGGATACGAGAATATCCATGGACGGGGAAATAGTGGTGTAGAAAGTCCTCTTGCGGTCATAGGTACCGGTACGGATAAAGTCTGTTAGGACGTTGTTGGCGTTGGAAGCACAGATGAACTTCTTGACCGGCAAACCCATCTGCATAGCGTAGAAGGATGCCAGAATGTTGCCGAAGTTGCCGGTGGGCACTACCACATTCACACTGTCTCCGAGGGCGATCTTGCCTTCGTTCACCATATCGCAGTAGGCCGAGAAATAATACACGACTTGTGGCAGCAGACGACCCCAGTTGATGGAGTTCGCACTGGAGAACATCATATTATGAGCGGCCAATCGGCTTTTGATGTCGGTATTCGTGAAAATTTTCTTCACGCCGGTCTGGGCATCGTCAAAGTTGCCTTCGATGGCCACTACGCTGACATTATGACCCTTCTGTGTCGCCATCTGACGCTTCTGCATGGGGCTGACACCATTCACGGGGTAGAACACCATGATCTTGGTGCCGTCCACATCTTTGAAGCCCTCCAAAGCGGCCTTGCCGGTATCACCGCTTGTCGCAACCAGAATAACGGCCTCTTTGCCGCTGTACGTCTTCTTCACAGACTTGGTGAGCAAATGCGGCAGAATTTGCAGGGCCATATCCTTGAAGGCACATGTGGGACCATGCCACAGTTCCAGCACGGCCATCTTCGTGTCGCCGCTCTCGATATAGGAAATCGGTGCCGGATTATCCGAACCGAACTTGTCTGCGGTATAGGCGGCATCAACACTTTCGCTGATTTCCTGCTCGGTGAAGTCGCCGAGGAAATCACCGAAGATCTTCTTGGCACGACCTCTGTAATCCACTTTCGTCAGGGCTTGAATGTCTTCGAGGGAATACTGCGGGAGAGACTGCGGTACAAACAAACCGCCTTCCTCCGAGATGCCTTGTGCGATCGCTTGAGAAGCGGTCACGACCGTTTGCTTGTTTCTGGTGCTGTTGTAGTTCATACCATTTCCTTCTTTCTTGGCTTTGTGGGAACTTATTTCCGGCGGACACCTGTTTCGTACCGCCCGAAAAACTCCTGTGCGTTGCGGAAGAACAGTCGCTCTACCAACGCTTCGCTGTAATTGTGGTGCAAGAACATTTCATACAAGGTCGGCAGGGACGATAAACCGTTCATCTCCGAAGGGAGATCGGCTCCGTCCAGATCGCCGCCGATGGCAACCACACGTTCGCCGCCCAAGGACAGAAAATGCTCTGCATGCTCTATTATATCGTACATTTTGGCATTTGTCGACTGTTTCGGAAGAAAATCTCGGCAAAAATTCAAGCCGACCAAGCCGCCTTGCTCTCGGATGACCGCAAACTGCTCATCTGTCAGATTCCGACGGTGCGGACAAATGCTTTTGGCGTTGGAATGGGAGGCAACAAAGGGACGTTGAGCGACCGCTGCTGTATCGTAGAACAGGGCTTCGCTGGCATGGGACACGTCCACAATAATGTTGTTGTCTTCCAGACAGGTCACTGCCTGCTTTCCGAAAGCCGTGAGACCACTGGCTTGTTCCACGCCTACACCGTCCCCCAATTCATTCCGCCCGTTCCATGTCAGCGTCATCATGCGGACACCGGCCTGCCGCAGAAGGGGGATTTTCGACAGGTCACCACCCAGTATGGCACCACCTTCGACGGTTAGAACAAGACCGATGCCGCCGTCATGGGCAGTTTGTTGGATGTCTGCCGCTGTGACACAGCGGCGGATAGGACGGTTCTGGAGTTGTTCCTCCAGCTTGCTGATACAACCCTCCCACAAGTCCCAAGCCGCCTGTCCGCGGTACTCATCAGGGATCCAGACGGCCAAACACTGGATATAGGGCGAGATGCCTTGTGTATGGGCAAAGGAGATATGGAAATCTTTCTCGAACAGGGTACGGTTTTCGGTATAAGCACGGTACAGGGTATCACAATGCAGGTCAAATAACTGCACATCGTTCACTCCTTCTTGCTTCATGGGTACTCTCTGCCAAAAGCACCTTTCAGGTGTGTAATATTGGAGGGGTGCCCGGCCATGGGGTCGAACACGACTTCCACAATATCCATCCGTTGGATGCGGTCACAGCCATGGTTTTGGATATAGTGTTCAGCGGTTTTCAGCAGCTTGCGTTGCTTGGCGTTGTTCACTGCTGCGGCAGGACGGTCAAGTGAATTCCACTGGCGGGACTTCACCTCTACAAACACAAGGTATTCTGCGTTCTGTACGATCATGTCCACTTCGCCGTAGGGACAAGTGTAGTTTCTTTCGACAAGCTCGTAACCCTGCTGCTGCAAATAGTGCAGGGCCTCCTCTTCTCCTTGGTCACCGACTGCCCGCTTGCGGGTACGCTTCTTCTTCGCCGCCTGTTCGGGGTCGAGGATCTTTGTCAAAAAGGATGCTCGATGGATCGGACAGGGGCCATAGGTCAGCAGTTTGTCGCAGTGCAGGGGAGTTCCATAGCCTTTGTGCTTCTCAAAGGCGTAGAGAGGGTATTCCTTCGCCAGTTCCACCATCAGACGGTCTCGGCTGACTTTCGCCAAAATCGAAGCCGCTGCGATTGACTGCGACTGGGCATCACCCTTGACGATCGGCACACAGGGAACGGTCGTCTCGGGACGGCGGTTGCCGTCTACCAGCACAAAATCCGGTGTCATGGACAAGCCCTCAATGGCTCTCTGCATGGTGAGCATGGTCGCCTGCAGGATGTTCAATGACTCGATCTCCTCTACACTGCCCCATGCTATACAATACGCCAGAGCCTTTTCTTTGATGACGTCAAACAGCTTTTCCCGCTGACGTTCTGTCAGTTTTTTTGAGTCGTTAATACCTTCGATCACCAGTCCCTTCGGGAGGATGACCGCAGCCGCACAGACAGGTCCCGCCAAAGGTCCCCGTCCGGCTTCATCTACACCGGCAATCATTTCACAGCCGGCGGTTTCTATATAGTACCGCTCGTATGCGAGCATATCTGTTTCAGATTTTGAACGCATGACACGCCTCCACCCTATCCAACGTCATTCGGCCAAGGGTTGCACTGCGGAACTCATCCAGTACGGTCATGGCCGCTCGTTCGGTATGAATCGCACCGCCTGCCACCAGCATCCCTCTGTTCTTGCCGATTTGTTCGAGAATCGTATAGCCCTGTGCCGCCGCAATGTCCTCTGGCACCAGTTTGTATCGCTCACAGAGTGCCTGCGGGAAGTGATCCCGCAGATATTCCAGTAAGCGTCCCGCCAGATGTTCCGTATCCAACACGTCGTCCTTGACGGAACCGATATACGCCAGCTTCTCCCCTACTGCCTTGTCATCGAATTTCGGCCACAACACACCGGGCGTATCCAATAGATCAAATCCTTTGCCAACTGTGAACCATTGGTTGCCCCGTGTTACGCCCGGACGGTCTTCTACTTTCGCACGGCTCTGCCCTGCCAACCGATTGATGAAAGAGGACTTGCCGACATTCGGAATGCCCACCACCATCACTTTGATGGTGCGTCCCTTCATGCCCTTCGCCTGCCACGCCTGTATTTTATCCGCCAGCACGGTCTTGACCGCCGGCACAAAATTCTTCAGCCCGCTGCCGGTTTTACAGTCCAGAGCAATAGCGGTCACGCCTTGTTCTTTCAGTTTAGCGATCCAGCGGCGTGTTTCGGCCGCTTCCGCCATGTCGCACTTATTCAGCACCACCAGCCGGGGCTTGTTATTGATGATACTCCGCAAATCCGGATTGCAGCTCGCATACGGGATGCGGGCATCCAACAGGACAGCGACCGCATCGATCAGCTTGAGCTGGGCTTCGATCTTTCGTTTGGTCTTGGTCATGTGACCCGGAAACCATTGTATGGTGTGCATTTCTTCCATCGTTGTGTTTTGTCCTCCGTTCTGCGGAAAGCCGCTGTCTGCCGTTTTTTTTCCCGCTGTCCGACCAATTCGTTAAACGACAGGGACGAACAGCAAGCCAAATCATTTGTAGGGAGAGACGCTTCTGTGGAATCAACAAAGTGTCAGCCAACTGTTCCGCTGTATGTTCCCCCGAAAAGACGCACAAAATCCGATCAGACTTTGTGCGTCACTGTGTGTTTTCTATTTGACAGCACCAAATGTGCTGAACGGCTGTATGCGGAAAAACGCCTTGCCGATGATGTTTTGTACCGGCACTAAACCGATTCTGACACTCCGGCTGTCCAGCGAATCTTCTCGGTTATCACCCATCGCAAACACATATCCCTTCGGAATGACATCCGGTATCTCGGTCGGATATGGCAGGGCGATGGTGCGTCCCTTGATGTAATTTTCTTGCAGTACCTTGCCATCTACTGAAACTTCGTTTCTTTGATAATTGATTTCGAAGTGCTGCCCTTCGATGGCGATGACACGCTTGATGATCGGTTCATCCAGCAATTCGCCGTGTGTCACGACAATGATGTCGCCGTTCTGCGGCTGATACAGGAAATTCGACACCAACAGGCGATCTCTGTCCTGCAGGGTATCCTCCATAGAGTGCCCGTTCACCGTCACTTGCCGCAGAAAAAACGTCATCACCAGCAGAATGACTGCTATCGCTAAAAACAGCGTGCCCAGCCAATCATACAAAAGCTGTGTGGGCGTCAAAGTACCTTCTTGTTTTTTAGCGGCGGACGCTGTGCCCGCTTGCTCATATTTTGCCATCGTTTCCTTCCTCCTGTCTATGACGGGTCATGCCGTCCGCCTATGGTCTACACCACGCCCAATCGGTCAAAGGGATACCACCGGAAAATTGCCTTTCCGACAACATTTTCCACCGGTATCAGATCAATAGACGTGGTACGGCTGTCCTTCGAGTTCTCCCGATTGTCCCCCATGACGAACACATAGCCCTTCGGGATAACTTCCGGTATCTTCGTAGGATGGGACAAAGCAATCGTGCGTCCCTTGATGTAGTCTTCTTTCAGCACCTTGCCGTTGACTGAAACTTCGTTCTTCTCATAGTCGATGGCAAGATGCTGTCCCTCCACAGCGATGACACGCTTGACGATCAGTTCATCCAGCATGGCACCGTGCGTGATAATAACAATGTCACCGTTTTGCGGCTGATACAGAAAGCTCGACACCAACAGCCGATCCTTATCGTGTAGGGTATCTTCCATCGAGGGACCGCTAACCGTTACCTGTCGATAAAAAAACGTCATCAGCAACAAGAGAATGGTCAACGCCACCAACAGTGTCCCTAAAAGGTCGTACAGACTCCTCGCCAGACCGCCGCTTTCCTGACCGGCTTTCTTTTCTCGGCTGTTTTTGGGGGAGGAAGAGGCAGCAGGAGCAACCGTATCTTTTTCGACACGCTTTGTGTCCTTCCGACCTTTCGTATTCCTTGCATACTTGGCATATTTGGCCATGGCTCTCCCCTCCCTCTGACAAAACGGATATGTTCCGTCACCGATGACTTACAAACTGCCGAACCGTTCGATGGGATACCAGCGGAAAACCGCTTTGCCAATAATATTCTCCACCGGTATCAGATCAATGGTCGTGGAGCGGCTGTCCAATGAATGCTCACGGTTGTCACCCATCACAAACACATAGCCTTCCGGCACCGTCAGCGGCAGTTCCGTGCTGTTGACCAGCGTGCGGGTTGCACCGAGAATGTAGTCTTCCTTGAGCAAGACGCCGTCAATAATGACATCGCCTGTGGCGTTGTCAATCTCTATGGTCTGACCGGCCACAGCAATGACTCGCTTGATGATGGGTTCCTCCAAAAAACGTCCATGGGTCACAACCACAATATCCCCGCAGCGGGGCGTATATTGAAAGCAGGCAACCAACAGCCGTTCTTCATGGTGCAGCGTATCGTTCATAGAAGGACCGTCTACCGTCACCTGACGGAGAAACAGTGCCATCAACAACAGCAAAATGATGAAGGCTGCCAGCACCGACCTTGCCATTTCGTAGATAAAGAAGGAAATCGTGGCGTTTCCTTCGTTCGCGTCCGGTTCCGTTACGGGTTCCTTGGGTTCGGTCACCGACACTCTCGCACCACTCCCCTCTTTCGTGGATCCGCCCGACCAGCGGGTGACCTCACTTTTTCAGATATTCCGCCGGTCGTCCAAACAGCGAAAACGGATACAGAATGAACCGCACCTTGCCGGTTATATAGCTGCAGGGCACGATCTCACCGACACTCAATTCTTCCGAAGAGGTGAAATCGCCGTCCAGCAGGACATATCCCTTCGGCACGATCGGTTCCTGCAACGCCTTGTTCAGTTCCTCATAGGAAAAATAGCGTGTACCGTTGTACTGTACACAGTTCACGCTCTTGGTGCGGTCGGTTCCGATCACGATCCTGTCACCTTCCAGTGCCAGAATTTCGCCGGCCGTGATGTGGTTTTCCGTCTTCAGCGACACAATATCGCCTCGCTGAAACCGATCGTCCCGCACCGTCACCACACTGTAGTGCTGCAGTCTGTTGTCAGCTCGTTTCGAGAAAATCACCGTCGGGAAGATCAAACCGAAAATCACTGCTCCGATGAACAGCAGTAAAATGAAGCCAAACAGCAATTGGAACGCACTGCGGGTCAAAGCAACCCCATCCGCCGCCCGTTCGGTTCGATAACGCTTCGTCTTTCTGATCTCACGGTATTTCATGACCGGTTCACTCCCTTCGGCCGCATCGTACACACAGGACATCTTTCAGCATAACGAATCTTTCCCTTCATATCCTCCCGCTATCGCAAAAGAAACGAGGGGATGCCTTCTTTCACCGACCGAATCGTCTCATGAACAGCGGTCGATGAAACGACAGCCGTACAGCCGAAAAACATCGTCTGTATCCGGTGCACAAGATGTCTTTTTTGAACGACAGGTAACAAAAAAGGGACACAAGTGTCCCTTTCCGTTAGAAGATTATCTGATCTGTTCCTTAACTTTAGCCGCCTTACCAACTCTCGTGCGGAGATAGTACAGCTTGCTTCTGCGTACACGACCCTTTCTGACAACAGCGACCGCTACTACGTTCGGTGAATGAACCGGGAACACTCTTTCGACACCGACACCGTAGGAAACACGGCGAACTGTGAAGGTCTCTGCGATACCGCTTCCCTTGCGGGCGATCACGGTACCCTCGAACATCTGGATTCTCTCTCTCTCACCCTCACGAATGTTCACGCTGACCTTAACAGTATCACCGATCTCGAACTGAGGGATGTTGGCGGCCTCTTTCATTGAAGCGGCTGCGATTGTTTTCAATGCGTCCATCTTTCTATTCCTCCTGTTTATTGCAGACATTCATGCTCCCATGCTTTCGGAAACAGAGGACTGTCCGTTTCAAAGTGCGGTCTTTGACCGAGCTCTGAACCCCACCACAAGCAGCGGGCGGCAAACTGCCGCACCCGTTCCGATCCGGCGGTTCCTCCCCTTTCGATACATACCGAAAGCCGTTCGGAACGCCTTTTCAGGCGAGCGGTATTCAAAGACTCCCTTATTATAGCACACTTTCCACGCCAATGCAAGGGCTTTTTGTCGATTTCAGAAAAAAATGCCAACGGCATATCAAAAGTGCTGCCACCGTCGGCATTTTCCCCTTTTGTCACCTACAAAGGAACCTCACGCTCCTTGCTGCGGGTTGTCATCGGACGGGAAGGGCTGTCCCGGCACAAACTGTGGTCGGTCAGAGGACGGTACCGCAGACTTTTTCGGCTTCTTCATCTTGATCGGTCGGTCAGAAGAAGGCGGCGTAGCCGAACGCTTTTTCAAAAGCAGCGTCAGCACGATAAACAGTACCAGTGCCACAACCGCCATGCTCAACAACAGCCACATTCTGCCGAACCAAGCCTCCTTGACCTGCAGAACCTGATCGAGTCCGTCGTAATCGTTGGCACTCAAACGATCGACCAACTGTTCACCGCTGACAGAAGCCGCCGCACGGAGTGCACGATACAAACAAAAAACGCCAGCCGACAGTGTGAGCACCGTCACGAGCAGCAGAAACATTCTTACCGACAAGAGCAGCGAAGCCAGTGGGCGGCGTGGCTTCTTACGCCATAAGAACAGTGTCAGCCAAACAGTTCCCACCGTCAATAACAAAGCGAAGCCACCGAATACCCAGTACAGCCACGGAGCAATATCCGTTTGGTTCATAGCCGCAGCAGCCGAACCGCCGGAGGTCGTGCGAATGACCCGCACCGTTCTCTCGGTACGCGTCCCATAGGGACTCTCCGCCGTGAAAGACAAAATATTGTCCCCACGGGTCAGCGTAGCTTCTGCGGCAAACTCGCCGCTGCTGTCCACGGTGACAGCGGTATCGTTCAAGCGAAGAACAACGCCCGCTTCGGTGCGTCCGGTGAGGGTCAGCGTATCCTTGTCGGTCACGAGCGTATCCTCTACGCCGTACAGTTCCAGAGCAACAGGGGCACTTTGTACATGGATGGTCTTCGTGACCGTATAGCGTTCGCTGTCACTGACGGCATAGGTCACGGAAACCTTGTTGTTCTCCATCGGCTCCAAAGGCAGAGAAAGTGTACCCGTACCGCTGAAACGGTACGCATCGGTCTTGCCGTTGATCGTCACTTCGGCAGGTACCACCTGATCGGCAGCCGCCTGATAGCTGATCTGCACCATCAGATCGCCGGTCGTTTCCGGTGTGTCAATCGTGACCGTGACGGCGGCATGGTAGGACAGCGGGAGGGTATACATCGTCTGAAACTCGTCCCGTTTCAGGGGCATCAACCGAAGAGTCACATCACCTTCCGCCAAAAAATCGGTGGATGTCACCTTTTTATCAAATGTTTCGTAGAGCAGCACTTCTCCGTTCGCATCCACGGCAGACACCAACATCTGGTCGTAGCTGTCCTCGATCGCCTGCCAATCCACAAACATCGTCTGAGAGGTCTGATCGACACGTGTCTTGATCTTCGTCACATCCCCCTGTTGGGTATGTCCCTTTACCGTAAAGGGCTTATCCGCTGCGGCACGGGCTTCAGCGGTCAATTCACTGCCGTATTCTACCACCGCTTCAGCGGTCAGCGTCCATTGACCATCCGGCAGATTTTTGATACTGACCTCGGCGGAGCTTTCTTTGTTGGTTGTGCCGCTGGTCTCCAACAGCAGCACTTTCTGTTCCAGTCCTGTGACAGACGCATCGCTCACGGCATAAATATACCAGCGGTACCGCTCCTCTTTATCACTGCTGACCTGTGCCTTGACCTTGATCTTATCGTTGTTCGGAGCTTCCTGTCCAAAGGACGTAAAATGGATGTCCTTCTGCCAGACCAGAACGGTGTAGTCGATCTCTTTGTCGGAGGTGATCGTCCAATGTCCGGCCGCCGCTTCTTTCAGATACAGGTACAACACGCCTGTCTGCTTTTCTACCTTTGCGTAGTCACTGTCCTTACTATAAGTGGAGGAAGGTCCCTTCACGGAGATGGTCGGTGCCTTTCCCTCGTACAAGATCACGATTTCGATATCCTCCTGCTGTTCCATGTCGAAACTGTACGTCTTGGCGGCATGGACAGGCAAAGCCGTCATCGGCAACAGCAGCAGCAATAACAGCATCATCATGCCCCCTGCCACCGATATAATGCGGTGCCAAAAGGGGGAACTGTGCGTTCTCATGCGATCACTCCTTTCGGGTTCCATTCCTTCGTGATGGGCTGTTGACCGTCTTTGCCGGCGATGAAGGCAAAAACGTAGTCGCCGTTGTGCTTCTGATACATACCGAGGAAGGCCTGACCGCTGATCTGGTCACCGGCGGCGAAGAACCACCATTTCAATTCATAGCGGAGTTTTCCTTCCGCCGACAGACCCAGTACACGGTCGGTCAGTGCCACACCGCCGCCGGCACCGACATCCAACAGACAATTATCCCCCTCCAGTTTGAATCCTTTGTGGTAGGATCCCACCAAACCGGCAAGCGGTTCCTCGTCATAGCCAAGCAGCGTATTGCTGTAAGGCAGTGCCAGCCCTAGCTTAATATCTGCCTGTCCGATCTCGGCCAGCTCCAGCAGCATGACCTTCGTGGACAGACCAATATACTGATGCCCCAGACTCAAGGAGAGCGTTGTATCGTCAAAGGAGAGGATCGACACATCTCCCACGAATTTTTCGAGCTTCGGCAGATACGCCGACACCTTCATCACGGAAATGTCACAGCTGCCCTGCAAGGTCATGCCCGCCAAACCCTTATCGCTCACGTCCGTTATCCCCAGCGAGAAGTCCGAGAACGTCACAGGCACACCGCTGATCGTTGTGTTGATGTCCACATCGGCATAAATCTTCGCCGTATCGAAATGACCGTCCTTCCAGCCAAGTTCCAAACCGAGTCCATCCGCCAGCATGGCAATATTCACCGCTAGTTTGAGGGAATAGTCACCCTGTTTGGTGTCGATCTTGAGAGTGAAATCATTGAGGTTCGCCAACAATCGCATATTGCCAAACCGCAGCGGGTCGAAGGCATCCTCATCGGAGGAAGACGCTTGTATATCCAGCACACAGTCTACGCCTGTCTCGGAAATGAGCAGCTGCTCTTCGTGATCCACCGTGTAACGGAACAACTTGTCCAAGTCAGCCGCTTTGAGCAGCTGATCCTGCATCGGCAGGGCAGTTGAAAATTCGCTGAAATTCAGAGCGAGCCGATCGGGGTACAGCCGCAGCCCCGGCGTGTTCAGTTCAAGAAGATTCTGAACGGTCAGACCGGTCCCAAGCCAGACGGCTTCTGTACGAAATTCCTCCGAGGAAGGAGCGATGTTCTCGTTGCGGTACAGCCGCATTTCGTTGATCTGCGGAATACGCACGACCGCTCCGACAGCAGCCATTTGCTTGCCAAACGGGTTCAGCTTGTCATCCCCCTGCTGATAGCGGACATAGGCATTCCGTGCCGTCATAGTGATACTGTCGCCATAGGTCAGGTCACCTTGCAGTGTCACGCCGCCGGTGAAACCCAGCCAATGGTTCATCGTGACGTAACCGGACAGCCGTATCTCATTGTTCAGTCGGGTAACGTTGGATGCTTCAAACACATACTGTCCGAACCGCAGCGTCTGATTCACGCCGGAAGCCACGACCAGTCCAGATGTGAACACACAGCGTCTGCCATTGACTTTTACGATAACATCGTATTCTCCGCAGGCAATAGAGGCGGGAATCGTTACCTTCCATGAGGTGTCACTTTCATACTCGCATATCGGTTCATAAGACATTCCCGCCTGTAAGGAGACGGTGATCGGTGTGTCCTTCGTGAGTCCCTGACCGAGCAGGTGAACAACTTTATCCGTGGAGGAACGGTAGATCATACGCGTATCCAGTCCGCTGACCGTCAGATTCTGCAGGGCGATGGTATAGTCCTCTCCAAGATCATCTTCCCCCAGACTGTCCGAATCACCGGCAATACTGTACCGCTGGGTATCACTGACTTTGGTATCCCCTCGATAGACCGCCATTGCCTTGCGGTTCACCAACAGCGTATCCGGTGCTGTGTAAGTGACCCGATAGCGGTTACGGCTGATACCATACAGATATTGATAAAATGACAGCAAAGCGTTGGAATCCGAGACATAGGTATAACTGCCGCCGCCTGCCCGTGAATAGGCACTCAACACGGCGGAATCGACATCCGAACCGAGTCCCATCGAATAAATCACCATGTCATGCTGTCCGCACTGGTCACGAATCTGTTGGAGCACTTGATCACCCGGCATCGAGTCCTGCCCGTCTGACATCACAATCAGCACGTTCAAGCCATCAGCACCTTGTGCCTGCGTCATACCTTCCCTCACACCGTCCCAAATATCCGTGCCGCCGTAGTCTCCCATTTGGTCAATGGCGTTCAGCAATTCTCTCACACTCGCCCCTAACGGTGCACTGCACTTCGTTAGTACGCTGTCATCAAAGGACACGATACCGACCCGTATCTCCCCCGACAAATTGTTCACGAATGTCTTCAACGCTTCCTTGAGGTTACGTATCTTTTCTCCGCTCATACTGCCGGAATTATCACACACGAGAACAATATTGAACTGCTCGTCCTCCAGTTTGGCAACCTGATAGTCTCTGATCTCGCTGTCACAGTCGTAGATCTCGATCTGCTGACGAAAACTGTCCGCATCCGTTGCGATGTTTTCATCCACCGCCACCGTCAGCGATACCTCATCGAACTGTGAAGCATCCACTGCGGTAATATTGATCGAAGACGTAATCTGGTTGACCTGTGCCGTCACATGGCGGGAGAACGCCGCCCGCTCATACGCATCACTGTCAGCCTCATCTTCTTCACTGTCGTATTCGCTGTCCAGCAGTGCCACAGAAAAATCACTGTCCGCTGTGCCGATTAGTTCCGGTACCACGGCTGTCATAGAGGTTTCCCGCATTGACGGCTGCCACAAGCGATCAGCCACCGCACGGGCAAAAGCCTGATCTTCGCCGGACAAATCGGTTCCAAAACCATGCTGCATCTCTTCGGCGGTCATATATGCCACCATCTGCTCCACATAGGCGTCAATCTCCTTGAGAGCTTCGGTATCTTCCTGATTCTCCAGAATCGCATTGATGGCCGCTGCTGCTCCTGCATAACGGCTGTCTTCACTGTCACCGGCTGTCATCAGGGCTTTTCGGATATACTCGCCGTTCTGGTCGGTGCTGTCATCGTCAAATGCCATCCTCGCCAGCGACAAGTACAGCTTGGAGGCCTCTTTTTCCTCCCCGCTCTCTGCCATTGTCAGCAGCCGTGCCTTCACCCACTTTTTGTAGTTTTTGGCTGTACTGATGTCCGACTGTGTCAGCAGGCTCTTCGCATTGTCCAGAAGTTCCCGATGTTCTTCGGAGATGCTCCCCTCCTGCTGTCCGATCCAACTGCGGATCCGCTCGTTTTTGTCATGAAGGTACCGGCTCACATCGCAGTTTCGCAGCACCGAAGAGGTGATCTTTCCGCTGCGGCACCATTCCGCCAACGCCAACAATGAATGTGAGTCAGCAAAATACGGCGACTCCTCCACGATCGTCCGGTAGTCCTTCGCCAAAGACAGTACTTTAAGATAGCTCATCTCCATCGCAGAAGATGTCAACAGATAGGGATGTGCCGCCACGATTGTTTGATATTGTTCAGCCAGTTCAGAGGCTCTGACCGAAGAGGTCTCCCCTTCCCGCATCGTATCCGCTGCGGCATACACCCGTGCCGCCGTCATCGTCTGTTCCGGCAGGTTCATTTGCTGTATCTGACCGAAAATCAGCTCGCACAGCTTCTCATAGGTGCCGCCGCCCTGCATAAGCAGCGTCAGCTCATTGTATTCCGGTGTGAAGGCATTCTTATCCACCCCACTATGCTGTGACAGATAACGATAAAGACCATCCGCCTGTGTATAACTGCGGCGAAGAGCTTCTGTCCGTGCTTTTGCCAGCCAATAGCGGTCATTGACCGGATACTCTGCTGCATATTCGTCCAGAATGTCGGCGGCTCCGGCCGTTTCACCCTGTGTCAACAGGGCAAACGCCATGTCCAGATAGCCGTTTTGTGCCGTCAACTCGACTGATGTTTCCGGACGTGCCGAAGCAGTCGGCAGGGCGGCAAGGGTTACGTTCACCACCAGCACCGCCAGCAGAGCGGTCGGCAGCAAAAATACTGCCGTCCAGATTCCCGCTTTTTTATTCCTGCGAAAGATCGTCCACAAAATAGCTGCCACCAAGGCAACGGCAAACAACAGTATCACAACGACCGTGGCACTCATATCCCATCGCTTCCTTTTCGTCAAAAACTTCCTTACAGCGTCCCCGCTATCTTTCCTCCATTATACCAAACTCCACCCCCATTTTCAATAGTATACCTGTTCGGCACACGGAAATCAATTTGGGTGGGTCAGTCATACGGGACAACTCCGCTGCCGCTCCAGACCACTCGTTGAACACACAACAGTTGGCTAAACTACCCAACCTGCACCAATTGGTGAGTGTTGCTTTGTTCTCGTCATCTGTCACTTCTATCCCGCAGGTTCTCACGAACCATCACACACACGTCACGAAACCGTCCGAGTAACACTATTGTTTTTGCCGTCATCAACTGCAAACAGCCCAAGTATACAGCGGTGAGATGCCGCCCGAAGGCGTGCAGCGGCGTTTCTGCACATTATATTGGGCGGGACGGTTTTTCTTTTGTGGAGAAAGCCTTCCACGCAGTCGGAAGGAGTAGCTGAAGGCTTTGACACACATAAAGTGACGTCTGTCGGGTTTTAGCGAATTATGATAGAAAAGGCAAAATCCGCTCCCAAATTCTTTTCTTATCTGTCCATTGAACAAAAACAAGGGGTGTGATATACTCTTTTACATCAAACGAAGGAGGTAACACCATGAGTCAAAACACTCTCAAAATCATTGCCGCCGTGCTGCTGTCGACAATGCTGCTGACAGCAGCTGCCTGCGGCGGTGCGAATAACACAACACCTGCTGACAGTACGCCGTCTGTACAAGAAAGTACCGTGCCGGCTGACGGCAGTACACCAACCGAAAGTGACACAACATCCGATGCTCAAGTATCACCGGAAGACAGTGCGTCTTCCATAGAAGAAAGCCGCCAGTCATCCTCGCCTGCCGCAAAAGATGAGACGGACGCCAAGGAACAGGGCGAGATTCCTGCACTGCCGGATGAAAACGACACCGATGTAGGTGAATGGGTCAATAACGTACTGGTCTATGACCGCAAAGCCTATGAAATGTTCTACGGAGGCGAAGAAGCCGCCAAAGAATACGCCGCTACGATCTCGAAAATCAAAAAGGCTCTCGGTGACGGCGTGAAGGTCTATAATGTTGTCGTTCCGACACACTGCGGTGTCACTCTGCCGCAGCGTTTCTTTGACGAATACGGCATCTCCGATCAAAAGGCATACATCAACACCATCCTTGACAATTACACCGAAGACATCATCGGCATCAATCCCTATGACACCCTTGCCCATCACAGGGACGAGTATCTGTACTTCAACACCGACCACCATTGGACAGGACTTGCCGCTTACTATGCCTACAAGGACTTCTGCAAGACCGCAGGAGTCGATTATCTCCGTCTGAACGATATGATCGAGGGTACTATCGAAGGCTACTACGGCAGTCTCACCAACTATGTGGACACTTCGCTGGTCGATGGCGACACCGTACATTATTATACCCTCGATGCCGACACATCGACTTCGGTGTTTGATGAAAAGGGCGAAAACGAACAGTCTACCCGCCTGATGCACAGCTATGCTGAAGGCGTCAACGCTTACGGCGTATTCCTGGGCGGTGACAGTCCGCTGATGGTCTGCCATAATCCCGATGGCAACGGTAAGAAAATCGCTGTTGTCAAAGAATCCTACGGCAACGCTTTTTGTCCTTATATCGCCCTCACCTACGGCGAAACACACATGATCGACTTCCGCTACATCGAGTTCGACTTCTTACAGTACCTCAAAGATAACCAGATCGACGAGGTTATCTTCGTCAATAACACCATGGCTTCCGCTACGCCGCCGCGTATCGATGAGCTGAATGCCTTGGTCGACTGATAAGTGCCGCACGTTGTGCCACAGTACGAACAGATGCGTCCCTGTTCGCACCGATGGCACAAGGTGCCGTTTCATCCCTCACTGCACCACCCGTCCCTGTCTTTTCACAGCACGTTGCTGTCCTGTTCGCTGCACAAAAATCAGGCCGACAAGCCACTTTTCTTTCTTGCCCACTGTTCCATGACCCCCGTGGTTTCTTGCATGGTGTGTACCCCAAAGCACCAAAGCAAGTGAAAATAATTCCCTAAACTATCTCTCCACCACAATAAGTATCTACACTCCGAATCACTCGTTGCCTGTTTGTTCAGCTTCCAACGCATTTCCTTCAATAGCAGCACGATGCTCCGTCCGCCGCACGAAATATCAGACTGCACCAAACGCCTCTGCCCTACACGCAACCTTCGGTTTTATCATGCGGCTGCCCCTCAAAATACCAACATTTGTGAAATATGTTCTCTATTCTACTCAACCATCCCCCCGCTTACTCCTGTTGTTTTTTGTACCTCACCATTCCGACCTTGCTATGTGACCCTTCGCTGGCACAGCGAGGTCGCTGCCAAAATACCATCACGGAGCGTGAATTGAACCATGCCAAAGGTAACCATCCTTTCTGCCGCAGAAAAATCGGCACAGGACGAAAAGATTCGTGTGGCTGCTTACTGCCGTGTTTCCACGGTCAAAAGCAACCAACAACATTCCTACGAAGCCCAGCAAAACTACTTCCGACAGCTTTTGTCTCATGCCCCACAGACAGAACTCGTTAACATCTACACCGATCACGGCAGCGGCACCTCTATCACCGAAAGGCCAGACTTCCGACAAATGATGGAGGACTGCCGTCAACATAAGCTCGACCGCATTATCACCAAATCCCTCAGTCGGTTTGCCCGCAATACCAAAGATTGTCTGGTCGCTCTGCGGGAACTGAAGCGGCTTGGCGTCACCGTTTTGTTCGATAAAGAGGGTATCGACACTTCGCAAGTCTCGGACGAAGTTCTGCTGACGATCCTCGAAGGTCTGGCACAGGAAGAGTCCGCTTCTATCTCCTGCAATATCCGCTGGAGTCTGAAAAAGAAAATGGCCAACGGGTCACTGGGGATTGCCCGTGTGCCCTACGGCTATCAAAAGGATGAACGCAAACAATTGCTCATCCATGAAGAACAAGCGGCTGTGGTGCGGCGTATCTTTGCGTTGTACCTGTCCGGTCACGGTGCACAGGCGATTGCAGCCATCCTCAATCAGGAGGAAATCCCATCACCGACCGGCATCCGCTGGAATAATATCACCATCTTGAAGATGCTGCGTCAGGAAAAGTATATCGGCGATATTCGCTGGCAAAAAACCTACTCTGTCTTCATGGGACATAAAGGACGACCTAACCGCGGTCAACAGGACAGCTACTATATACGCGATTGTCTGCCGCCGATCATTTCCCGTGAAGACTTCGTGGCGGCTCAATGCCTGCGAAAGCGAAATTCTCGCACCCCAAAACGTGTAAATTATTCACTTTTCAGAGGCAAGACCCGCTGTACCTGTGGGCGTTCGTACTACTACGCCAAAAAGGGACGCCGATCAATATGGGTGTGTTCCGGACGCAACCAGCAAACACATCCTTGTCATAACAAGATCTTCTTCGATGACGTTTATCATGCCGCTTGGGAACGGCTGTGCCGCAAGATGAACTTGTTTGCCGGTGAACTGCTGCTGCCATGTGTCATGCAGCTCCAATATCTGGAGCATCACACCGTCAGCGAAGAACTGAAAGAACTGGATGCCCAACGGCAGGAACTCTTACAGCGGCGATATGTATTGTGTGAGCTGTGTGCGAATGGGTGCATCAGTGAGGAACGACTCTTCACCAGTGAGCAGGAAATCGTCAAGGCCCTGCAAAGCATACAGGAAAAAACCGAACACTATACCCACTCCTGCGGCGAAACAGCTCAACAGTTGGAACAGCTTTACCAGCAATTTACAGCGGAAAGTGACCCTTCGGTGCTGGCGGATACTGTCCTGCAAAATGCTGTTACCGACGGACTGATCATTGACTTTGAACTGCTGGGCGGACTCGTTTTGACAGAGGTGCTGGGATAGGTTCGGGAGGAATAGGCGAATGGATTCGGGAAAGGAGGTGATTCTATGCCCAAAAGAACCATTCCCTATGGATACCGGATAGAAAACGGTGTGCTTACAGCCGACACGAACGAATGTGTCGTGGTGCGGCGTATCTTTCAGATGCGGCTGGACGGGTGGGGTGTGTCCGCTATCGGACAACAACTCTTTCGGGAACAACTGCCGTTCTTTGCTGATGACCGCAATAATGCTGTCAAAAAGGTCAGTGCCATTCTCTACAAAGGTATCTACTGCGGCGAAAAAAACTATCCTCCTCTTGTCGATCAGGCTGCTTTCCGTGCGGTGCAGGAAAAGAAACAAACCCTCCCTTGTGTGCGGCAAAAATCCCTTGCCGCCGCAAAGGACAGACCGCCTATTCCTGTGCCGGATCAATGGACGTATCTGCCCTCCCTCACTGTTGAACAGCTCGAACAGGACATTCGTCAATGCTTTCAGGAGCCAATCCGTGATATTGCTGCTGTGCGGCGGATGATCTTTCGCTTGGCGGCTGAAAAGTACCGCTGTGTGCTGCCGAAAAACAACGGCGATGAAACCATATCGCCCCCATCATGTCCACATCATTTCCGCTGAACCATAAAATCATCAAATCATGCGGCAACAGTCGGTGAGCCGTTCCGGTGTGTGCATACTTGCAAACGGACTTCTGCCGATGAAGATACCCCCTTCTTCATCTTGCGACTGTTCGCCGCACGATCTTCCTATCAACCTATCAAATGTACTGTTTGCTTGACATCAAAGGAGACTGTCGATGAACCAGAATATCCCCGATCACGTCACTGTCATTCCCGCTAAATTGGAAACCGATACATCCACTGTCAATGGGCCGATGAAACGGGTCGCCGCTTATTGCCGTGTGTCCACCGACGAGGACAATCAACAAAGTTCCTATACCACTCAAGTTAGTTACTATACTGACCTTATCAATCATCGTGTTGATTGGCAGCTCGCCGGTATTTTTGCCGATGAGGGCATCAGCGGAACACGCACTAAAAACCGTACACAGTTCAATAACATGATACGGCTGGCAAGGCGGCGAAAAATCGACCTTATCTTGTGTAAGAGTATCAGCCGTTTTGCCCGCAACACGGTGGATTGTCTTGATTATATCCGTGAGCTGAAGGCACTGGGCGTGACCGTTATCTTTGAGAAGGAAAACATCAATACCGCTGAAATCACCTCCGAATTTGCCATCAGTCTGTACGCATCGTTTGCACAGGCCGAAAGTGAATCTATCAGCAAAAACGTGACGTGGGGCATTGAAAAATCCTTCCGTGAAGGGAATGTCCGCTATCAACTGCGGAACACGCTCGGCTACCGGCTGGGCGAAGACGGCAAGCCCGTAATCATTGAGGAAGAAGCCGCCGCAGTGCGGTATATCTTCCAACAATTTGCGGCAGGCTATGGCGTGTCGGATATTGCCCGTGACCTGACCCAAAAAGGAATTGCCCGCCGTAACGGTCAAACCGTCTGGAACCGCAACAATGTGTATCAAATTCTTAAAAACGAAAAGTACGCAGGTGATGCCGTCCTGCAAAAGACCTACACTGTCAACTGCCTGACCCATGAACGGGCGAAAAATACCGGTCAGCGTCCGATGGTGTTCGTTCAAGGCTGTCACGAAGCCATTGTTGACCGACAAACTTACGACCGTGTGCGTCTTGAGCTGGAAAAACGCCGCCGCAATGCCAAACGCAATCTGCCCGAAAAAGGTACCTACCAAACCAAATACTGCTTGAGCCGCCTGCTGTTTTGTTCCTACTGCGGGGGCACCTATAAGCGTGTCAAATGGCTGAAAGAGAAAGAAAAAATTGGCGTGTGGCGTTGCCGCAACCGTCTGGAAGGGCGGTGCTGTTCCCTTGCTCCCTCCTATCACGAAGACCGCCTGCACCGTGCCATTCTTGCTGCTATCGCAGAACTCAAGCAAACCGCTGATGCCGTGCCCGACCACAGATACACCTTTGACACCGAAGCCGAAGAATCCCGTTTGGACAAGCAGATCGGCGATTTACTGTCCCGCATTACCGAAATCGAGGACAAGCGTGACGCTCTGTTGGCTGATGTCAACGGCTGTGTGTTTGAAGTGATGAGCCAGTCTCTCCGCGACATGAACCGTCAGGAGAGTGAGGCCGCTGATGCCAAAAAGATGACCTGCAGCGGCAAAAAGTCAAGTCCGAAGTCGCCATAAAACTTCTCAACGACATTGATCCGCCCGATACCTTTGACGATGTGCTCATTGAAAAGCTTCTCCTCCGTGTGGAAGCCATCAACAAAAAGGAGGTCTCGGTTATTTTTCACGGCGGCTACCATGTAACTGTGCCTGTTAAAAAGTGCTGAAATGCTATTTTCATCCCCCCTTTTTGGGGGCTTTTTTTTGCCGTTTTTACGTCTCGAAATGTGCTTGCCGAGCGGCTTTTCGGCGTTTTCATCTTTTTTGCACGCACAACATTCGCATGGTTCACCAGCAAAGATGAAGTTACCAACCGCTTGACAGCAAGTAACGATTATGGCGTATCAATCGTTGAGTCCTTTACTCCTCCGAAAAACTGGATTCCTGGACAGACCATCAACAAGGATGTATATGCTGTTAATACAGGCAACATCGATGCGTTTGTAAAAGAGTCTATTTCTGGCTTGCTTAATTACACATACGAGAAGAGAGAAGCTACTGCTCCTAATGCAACTGGAGTTACAGCTGAAGAAAAAGCCAAGTATGTAAAACTTACAAATGATAAAGTAAGAGCTATTGATGGCGTTACAACCAATGAAGCGGGCGGATATCTCGCATGGTCAAGTGTTGATCCAAGTGATCCTGGATACCGTGCTCCCGGTCCGATTATTTCTGCTACCAATACTGATGTTGCAGAAACTTTAGCTGGTACAGATGCTCCTGGAGCCGTTGAAGGCGCACAATGGACACCTCCCGCAGCAGGTGCTTATGTATTCAGAAGAAGTTATGTTCCGGAAGTAAAGGAAAGCGGAACAAGTGGTCAGCCTGATTATGTAGCACCGCAGGCTGCATACTATACATATGCCGGATACTACTTTGATGGTACAGATTATTATAAGATCGTTCTTGGTTCAGATGATTTCCGTACATACAAAGATGGTAACAATGATGTATTCGATGTTAGTGCAAGTCAGAATCAGATAGGTGCTACAGGTAATGCTTCAACAGCAACAGTTACCATAGATGCTGACGGTGCTGTAACTGACGGTGCTATCGCTTATCAGTTTGTAAAAGAAGAAAAGGTAACAGACGCCGTTCCTTATCTTACTTATCATGAAAACGGCGGTGGAACAGACAGTGTTGCATATCTCCAGGCTTATTATTCAGCAGGTGATACAGACGAGTCTGCAGACTTCCTTAGCAAGCAGGCAGCTGCTGATCAGGCTGCTGCAGCTGCAGAACAGGCTTACAGGGATTATCTGGATGCTATAAGTGATGAAGCTCTTGCAGAAATCGAATATGATAACGCTGCCGGTGCTTATAATGCTGCTGTTTCCAGATATAATCAGGCTCTTGCTGACTGGACATATGCCAATGCACTGTCTAATGCTTCACAGGATCTTATTGATGCTGCAAAACTGAGAGCAGATGCTCAGATCGATTATGATAATGCACTTGATGATTTGAATAAAGCTCTTGCTGCCGTTAAGAAAGAAGCAAAGGATCTGATTGGTGATACGGGTTACACAGCTACTGCAGGTCCGCTTCCTAATAGTACTAATAAGCTTGCATTCCCTGATGTTTTGTCTCTGAATAATACCATTACTGACATTTCTTATAATAATATTTTCAAAGTAGATCATAGTAGTAGTGTTGGTACACTTTATGATATTATTACTAATACAGATATGGCTATTGCTACTGGTGTAGTTCAAAATGCTTCTGTTTTATCTTCAGCAAAAACATATATGGATCAAATGGAAACACTTTGGGGCAAAGATACTGATACAGCAGAAAGTGCAACTGTATTGGGAGCGGCTAAGAGACTTAAAGCTGCCCTTGAAAAATTTGATACTTTGACTAATGAGAGTGCAACTGGTGCAGATCAGGATGCACAGGCTTATTTGGATGAACTGAAGGTAGCACGAGATAATCTCCAGAATCTTCTTGAAAGATATAAGTCACTTTATCAGCATCTTAAAACGGTAGCATCAA
>CACZZU010000007.1 GCA_902785765.1 uncultured Ruminococcus sp.
AATCAGCGTATTATCGTGCAGGGAATTGGTATCGACCGACAGGAACGGGGCTATCAACTGACCCTCCTGACACTGGATACCCGTGATCCCCACCAAGACAACGCCATGAAGATCGTGCGGGCACAAGGTGACAGTGTAGCCGATGCCGTACATCGTTTGGAACAACAGAGCGGCAAACAATTGCTGTTACACCAGTGTTTGTTTATGATGATGAATCGTCCTGCTGCTTGTCATGCAGACAAAACACTGTCATATTTTGCTGAAATGCGGGAGATGCCCAAGACCACCGGTCTGATGGTCAGTGAACAGCCTTCATCTGTTACGCTGACGACTGCTGCCGAACAGTTTGGGGAACGTTCGGAAGACATCAGTGCCTTGTCGGACAGCAAAGCGGTCACACAGCCGGCGGTACACAGCACACTTCTGTCGTATATCACCGACCATAACGCCCAACAGACCGCTTTGGTGCTGCCGTATGTTGTCATCAATACGGCGACAGAAGCCTTGAATGTAAGCGGCAGCTATTGGGTAGAAGGTGAAGAGGGAGCGTGTACGCTGTCCGAAGAGGAAACCATCGGCTATTTGTTGTTGAAAGGCGAAGCTGGTGGTCTGTTGGGAAATGCAGTAGAAGCGGCATCGGTCACGTTAGTACCATCTATCCAACAAGGACGGCTGCATTTGGACTACCACATCACTTTACAGTGGAAAGAAGGTACACCATCTTCACAGCAGCAGTTCACAAGACAAAAGGCTTTGTCTGCCGCAGAGGCGTGTGTGCATAAGTTATCGGGGAAAAGCGGCGGAGATGTGCTGTCCATCGAGCCTGTACTGCGGGATAGTTTACCACTGTCAGATGTCAGCCGTGAAGAGATATTAACGCTCCTTCGCAACGCAGCATACCGTGTATTCATTGACACTGCCTGATAAGAGAGTAAGGCAGAATATGACGAAAAAGAAGCTGCCTTCTCCAAGGCGGCTTCTGCTTTTTTAGAACGGTATGACGTGACAAACGGGGAAAACTGTGCTATAATACGGGGGAACAAAAATGAAAGCGGCAGATGCCGATAGCCATGAGTGACCTGTCCGTTAACGACAGTGTCGTATCATCATGAAGCAGGAACAATAGTGGTCAAGTGGCATTCTGTCCCCGACAGACGCTCTCCATTTTTATCCGCATCAAGGAGTGAATACGATGAGACAAATCATCATAACCGAAAATGACAGCGGTCAGCGGTTGGACAAATTTCTGACGAAACGGTTTCGGAATATGCCGACTTCGCTGATGTACAAATATATCCGCACGTATATCAAGCTGAACGGCAAACGCTGTGAGATCGCCAGCCGTCTGCAAACAGGCGATGTGCTGACACTCTACATCAAAGAGGAGTTTTTTGAGGAAACGCCTGATACCTATGATTTTCTTAAAGCTCCCGTGAAGTTAGATATCCTTTATGAAGATGATAACATTCTGCTGCTGAACAAGAAGCCGGGGCTTTTGGTGCACCCCGATGACACCTATCATTTTGACTCACTGATCGCCCGGGTACAGCACTATTTGTATGACAAGGGTGTATACGATCCAAAGGAGGAAAATTCCTTTGCTCCGGCACTGGTGAATCGTATCGATAGAAATACGGGCGGTATCGTGATCGCAGCCAAGAATGCCGAGACCCTGCGGATCATGAACCAAAAGCTTAAAGATAGGGAGGTCGAAAAGCGGTATCTGTGTATCGCAGTGGGTTATTTGAAGCCGAAGGAAGCTGTATTGACTGACTATCTGGAGAAGAACGAGGCAAAGAACCGTGTGTACATATCCCACCATCCTACGCCCAACAGTAAGACCATCAAAACGAAGTATCGGGTATTGGCCGAGAGAAACCAATTCAGCCTGTTGGATGTTGATCTGCTGACGGGGCGTACACATCAGATCAGGGCACACTTGGCCTTCATTGGTCACCCTTTGTTGGGAGATGGCAAATACGGTAAGAACGAAATCAACCGCCGTATGGGATACCAGTATCAGGCGTTGTATTCCTACCAACTGCGGTTCCACTTTACGACCGATGGAGGTATCCTGCAATACCTTGACGGACGGATGTTTACCGCTCCGAAAATTTGGTTCACAGACTACTTCCGTGAGGAAGATTACCTATGAACGGACGAACAAGGGAGAAAAATCTTCCTCTGATTCCTCACTGGCCAAAAGTGTAAAAAATACGGTCAGAAATTTGAATTATCTGTTGAAATTTTCCGAGAAAAATATTATAATCAATATGACAGGGGAGTGAACGGTTCTTTGTGAGCTTGTCGTTTTCCTGAAATCTTTGATGTCTGTCCCTGTGGCAGATACGCGAAAGGAGTTCAAAATGATTTACACAAAAGAGGTAGAAATGATGTGCCCTGTCGCAAAGGGTGCAAAGCATGAGCCGGCTCCGATTCCGGAAGAAGGCAAGTGGGTGCATGCGAAGCAGATCAGTGACATTTCCGGTTTCACACATGGTATCGGTTGGTGTGCTCCGCAGCAGGGTGCCTGTAAGTTGTCCCTGAACGTCAAGGATGGCGTGATCGAAGAGGCATTGATCGAGACGATCGGCTGCAGCGGCATGACCCATTCGGCTGCTATGGCGGCTGAAATTCTGCAGGGTAAGACCATTTTGGAGGCACTGAACACCGACTTGGTATGTGACGCTATCAACACCGCTATGCGTGAGTTGTTCCTGCAGATCGTTTACGGCCGTACCCAGAGTGCTTTCTCGGATGACGGTCTGGCGGTTGGTGCCGGTCTGGAAGACCTCGGTAAGGGTCTGCGTTCTCAGGTGGGTACGATGTATGCTACCAAAGAGAAGGGCGTTCGTTATCTGGAAATGGCCGAGGGCTATGTTACCGGTATCGCTCTGGACGAGAACAATGAAGTGATCGGCTATCAGTTCGTTAGCCTCGGCAAGATGACCGACTTCATCAAGAAGGGTGACACCCCGACCGAAGCATGGGAAAAGGCAAAGGGTCAGTA
The DNA here is from genome assembly GCA_902785765.1 of uncultured Ruminococcus sp. Classification (GTDB taxonomy): domain Bacteria; phylum Bacillota; class Clostridia; order Oscillospirales; family Acutalibacteraceae; genus UBA1213. The sequence goes on from CACZZU010000007.1 coordinate 3,011, forward strand.
CGGTCGTGTGGCCGATGCCGTGAAGATCATCGATCCGAGAAAGGAGTAAGACAATGGCTCTGTTTGAATCATACGAAAGAAGAATCGACAAAATCACTGCCGTTCTGAACAGCTACGGCATCGCTTCTATCGAAGAAGCGGAGAAGATCACGAAGGATGCCGGTCTGGACGTTTACGCCCAGGTCAAGAAGATTCAGCCGATCTGCTTTGAAAACGCCTGTTGGGCTTATACAGTAGGTGCTGCTATCGCCATCAAGAAAGGCTGCCGCCGTGCTGCTGACGCTGCTGCCGCTATCGGTGAAGGTTTGCAGGCTTTCTGTATTCCGGGTTCGGTTGCCGACCATAGAAAGGTTGGTCTCGGCCACGGTAACCTTGGCAAGATGCTGCTCGAAGAAGAAACGGAGTGCTTCTGCTTCCTGGCCGGTCACGAGTCCTTTGCGGCTGCAGAAGGTGCTATCGGTATCGCAGAGAAGGCGAACAAGGTTCGTCAGAAGCCCCTGCGTGTTATCCTGAATGGTCTTGGCAAAGACGCTGCCCAGATCATTTCTCGTATCAACGGTTTCACCTTTGTAGAGACAAAGTATGACTACAAGACTGCTGAACTGAAGGTCGTTTACGAGAAGCCTTTCTCAAACGGTTTGAGAGCGACCGTTAAGTGCTATGGTGCCGATGATGTACAGGAAGGCGTAGCCATCATGCACATGGAGAATGTTGGTGTTTCTATCACTGGTAACTCCACGAACCCGACACGCTTCCAGCATCCTGTGGCAGCTACCTATAAGAAGGAATGTATCGAGCAGGGCAAGAAGTACTTCTCCGTTGCTTCCGGTGGTGGTACAGGTCGTACACTGCATCCGGACAATATGGCAGCAGGTCCTGCTTCCTACGGTATGACTGATACCATGGGTCGTATGCACTCTGACGCACAGTTTGCAGGTTCCAGCTCTGTTCCGGCTCACGTTGAAATGATGGGCCTCATCGGCATGGGCAACAACCCGATGGTTGGTGCTACCGTAGCCGTAGCCGTCAGCATCGAAGAGGCTTCCAAGGAAGGCAAGTTCTGATGTTGGGGATTCTCCCCAAACCACAGCAGGGGGGCTTTTTTGTCTTGCCTGTCGGCTCGGTCGGTGCTTCTGCCTTCGGCAGAGGTGTCCACCGGATACCTCGCACCCCTGCACCCTTCGTTGTGAGGAACAGAAAATAAGATAAAAACAAAAACCTCGATGGTCGCCGTTAGCAACGGAATGACCATCGAGGTTTTTTGAAATTCTGGGAAAGTGAAACTTGCCGCAGTCACTCGGTGAGAGTGACTGCGGCAAGTTTGGGTATGAAGGGGAGAGGGCGTTGTTAGTGGGTGATACAGCAAACGCACTCCGTACTCATCAAAGAAGGGACATGACCTGAACACTGCGGAGCATGAAGCCTTCCATCTCGGCGGCGGTGAGCTTGCGTTGGCTCATGAGGGCGAGGTCGAAGATGTGACGGCACAAGAGGTTACGTTTGTCCGGCTCGAAGTCCTTCAGTTTGCGAACGATCTCGTTCGCCGTATTGACGATCAGTGTTTCGGAAGCGGGTCCGGCTTCCCCAAACATATTGCCATAGATTTTGCTGATATCGTTCATGCGGCGTTCATATTCGTTGATGGTGAGGATCGCAGGAGTTTCGGCGGTTTTCAGGTTTTCGGTCTGGATCGTCAGTTTGTCCATGCCGAGGGCTTCCTTGAAGAAGTGGATCACTTCTTCGGCGTTGACCTCTGTATCGACGCTTTCATCCGATTTGAGGGCATCACCAATTTCGGAATCAATGCGGACGAATTTGGTGCCGGACTCTGTGTACTCCAGGAAAGTAACGAAGTGGGCGTCAATGTTGTGTTCCAGAATGACGGCTTCCAGACCATTGTCCTTGAAGATCTTGATATACTGTCCCTGCACATCGGTATTGGAGACGTAGTATACCTTGTTGTCGGGCTTTTGCAGTTCGTCAAAGGTCTTATACTCATCGTTGATGGTCTTGTACAGGATGATACCTTTGATTTTTTCGTAGAACTTCTCATCCTTGATGCAGCCAAACTTGATGAAAGGAGAGATGTCATCCCAGTAGCTCTCGTAAGACTTCCGCTCGTTATTGAAGACAGACAGCAGCTTGTCGGCGACCTTCTTCGTGATATGGCGGGAAATTTTCGCAACCTCACCGTCATTTTGCAGGAAGGAACGGGAAACATTCAATGGCAGGTCGGGGCAGTCGATGACGCCTTTCAATAGCATCAGGAACTCCGGTACGACCTCCTTGATGTTATCGGCGATATATACCTGATTAGCAAACAGTTTGATCTCACCGGGCATGACCTGCAGTTTATCGGTTTGCTTCGGGAAGTAGAGAATACCTTTCAGGCGGAACGGGTAGTCTACGTTCAAGTGAATCCAGAACAGCGGCAGGTTCATATCCGTGAATGTCTCACGGTAGAAGTCTTCGTACTCCTCGGTCGTGCAGTCTTTCGGGGCTTTCAGCCAGAGAGGAGTGGTGTTGTTCAGGGGCTTTTCGGGGGTCTTATCGGTGGTATCCTTGGTATCAGAAGAGGTATCGGCGGATTCTTCCTTGATGACGTGGAAGTAGATCTCATAGGGCATGAAGTGGCAGTATTTGCGGAGGATCTCCCGCAGCTTAAACTCACTGAGGAACTCTTTGCCGTCTTCAGAGAGGTGCATGATGATACTCGTGCCGATGGCAGCACGGCTGCCGTCGGCGATTTCATAGGTATGGCTGCCATCGCTCTCCCAATGTACCGGAACGGCACCCTTCTGGTAGGACAGCGTTTCGATTTCCACATTTTCGGATACCATATATGCGGAGTAGAAACCAAGACCAAAGTGACCGATGATACCATTTTCGGCATCTGTCTGATCCTTGTACTTGTCCAGAAATTCCTGTGCACCAGAAAAAGCAATCTGGGCGATATACTTTTCGACCTCTTCTTCGGTCATGCCAATGCCGTTATCCGCGACCGTGAGGGTCTTGGCGTTGGTATCAAGGGTGATGTCGATACGGGGTGCGGTGCCGTTATCTTCAGCTTCTCCGATCTGGCACAGGCTGCGATACTTCTTGATGGCATCGCAGGCGTTTGCCACGATCTCACGGATAAAAATATCCTTGTCGGAGTAGAGCCACTTTTTGATGATCGGGAACAAGTTCTCCGAATCGACTGTGATTTGACCTTCTCTTTTCATGTTTTGTACCTCCATAACAATAATATATCAGGGCAGGGTGTTCATTCACTATCCTTGAGGGTCATGTTGCGTTCTAACCACTGCTGGTAGGTCATCAACACCTGTCTTGGTTTTGAACCTTCGTGCGGACCGACAACGCCGATCTGCTCCATTTCATCAATCAAGCGACCGGCTCGGGCATAGCCTAACCGCAGTCGCCGCTGTAACAAAGACGTGGACGCTTGTCCGGCTTCCACTACACATTGAATCGCTTGTTCCATCATGGGGTCGGTTTCGCCGTCACTGCTGTCCGCTGCTTTGCTGCCGGGTTCGGCGGCGGCATTAGCCTCGATTTCGTCGATGATATTCTTGTCGTACTCGACGACTTTATTGTTTTTGATGAACGTCACGATGTTTTCGATTTCTTCATCATCGACATAACAGCCTTGTACACGAATCGGTTTAGTTGTGCCGATAGGAGAGAAAAGCATATCGCCCTTGCCGAGCAATTTCTCGGCACCGCTGCCGTCCAAAATAGTACGGGAGTCGATCTGTGACTTTACTGCAAAGGCAATACGGCTGGGGACGTTTGCTTTGATCAGACCGGTGATGACATCGACCGAAGGGCGTTGGGTAGCAATCACAAGGTGCATACCCGCAGCACGAGCCATCTGTGCCAGACGGCAGATGGACTCTTCCACTTCATTTGGAGCTGCCATCATCAAGTCGGCCAACTCGTCAATGACGATGACGACTTGACTCATACGTTCCAGTTTACGTTTTTCCTTCCGTTCGCTGCCGTTTTGCTGCAGTTCGGCTTGGGCTTGTGCCAGCATCTCGTCTTCTTCAAAGGAACGTTCTTCGTCTTCCGGCTCATTTTCTTCCAGTTCGGCTTTCTTCTTGTCGACCAGACGGTTATAGCTATGAATATCGCGGACGTTGCACTCTGCAAAGGTTTTGTAGCGTTCCAGCATTTCGTTGACCGCCCAATTCAGGGCACCGGCAGCTTTGCGGGGGTCGGTCACCACCGGTACCAATAGGTGGGGGATGCCATTATATACGCCCAGTTCTACCACTTTCGGGTCGATGAGAATTAGCTTGACCTCATCAGGATCGGCTTTATACAACAGGCTGATGAGCATTGCGTTGATGCAGACAGATTTACCGGAACCGGTGGAGCCTGCGATGAGCAGATGAGGCATCTTACTGAGATCGGCCAATGTGATATTGCCGGTGATGTCCTCACCGAGAGCGACCGTCAGCTTGCTTTTGGCGATTTGAAATTCATGGGACTCTACCAGGCTTCTCATTTTGACTGTGGTAACGTGTTGGTTAGGAACTTCGATGCCTACGGCATTCTTTCCGGGAATTGGGGCTTCGATACGAACGCCTGTGGCCGCTAGATTCATGGCAATATCATCGGCCAGATTGGTAATCTTACTGATCTTCACACCAGATGCCGGCTGCAGTTCATAACGCGTGACAGCAGGACCGCGGCTGATATTCATGATCGTGGTCTGCACACCGAAACTCTTGAGGGTGTCGACTAACTTCGTGGCGGTTTGGTGTAATTCCTGTGAGATGTTCTCTTCCGGTTCGTCTTGCGGTAACTCCAGCAGAACAAAGGGTGGCTTGATATAGTGCCCTTCGATCACGGGATTGGGGTTCGCCGCGGGCTTGACGCCTGAAGTCGGAGCGGGTGATGCCGATGTATCTTTAGACAGAGAAGTTTTTGGCTGCGGAGCAGTCAATGGTGTTGGGGAATGACCTGTTGCAGCAGCCGATGTTGCTTTTCCATTGGCAGATATATTGCTGGAGGCAGTATACGGTGTGTTATCATGGTCGGAGGACAGTGGTTTGGAGGTCTGCCTGCCCTTTTGCAGCAGGGCAGCGATGTCAATGGTATCGGAATAGGTCTCCGTTGTTTTGACAGGGGGTGCTATTGACGAAGTGGATGGCTTTTCCGAGACGGTCTGTTTTGGGGCAGCAGGAGCCGCAGCACTTTTGGAGGTGCTGGCATTTGTAATAGGAGCCGCAGCCGGCTTGACGGCGGATACGGTGATATTATTGGCAGGAGAAGAGGGAGGTTCCGGCTCATAGATGGGTGTTTTATTGATACGGCGATAACCGGAGTCAGCGTTTTTCCTTTTGGCGGCTTCTACTTTCTCCGTTACCTTGCGGTTGACATATTCCTCATGGGCACGCTGACGGTTCTCTTCCTTGATTTTTTGTGTTTCTTCCCGTACCTTGGTGCGGATCTCTTTGTGTTCGCTGATACGTTCACTGACGGGGGTCTTGATCTTGTCGATGATATTGATGAACAGTGCTTCAAAGGACATATACATGAAGAAGAGCAGGAGTACCACGCCCAACAAACCACCGGCGACCGCTCCGAACATTTTCGCCAACGGAATACCTAACAGACCGCCGATAAAACCGGGACCATGATGGAAGGCACCGTTTTGATAGCAGTTGATCAGTTCGATGCCGTAATCGGTCAGCTCCATGCCGGAAGAACCGAATGTGTAGACGACAGTGGCCAACATGAAGATCGTGCCCGACAGGAAAAAGACCTTCAGCGGGAAGCGGTAGGTCGATTCTTCGTGAAACATCTGTACAGCACAGTAGATGAGTACCAGTGGTATCAGGAACCCAAGGAATCCGAAGATACCGCAGCAGCATTCATGTACCGAACGCCAGATCATTTCTCCCTCCAGGAAAAAGACAAGGGTGAAGAGCACTGCTGTACACACCAAGATCACGCCCCGAACGAGGCGGCTGCGTCTTATGTAATATTGCATTTCGGCAGCGGTGCGTTTGGACGTCGTTTTACGCTGACGGCTGCGGGAAGAAACCGATTTTCTGGTTGCACGCGTAGTGGTTTTTCGTTTAGTGCCGCCGGACGCTTTGGGCTTCGTATGCGTGGCGGACGTTGTTTTTTTCGTTGCCATAAATAAAGGTTCCACCTCCAGAACAGATAAACTGGGGAGCAGTGAGCAGGAAGCAAGGAGCAAGGATGTGGAGGGGCTGCTCTCCAAAACATAAGAGTTGTGCAGGGAGAGGTGCCATGACACCTGTGCAGAGCACATACCGATTAGGATACTTCGCTGTCATAAAGGCAAAGCGGTGCTTTGTTCTTTCGTAACAAAGCACCAATGCAATAAGTATGGCTCTGGTGAGAGAATGCTGTCTTCGGCAGTTTTGAGAAAGGCAGCGAAGCCTTCCTTTGCATACACTCATGGCAGGAAACGGATTGCCGTTTTTACTGGCGTGATAGCGGCGAACAAGGTTGCGGCTTCACGGTATCTGCCGCAGCATTGGTACGCCGGTGTGCGTTTCCGCTCTTTGCATCAGAAGTTGAGGGGCTGCTGGGTAAACAGGTTTACACCGGAAGAAAGTTCGATGATACTGATGAGGATGATGCCCAAACCGATGGCGGCGGTGTACAGGATAAAAATGTACATCCGGTTGGTACGCAACAACCACTTGAACAGCTTGATGGCACAGAAACCAACTACCGCCGACACGATCATGCCAACGATCACATAACCGGCGTTGATGCTCATTGCTTCTTCTTCGGTGGATGTAAAAACATCTTTGAGTTCCAATAGGGCGGCTGCTACAATAGCCGGTGTGCCCAACAGGAACGAATAGTCCAGAGCTGTCTGTTTTTCGATATTCCGCAGTTGGCTGACGGACAGTGTAGAACCGGAACGGGAGAGCCCCGGACAGATAGCGGCCACACATTGTGTCAGACCAACGGCAAGGGCATCTGTGAACGTGTAACGCTGACGCTTCCTTTTGCGATAGCGTTTACCGTTAATGATCTTGACGGGCTGCTTTTTTTTGCTGCCAAAGAACAGCAGCATACAAGTAGCGACCAGTGACAGACCGACCACGATAAAGTAGCCGTCCATCGAGAATTTCTCGGCCAGATCTTTGATTTTCAGATCGGTGCCGGGAATCGGCAGAAACAGCAGGAACAAGGGGAGCAGGCCGATGATGATCATCATGGCAAGATTTTCCTGCTCGGTCATTTCGCTCCACCGGAACTGTTTGGTAAACAGTTTCCTGATGATGCTGATGAGGGAAGAGAAGAGCTTGCCGATGATTTTGAAATAGACAGCGACCACCGCAGCCAGTGTGCCGATGTGCAGCATGACCGAGAAGAACAGATTGTTTTCGTTGATGCCGGTGATATGCTGATAGATCGCCAGATGACCGCTGCTGGAGACCGGAAGAAATTCGGTCAATCCCTGCAGGACACCCTGAAAGATCGCATCGAATAGATTCATGCGGTATGTACCTCCAATTCTTGACGGCAGAGTCTTCTGCCTTATTAACGCTCATGGGCGTGTATTTTATCGATCAAATGATAGAGAGCTGTGACCGCATCACTCAACGTCCCCAGACGGTCGATCAGTCCCTCCTGTACGGCGGACTTTCCGTCCAAAATCGTGCCGATGTCCATTACCAGTTCGTTGGTGTTCAGTGAGAGTTGGTTATAGCGTTCGGCAGTGATACGGGAATGAGCGGTCACGAAGTCGGTGATACGCTGCTGCATCCGCTGAAAGTAATCGAATGCCTGCGGTACACCGAGCAGTGTCCCGCTCATGCGGACGGGATGAATGGTCATAGAAGCAGACCGTGCCACAAAAGAGCGTTTGGCGGCCACGGCGATGGGAACGCCGATGGAATGACCGCCGCCCAGTACCAGCGACACGACAGGCTTTTTCATGCCGGCCAACAATTCGGCAATGGCCAGACCGGCTTCCACGTCACCGCCATCAGTATGCAGGATAACGAGCAGACCTTCTACGGACGTACTTTGTTCTGCCGCAATGATCTGCGGAATGACGTGTTCATACTTGGTGGTCTTATGGCGGGGAGAGAGCACATCATGCCCCTCGATCTGTCCGATGATGGTCATACACTGTATCACATACTGACCGTTGTCAGAAATGAGCGATCCTGTGGTGAGCAACGGACTATTCGGCAGGGGCATAGGCTGTTCAGTTGTTTCGGGTGTTGTTGACCTGGGTGTTTCTTCCGAAGAGGGGACATCTGTATGGCTGGGAGCATTTTGCAAAAGCATGGTCGTGACCTCCTGTTGAGATGGGATACCATTAGTATACCCGCAGAAGAGACGATCATGTATCGGAAGAAAACGGTCTTTCGGCGTACTACCAGCCGAAACGACGATATAGCCAGCGGCACAGGGCATGGATGGGAATTGTCAGCAAGCCCCACAAAAGACTGTATACTGCACAAACCTGACCACAGAAGTTGAACCGCAGGCGGGAGTAGTCCCACACTTTCAGGTTGAGACAATAGTTGAACACAAAACCGGACAGGAGTTCGGTGATAGTAATGACCGTGCTGCCGATGCAGCATTTCAGCCACAGCGAACAGACCGTTAACGGACGGAAGATGCGATACAGGATGGTAAAGCATATGCCGCCGGTCAAGATCATAGACCAGTGTGTATGCCTCCGCCAGAGAATTTCCAGCAGACCGTAGAGAATGCCGCCAATGGCAAATAATTTGACGGCGGTATGGTTCGATCGTTTCATGCCGTATCACCCTGTCTTATTGTGTGCAGGGCAGTGAAAAATATGAGCGGGTGGTGCCGCTCTGCGAAGGCACTCATGGAGCCGTTTATGCTGTTCATTCGTGATCCCACAGAAAACAATTCGTCCGCAGGACTTTTTCTTTGTTGACAGAAAAAGCCCTGCTGCCCATGGAAGGACAGCGAAAGTAATGTATCCCTTGAAAGAGAATAGCAGACTACTTTTTGCGGTGCAGTATGACAACGTAAAACAAAATGCCAATGACGCACAAGGCGGCGACTGAAAACAGCAGGTACACCCAGCTATCGGCAACAGGAGCGGTACGATGCCGTATGGCCTGCTGCTGTGCGGTTCTCTGTTCGGAGAGCAGCTTCATGCGGCGGATGATGGTGTCTGCGATCCATCGATGTCCGGCGGCAGAGGGATGAATGTCTCCCGAAGTGATGTTGGTCATCTCCAGATACTTTCCCTCGAAATCGGTCAGCAAGTCCACGACCGACACGGCATAGCCATATTCGGCACTTTCACTCAGGGAAAGGAGGCGTTTCCGCAGGTCATCCATCGTGTTTTGCAGCAGATCTGACAAGCGGTTTTGTATTACCGCAGTAGTAGGGTTGTAGGGTGTGATAAGAAAGATTTCGGCTTGTGAGCCGATTTCTCGCAGATAAGAGATCATCTCCTTGGTGTTGCTTTCACATTGTAGGACGGCATCCTGACAGCGGGTTTGTACCTGTTGGTTTGTGCAGAGCTGCAAAAAGCGGTCAACGACCTCTTTTTTAGAGGGATCCGTCAGTACGGTCAGAATTGTCTGCTCAATGCCCCGCAGATCGGAAAAGTCGATCAGGATCCCCTGCTGACGCAGTTCATCGGCAGACTCTTGATATGAACGGTAGACGGACTCACCGAGGATATTCAAAATATCGTTGCTGCCCGCAGAGAGGACGATCATATCCGCCTGTTTCAACACGTCTGTATCGGTGTGACGGAGGGAGGTGAGAATTTCGCTGCTGGTCAGACCGGTATGGGCGTAGTTGAACATTCCTTGACCGTAGGTCAAGCGATAATGTTCCGCCAACAAATTTGAAAAACTGCCTTGGGCTTTGGAGGGGTCATTCGATTCAAAACCCGGCATTCCGAAGCCGGCCGAAATGGAATCGCCCAACAGGACGATGGTGTGCACCGTTGTTTCGGTGGCGGAGGCTGGCTCATTGCTGTCTTCGGCACGAACCGAAACAGCCGCCAGCGAAACGACACACAAGGCTGTCAGCAGCCAACAGAACCATCTTTTCATAAGGAATCTTCCTTTCGAAAGGAACAAGAATCGTTTGACGGTCGATCAGCTTAAAAAGCCATCAATGATGGTAGCTTCGGCTTCTTCTTCGGTCAGACCAAGTGTACGCAGTTTGAGAATCTGCTCACCGGCGATCTTGCCGATAGCGGCTTCGTGAATGAGAGCAGCATCGTTGTCACGGGCGTGCAGTTCGGGAGCGGCATCGACTTTGCCGTTTTCGGAGATGATCGCATCGCACTCGGAGTGTCCCGTACAGGGAGCGTTGCCAACAATAACGGAGTGATATGACTGATGCGAATCGTCACGGGCAACGGAACGGGAGATCAGGTCAACACCGGAATCCTTGCCGTTCATTTCCACATGGAACTCCGTTTTAGCCGTTTGTTCCTTCTCGGTGAGGATACGCTCACGGATATACAGTTTAGCTCCCTCACCCAATTTGGCAGAGGTGACACGGGTTGTCCGGTCGACGCCGCCGATCTGGGCAGTGTCCATTTCAAGGACGGCGTTTTCTTCCAGTTCAGCTTCGGTCACGGGGTCGATATATCGCAGACCGGTACCATGTCCCTTGCCGATATGTTTTTCCAGATACTTCACACGGGAATTTTTGCCGAGGAAGAAGCGATGAATACCATTATGGCGAGCAGGTTCACCTGTTTCGGTGTGGATACCGCAGCCGGCCACAATGGTAACATCGGCATTCTCGCCGACAAAGAAGTCGTTATAGACCAGATCGTCCACGCCGCCCTGTGTGACACAGGCGGGAATGGACACCGTTTCGTCCTTGGTGTTGGGAGCGATCCAGATTTCCAGACCGGGCTGGTCTTTTTTGGACTCTATCTTGATATTCTTGCTGGAGACACGACCGGCACACTGGCCATTTTCACGGATATTGTAGGCACCCTTAAAGCTGCCGTCCCACTCCGAGATCTCTCGCAGCAGATCCTTGGTGATCTCATTCATCAGAACATTTCCTCCTGCTTGTAGCATTTGCCTGACATGGCATTGTTTTCGGCCAATAACTGCATCATATCCTCCGGTTTGCCTTGGGCGGTGATACGGCCATTGGCAACCACCGCAATCTCGTCGGCAATCCGCAGGATCCTTTCCTGATGCGAGATGATGACGATAGAACCGTTGAGATTCTTTCGCATTTCCTCAAAAGTCTTGATGAGACTGGTGAAACTCCACAGATCAATACCGGCTTCCGGTTCGTCAAAAACGGTCAGTACAGAGTGTCTGGCCAGCACCGTAGCGATTTCAATACGCTTGATTTCGCCGCCGGACAGGGTCGCATTGACTTCACGATCGATATATTCTTCGGCACACAAACCGACTTTGCTCATATAGTCGCAAATCTTGCTCAAGGGCAGGGATTCGCCGGCCGCTAACTCAATCAGCTTGCGTACGGTGATGCCTTTGAACCGCACCGGCTGCTGAAAGGCAAAGCTGACACCGGCTTTGGCACGTTCGGTAATATCGACATCGGAAATATCCTTGCCGTTGAGGAGGATACGACCGCTGTCCTGGTGGTAGATGCCGGCAATGGTTTTAGCAAGGGTGGTTTTTCCGCCGCCGTTCGGACCCGTGATGACGACCAATTTGTTATCGGGAACCGTCAGGTTGAGATCCTGCAGAATACAGACACCTTCCGGGGTACGCCACGATATATTTTCCAGCGTAAGCAACACAAATCATCCTTTTCTCTTGAAATAGTCCGTCCTGTTCGGAACAATATCCTATTATACCATACCTCTCGGAAATATACAACGGTTTTTTGAAGGGGAAACGTGAAAATATCTTGCGGATACCAACAAGCAAGGGGAAAACTTTCCGGTGTCAATGGAAACTGCTTTATACGCAGAAAGCGGCTATTCATCTGCAAAGAACCATGCGGGTGGAAAAAGGGCAGGAACATCAATGAAGTTGCGACAAGCTGTTTTGCTTTACAAATGTGGGGGACGATCTTTCGGGCTGCCAAATGCTTTAGAGAAAGGCTTTCTCCTACTGCTGTGTACAGAAAAAAGTGTTTTTCGGGGAAAAACACTTTTTTCTGTTGTACAAACCGTTTTTTTATGGTACAATAGGCACGATGCGGTCACCAAATGACCGCTGTTAATAACCCACTTATAGGGAGAGATGTATCATGTTGTCAGATATTGAGATCGCACAGCAGGCACAAGCGGAACCGATTACTCAAATTGCCGCAAAACTCGGCATTGATGAGTCCTACTTGGAATACTACGGCAAGTACAAAGCCAAGCTGTCAGAAGAACTGATGCGTGAAAAAATGGCAGGACCGGACGGTAAGCTGATTCTTGTGACGGCGATCAATCCAACCCCTGCCGGAGAAGGAAAAACGACAACGTCCGTTGGTTTGGGCGATGCTTTGACGAAGATCGGCAAAAAAACGGTCATTGCCTTGCGGGAACCGTCTCTGGGACCGGTCTTTGGTGTCAAAGGCGGTGCGGCTGGCGGCGGTTATGCACAGGTCATTCCGATGGAGGACATTAACCTCCACTTTACCGGCGATATGCACGCCATCACAGCGGCTAACAATCTGCTGTGTGCAATGCTGGACAACCATATCCAGCAGGGAAATGCTCTCGGCATTGACGTCAAGCGTATCCTCATCAAGCGTTGCATGGATATGAACGACCGTGAGTTGAGAAACATCATCGCTGGTCTGGGCGGCCGTGTCAACGGGGTGCCCCGTGAAGACGGTTTTATTATCACCGTAGCCAGCGAAGTCATGGCGATTTTGTGCCTGTCAGCGGATGTAACTGATTTGAAGGAACGTCTGGGCAAAATTTTGGTTGCCTATACCTTTGATGGTACGCCGGTGTATGCGGCAGACTTGAAGGCCAATGGTGCGATGGCGGCTCTGCTCAAGGATGCCATCAAACCGAATCTCGTGCAGACGTTGGAGGGTACGCCCGCTATTATGCACGGAGGTCCTTTCGCCAATATCGCTCATGGCTGTAACTCGGTCAGAGCAACTCAATTGGGTCTGAAGCTGGCCGACTACTGTGTCACCGAAGCAGGTTTCGGCTCCGATCTTGGAGCGGAGAAATTCTTCGACATCAAGTGCCGCAAGGCAGGACTCAAGCCGGCGGCTGTCGTATTGGTTGCTACGGTGCGTGCCCTGAAATATAATGGCGGGGTACCGAAAGCAGAGTTGGGGAACGAGAATCTGGAAGCTCTGTCAAAAGGTATTGTCAATCTGGGTGCCCACATCGACAATATGCAGCAATACGGCGTGCCGGTCGTGGTGGCCATCAACCGTTTCGGTGCGGATACAGAGGACGAACTGTCCCTCATCGAGAACTACTGTCGTGAACGCGGAGCGGACTTCGCACTTTCGGAAGTCTTTGCGAAGGGTGGCGAAGGCGGTACGGCACTGGCAGAAAAGGTAGTGGCTGCTGCTGACAAGTCCTCGAACTTCCATCCGCTGTATGAGCTGACATTGTCCCTGAAGGACAAGATCGACACAATTGCCCGCCGTATTTACGGGGCGGACGGTGTACTCTATACAACAGCGGCTGAAAAAGCGATTGTCGAGATCGAAAAACTGGGCGGCGGTGCGTTGCCTATCTGTATTGCCAAGACGCAGTATTCGCTGTCGGATGATCCGACACTGCTTGGTCGTCCGCAGGACTTCCGGATTACGGTGCGGGACGTTCGTCTGTCGAACGGTGCCGGCTTTGTTGTTGTGTACACGGGCGATATTATGACGATGCCGGGTCTGCCGAAGGTGCCCGCCGCCGAAAAGATCGATGTCGATGCCAACGGCAGGATCACAGGACTTTTCTGATAGGAGAGGACAGGCAGTGCAAACGCTTTACAGCACTTCAGAACAGGAGACAGAAGTTCTCGCAGAACGATTAGCACATACCTTGAAGGGGCGAGAAGTTATCGCCCTGTTCGGTGGTATGGGCATGGGGAAAACGGCCTTTGCCAGAGGGTTAGCCCGTGGATTGGGTGTCACGGATGGTGTTTCCAGCCCTACCTTTGCCCTCGTGAATGAATATGAGGGTACGGAGTATCGGCTGTACCACTTTGATATGTACCGTATCACCTCGTATGATGATCTGTACACGACAGGCTTCTTCGATTATCAGGACACCGGCATTCTGCTCATCGAATGGAGCGAAAACATTGAGCCGTTCCTTCCGCAGGAACGCATCAACATCACTTTCCATCGGGTGTCCGACCATGAACGGAAATTGACCGTAGAGGGGGCAGAAATACCATGAGATTGTTAGCCATCGACACATCGGCTGCACCGGTATCAGCAGCACTTTTGCAGGACGGCTTTCTGGCAGGCGAATTTTTTCTGAACACCAAAACGACCCACAGCCAGACCCTGATGCCGCTGATTGAATCGCTGCTGTCGCTCACGTCCTGCACACTGCGGGATATTGACGTAATAGCAGTCAATGCCGGTCCCGGTTCGTTTACGGGGGTACGCATTGGTGTTGCGTCTGTCAAGGGTATGACCTTGCCGGAAGAAAAACCGTGTGCGGCGGTCTCTACATTAGCAGCGATGGCATACGGGCTGCCGTATCAGAGCGGTCTGGTGTGTGCGGTGATGGATGCCCGCTGTTCACAGGTCTATAATGCTCTGTTTCGTTTGCGGGATGGGAAAGTAGAACGTCTCACGCCAGACAGAGCCTTGTCGATCGAAGAACTGCTTGCGGAATTGCAGACGATGGGTGAGGAGGTCATCTATCTGGTAGGGGATGGTGCCGAACTGTGCTGTCAGACTTTCGGAGAACGGCTGCCCTCTGCGATACTGACGCCGATGAACCTGCGGTATCAACACGCTTACGGCACCGCCAAAGCTGCCGAACAGCTTATCGCAGAGAATCGCTTGTGTTCTTCGGATGAGCTGATGCCGACCTATCTGCGTCTGCCGCAGGCGGAAAGAGAACTGAAAGCACGTCAGCAAAAGGAGACATTGACCGCCCGTCCAGATGGAGAAAAAACGGAGGTATCAAAAGGAAATCCATGAAAAATATCTTTGATTTCGCCACCAAGGAGTTATCTCAAGATGCCTTTTTGATGTGGCTGTTTGAAAACCATGAATGTGAGAATGAGTCCGTCAGACAATGTGCCTATGGGCTGTTGAATGAGTTCAGCGGGCTGAATATGAGGGTCGGAGACATTGAAAACCTTCGGACATATTCTCAGTATCCCTGCAAGCCAATCAGTGGGAAGAAAAAAAGAGGCAAAATGGATGTGCTCATCCGTTTTGTCTATCAGGGTGAAGTGTATCTGACGGTGATAGAGGACAAGACCTTCTCATCGCAGCATGACAACCAGTTGCTCCGATACAACGGTACGCTGTATGCGGAGGACACCATGAAGCGGTTCGGCGTGACGGCAGAACATATTCACAAAGTGTTCTACAAGACAGACATTGAAGATATACTTGACAAGAAGGCGTGTCAAAAAGCCGGGTGGAAGGCGTACTTTCTGGAGGACATCTATACCTTGCTGCACCGGTTTATCCCTGACGGTCACGATACCGGCAGCGACATCCTGAACGATTACATCGCCTATATTTCGTCCCAGCGGACGAAAACAATTCAGTTGCCGGATACGCCGATGAAGGAATGGCAGAGAATCAGCCTGAGAACCTTCTTCTATCAGAAGGTAATGGGGGAGCTTACCGACCCGAGAATCAACGGGAAAAACCTGTTGGACGTCAAGTACTACCACTATTTGGAATTTCAGCTCCAGTACTATATCCCCCACACAATACACCGAATCAGCATCGGCTTTGTGATGAGAAAACAATCCGAAGGGGTTGGCATCCATCTGTATATGAGTGATTTCCCTAAAACGGAGAATCCTCTTGATAACAGAGGAGAAGCCCGCTGCGAACAGAAAGTGGAGCAAGCGGTCATCAAGACCTTCGTGGAGAACAGCGATTGGTTCACCAAAAGCAGTAGCAAAGGGAGGGAGACCTACTTCACTTTCGGCAAGCTCAACCGCAAAAGGCAGAAAGCATTTTTGTACGAAAATGGTCCCGAACAATTAGCGGCCGCCATACGGGAACTGCTGGTTTTCTTCATGGATGTGTGCGAGAAGATTTCCTTGTGACCTGTCATGAAGCATTGTCAGGCAGGCGTGAACAGGACGATTATCAGTCCAACCAGAAACAAGAAAGAGGAGAGATACGATATGAAACTAGCATTAGCAGCAGACCACGGTGCCTTTGAATTGAAAGCGTCTATCAAGAAGCACTTGGACGAACAGGGCATCGCCTACGAAGACTTTGGCTGTGATTCCAAGGAATCGGTCGACTATCCCCGTTTTGCTTATCGGGCAGCCAAAGCCGTAGCGGATGGAACCTATGACTTCGGTATCATTTGCTGTACGACCGGATTAGGCGTTTCTATGGCAGCCAACAAGGTGAAGGGTATCCGTGCGGCTGTTTGTACCAATGAAATGCTGGCGGAAATGACCCGCCGCCACAACAACGCCAATGTGATCTGCATGGGGCAGAATGTTGTCACACCGGAGTTAGCAAACAAGCTGGTGGATATTTTCGTATCAACTGCCTTTGAAGGCGGACGTCACCAACGCCGTATTAATCTGCTTACCGCCATTGAGAACGGCGAAGATATCTAAAGCATGGAGAACGGCGTGAACACACTGCCGTGTGTGTCCCGTGGCTTTTTCACAATAACACTTGGATGTTTGGCGGCGTACCTGCTTTAGTGCCTGTTTAACATCTCGACATCGAACGGCTGTTGCTTCTTCCGCCACAGATATTCAACAGACTCTTACAGCGGACAGCGAAGTCAATGTGTCTCTACCGTTTTGTCTGTGTGAAACCGACCAAGTATTCCTAAATGACAAAAAGCCCTCGACAGTCTGCCGTGATAAGCGGAGACGACTGCCGAGGGCTTTGCTTTGTTATTTCTGTCGGTTCTGACACGTTGCTATTTCATAAAGGGTGTGTTTTACGCCATTCATTGATACACCGAATGACGATTCACACGAACCTCGCCTTCACAATACAGCAAGTTTTTTGAGGAAGGAAAATTTTTTTCAAAAAGAGTTCCTTTCAACGGGTGCCGGAGCGATCGCTCCGGATTTTTTTAGCAGCCGCAGCCACAGTTGTTGTTGTCGTTGCAGCCACAGCCGCAGCCGCCGTTGTTACCGCCGCAGCAGCACAGGATGATGATGAGAAGAATCACCCAACCACAGCTATTGTTACCGAAGAAACCATTGTTACACATAACATCTTGCCTCCTTTGATTGATTACATTCCATAATACGCATCGCCGGATTTTTTGTTACTGTGTCGACAACAAAAAAATAACAGTCAATCGGGTGACTCGAAAAGACAGGAGGAAGGGCGGAAGATGTCCCTATTTGTGAGATAACCGACAAACATCCGAAGGCTTACAATTCCTTTTTGATTTTGCCCAGTACCGCTTTTTCCAGTCTGGAAACCTGTGCCTGACTGATACCGATCTCCTCTGCGACTTCCATTTGTGTTTTGCCCTTCAAAAAACGCAGGGACAGCAGGCGTTTCTCTCGTTCGTTCAGCGAACGGATCGTTTCTTTGAGTACAATCGCATCCACCCAGTTTTTGTCATCGTTATGGTCACCGATCTGATCCATCACATAGATGGTATCCGAACCGTCTGTATAGACAGGTTCGTACAAAGAAACAGGTTCCACGATGGCTTCCAGGGCAATCACAACACTTTCTCGTGGCAGAGATAGGGCATGGGCGATTTCATCAATAGTTGGTTCTCTATCGTGTTCGGACAGGTACGTTTCCTTAAACTGCATGGCACGATAGGCAATATCACGCAGAGACCGGCTGACCCGTACGGTGTTGTTGTCACGCAGATAGCGGCGTATTTCTCCGATAATCATGGGAACGCCATAGGTGGAGAAGCGTACCTCTTTGTCGCAGTTAAAGTTGTCGATGGCTTTCATCAAACCGATACAGCCGACCTGAAACAGATCGTCCGGATTTTCACTGCGATTGGCAAAGCGTTGTACGACACTCAATACCAACCGCAGGTTGCCTTCGATCATTTCCTGCCGTGCGGATTTTTTTTCATCGGGGGAGCCGTGCTGTATCAATGCCAACAGTTCCTGTTTGCGTTTCTCTGACAGGACGGGCAGTGTTGCGGTATTCACCCCACAGATTTCTACTTTGTTGAACAGCGGAATCAGTCCTTTCCTTGATGAGATAAGGATAGTATGACCGCTGTCGGGCGGTGTCAATCGTTTTCCTACGGCAAGACAGCATCAAAATTGAGT
Organism: uncultured Ruminococcus sp.; assembly: GCA_902785765.1. Taxonomy (GTDB): domain Bacteria; phylum Bacillota; class Clostridia; order Oscillospirales; family Acutalibacteraceae; genus UBA1213. Next base: position 21,370 of record CACZZU010000007.1, read on the forward strand.
GTGAATGACGGTCGGTGAAACGAAAACCTGCCGATAGAGAGTTATTTTATTGGAGCATACAGAAAATGGCAGCTATGTCGCAAAAGGCACATCGGCAGGTGTCATCTGACAGCCTTCGCAGGAATGTTATCGGACGCATCACGGTCATACATCCCGCGGGCAAAACAAAAAGCCGGTGTGCGAACACACCGGCTGGGTAGGGAGCTGATTTGTGATTAGCCTTCAGCGGGAGCACCAACAGGACATACGCCTGCACAAGCACCGCAATCCAGACAAGCATCAGCATCGATCTCGTACTTGCCATCGCCCTCGGAAATAGCACCTACGGGACATTCACCCGCACAAGCACCGCAGGAGATGCACTCATCGGAAATTTTGTAAGCCATAATATTGCCTCCTTTGTTTAAGTTGACTCCATTATAGCACATCATCTTCAAAAAATCAATCTTTTTTCGTGTTTTCCTGCCGGAGATTTTGGGGAAATTGGAGGATGTTTTTTATCCAAAAAGTATAAAAACATTCCATGATGTTGAAAAAATAAAGAACAAACAGTTTGCTTTCTCTAACTAATGTGGTGAGTACCCTCCTGAACCGGAACGATCAAAGCAATTAGAGATATTGAATTTGGTGAGAGACTTGTCGATGCCAGCCGAAAATTTTGTGTTTACTTTTGTGCGTTGATATGATAAAATGGATACCATCAACGAACCAACCGGATAGGAGGTTTTTCAAACCATGAACGACAAACTGAAAAGTGAAAACACAGACACATTGTTTCAGGCGATCCTGACCTTGCGGACAGTCGAAGAATGTTATGCCTTCTTTGATGATTTGTGTACAGTGCCGGAAATCAAGGCGATGTCACAGCGTTTTGCAGTAGCTAAAATGCTGGAGTCCGGTGACATTTACACAGATATTGTAGAACGTACCGGAGCCAGCACCGCTACCATCAGCCGTGTCAATCGGGCACTGCACTACGGCAGTGACGGCTATACCATGACGATGAGGCGATTGAAGGAGGCAGGCGGAACAGAGTGAACGGCTATGCGTATTTTGCGGAATACTACGATGTCCTGACGCAGAATGTGGGTTACGAAGAACGGGCAGAATATCTTCTGTCCCTTCTGAAGAGACACCACCATACGGCAGGTTTGACGCTGGATTTGGCTTGTGGAACAGGCAGTCTGACATTAGCTTTGCATCGGCGGGGAGTAGACGTTTTCGGGGCAGATGCTTCTTCCGAGATGCTGTCGATGGCACAGCAGAAATTCATGGAAGACGACCGACAGACGTTGTTTCTCTGCCAGAAGATGCAGGACCTGACGCTGTATGCACCGGTGCATACCTGTTTTTGTACGCTGGACAGCATCAACCATTTGCCTTCTGCCGAAGACGTTGTGCGTACTTTTCGGCGAATTGCAGACAATCTCGAAGACGACGGGTTGTTGGTGTTTGACTGTAACACGGTCTATAAGCACCGACACATTCTCGGTGACAACTGCTATATTTACGACACGCCGGAAGTGTTTTGTGCGTGGCAGAACAGCTACTTTGAAGAACAGGACGAAGTTGTTATCACGCTGGATTTTTTCGAGCCGGACGGTAACGGACAACGCTACCGGAGGTATACCGAACAGTTTTCGGAACGAGCCTATACAGAGGACGTCATGGAAACCATGTTAAAACAAGCCGGTCTGGTGACCGAAGCTATTTATGATGACTTGTGTTTTTCGGCTCCCCGACCGGAAACACAGCGGGAAATATTTGTTGTAAGGAAGATGAATCATGTATAAAGACAGAATCATTCGCTGTATCACCTCGGACGGTGCGGTGATGGCTTGTGCCGCCGACACGACCGATGTGGTTTATACCGGTGCCCGTTTGCATTTGACTTCTCCGGCTGCTACGGCGGCTCTGGGACGGTTATTGACAGCGGCAGCAATCATGGGTGCCCAGCTCAAGCAGGACAAAGCCAGCCTGACCCTGCGTATCAAGGGTGATAACAGTGAGACGGGTGCTGTGGTTGCCGTATCAGATAGTCATGGCAACGTCAAGGGATATGTACAAAACCCCGACTGCCCCACAGAGTATTATGCCAACGGTAAACTGAACGTAGCCAAAGCCGTTGGCAAGACAGGTATTCTCAATGTCATGCGGGATTATGGAACGGGGGAACCGTATGTTGGGCAGGTGCCGTTGGTGTCTGGTGAGATCGCCGAAGACATCACCAACTATTACGCCACCAGTGAACAGATTCCCACCGTTTGTGCGTTGGGTGTCCTGTTGGATAAGGAAGACCATCAAGTGCTGTTGGCTGGCGGTTTGCTGATACAGCTTCTGCCGGGTGCCACCGAAGAAGTGATCGACCGTATCGAAAAAAATGTGTCGGTGCTGGAACCTATGACCACGATGTTAGCTAAAGGGATGTGTATGGAGGACATCTGCCGCACCGCTTTAGATGGTTTTGACGTAGAGGTGCTGGACGAAACACCCCTGCGGTATGCGTGTTCGTGCAGCCGTGATAAGATCATAGATGCTTTTGTCACTTTGAATGACGATGAAATTCGTTCGTTGGCCGATGAAAAAGGCTACGCCGAAGCTGTCTGCCACTTCTGCAAGAAAAAGCACCGTTTCTCCAAAGCCCAATTAGAGCAGATCATCCGCCAGAAACATTCCTGACATTCGTAGACATACAGTGCCCCAACCCCTGCCGGTAATTGTAGAACCGACAGGGGTTTTGTGTTGTGTGGGAACAGATATGACTGCATATTCACGGTTCACCAAGCGTTTTTGTTTGTCAATCCGGCGACAGGGGCTTTTGCGATGGAAATAATATGTACAGAATGTATAATTTTATACCAGAATTGTGTATAAAATGTAGAAAATTTCCCTGCTTATTGACAGGGTGTAGTGAATATGCTAGAATATTATCACAGAGCACAAAGGATGTGATACCGATGTATTGGTGATCTGTACGCCGAGCCGCATACGTTTTTTGCCAGACAGAAAAAGCGGAACGAACTTGAAACAGAAAAAACTGAAGTACATACTTTCGTGTTTGCTGTCAGCTTGTTTACCCCTCTCTATGATGGGAGCATCATCTGCTTATGCAATCACATCGTACGATGAACTGCCCGAAGTAACTAACACAAGTACATCAGAAATTTTCGTCCTGCCGGATATTGTTCCTGCCGCCGAAGCCGAAGAAAAC
>CACZZU010000008.1 GCA_902785765.1 uncultured Ruminococcus sp.
AAGAACATGACCTTGCAGGTCGATAGTACCTACACCGACAAAAACGGCGACACCATCTACAAGTTCCGCCGTCCGCTCGGTGACGATACCAACTATCGGGAGGTTATCTTCAATGACGGGCTGACGGGCAGTGGTACTCAATGGGGTATCGGCGGCGGCGGACGGCACGAAACCGGCATGAAAGACGTGACCGGCGGCAACGGCTACACCACTTCTGGTCAATGGACACAAACCGCTACGCCCGGTGAGACAGTGACCTATCCCTTCCGCAACAGCGGTACGGATGACTACATCTACATCGTCAACAAGTCCGACAATAAGTGGGATGACATTCACATCAAGTTCTATGATGCCAACGGCAACCGCTTGTATCAGGGCGGCAACGGCTATGTGATGAAGTATTCCGGCACGTTGAGTAGTGCGGCGGTCGAGTCACAACTTGCTTCCTCCAGCCTATCCGCTAGTGATAAAACCGCACTGGCTGGCTTGGCAGCAGGCGACTACTACCGTGTACCCGTCCCATCAGGAGCGGTAAAGTTTGCCCTCGATAACGGCAACGCCACCTACAACCGCAATTTGTACACCGAGAAGTATGACATTCTCAAGTACGATAACAGTAAAACCGAAAACGGCTACACCCGTGACCGTCAGATTTTCGCTATCACCAAGCAGGGCAGCAAGCAGACCCTCACACAGGTAGCACCGAAGATTATCGAAACTAAAACAGCGACTGGCGGCGGTACACAAATCAGTGATACCGATTACACAGCCCGTCCGAACAGCAGCAACCCTGACTATCTGTTTATCAAGGATACCGAAAACAGAGCGGATGTAACCAATACTACAACGATCACCTTCTACGATGTCAACGGAGAGGTTATCGGCGGCAAGCCATACCAGCCGACCATCATGTCTTCAAGTGATGCCAACGCAGACGGCAAGACGTGGTACCGCAAGGAAATCCCCTTGAATGCGGTAGCGTTCAGCTTGAGCGGTATTAACAACAAGCAATTCCCCATCTATCCGAAGGCAGACAGCGGCACCGCCAAGAACTTCACCGCCGGTAATATGATCTATCAGACGGTATCAGACAATGCCGTTCTCGGCCTGCTTTACCCGATAGACAACAGCGAAGGCAACCACTACAACACTACTATGCCCGCAGGCTTCAATGCTGGCACTCCCACCGATACGTTTAGTGATGGCGGAAGGGGAGACTACCTCTATCTTGTCGCAGAAAACACCACCTCATGGGCAAACATGAAGGTCATCTTCTACAACAAGAACAATGCCCCGATAACAAACACTTCCAACGAGACAGCCCTCTCCGGCACTTATCTCGGTAACCTCGCACAGTCGACAGAAAATGTCCCGTATGAAGAAGGCAAAAACACCGAGGTATCTTCTGCGGTAGGTGCATGGTATCGCTTCACAATTCCGAACGAAGCGACCTCATTCAAGGTTGTTAACGGTGACGGCACAACCAATGATAAGGAATCCGCCACTTATCCGATTCTCAAGCAACGCAGTACCATCGCCCCCAAACGCAGCAACTACACTCTTGGCGATATGCAGTACCGCATTACTTCATCGCAGATAGACGGCAAGTACACGCTGGAGACAATCTATCCCGTATTTACACCGGTTGAAGAGGCTGTTATCCCCGGTACAGATGAAACAACATCTGCTCCTGTTTCTACACAGTCAGCGGATGCCATCAACCGCAGTAACGGTGTTGACCTGACCCGCTATGCTGATGTTGAGCAGTACGCAAACTTGGGTGTTGCGTCCGCACCGCACACGACCGCAGCCGAACCCACCAACCCATTGCCTGTCCTCTACACTACCAAAAACACGGTGACGTATGAGTGGGAGGAGGGTAGTACGAAACTGTATTACCGAAATTCCAACAATTGGTCGACAGTGAATGCTCATATTCGGGGTGACAGCGGAAATCTCAATGTCAATAACAAAAATTTTCCTGGGGATGTCATGCATCACGAATCTGGAAATATATGGAGTATAGATGTGCCAATAGGTGCAAAAAAGGTTATTTTCAGCGAAAACGGAAGCAACCAAACAGCAGACTTGTCATTGCCAAATGATGTGGAGACTAAAAACTATATTTATGAACAGTCAGCGTCTCCCCAAGCCCCCTTCGAATATTTGTATTTTGAGTCTATTCAAGAACATGACAATCAACATTATTGTTGGTTCTATAATGGTGTTGGCAATGACAATGATGGGCATGGAAACTATATTACTCCAACAACTGACAACTTCTATCGAGATCCGGATGGGAAAATGGATAGTAAAGGAGAAAATAGTAAAACCACATTTACTGGTCCTAATGGAAGCAATGTATGGATGACAGATATACCTTCTGATGCTGTCTATGTGAAGTTTGGTGCCTACAAAGACAAAAATCAGGGTAAAGGTGTTATTACTTCGTACTTGGAAATATCCACTCTTTCCAAATCAGGCATTGCCATTTATGGCAGTTATAGTGGCGATACTGTTACTGAAAATGCTTCTGTACAATATTTTGATGTTTCACAATGGACATTTACTGAATACGCAGGTGCCGGTTCCGTTCAAAGTCATGCCGTCACCTACCAACCGGAAGACCGCTACGGCTTGATAAGCACCGTGAACACAAACGGCGTGTTAGGTACCAACGACACCGGCAACTACCTCAAGGTCAATGATTATGTCAGTGACGCTCACCTGCTCATTGACCCGTACATCCAATTCTACAGCGACACAGCGGGCAGTAACGGCAGCAAGATTGGTGAAGCCATCAGACTGACACAAGCCAAACTGAACGACACCACAAACATTCTGCAAGGGACGGAATACCTCATCCGTCTGCCGAAGAACGCCCGTTCGGTACGGTTGTTAGACGGCACAACCAACATTGGTGACTTGTTCACTCTTGACAATGACGGCGGCTCGACCCTGACCGTCACACAGTCGGGCAGTGAGTATAGTGTAACGAAAACCGCCACCGCAAAATCTTCTGCACAAATCGGCGACCTTGCTTACCGCACAGACTTCGACTATATCTACTTCACCGACACCAATAATAGTTGGAAGACCGCCAGCGGCAGCAGCGGACAGCTGTTCGCCTACTATTATGGCGGTGCGGACGGCGAATATGCGGCATGGCCGGGTATTGCCCCCATCGGAAGTTATCAGGACGGCATCAATACCGTCTACATCTTCCAGCCGCCTTCGGAAAACAAAATGGTCGGCGGTATTCCGACCGCAACCTATCCGTACCCCTATGTCATCTTCAATAATGGTTCGGATGCGGACAGAAAACTGACTACCGCCATTTCTTACACGATGGGCAAGAACTACACGCCAAACAATACCACATCTCACTACGGCACAACAACCAATGATGGAACAACTTATCGGACAGCTTACGATACAACGCCTAAAGACAAAGCAACAGCAGCTTCTCCGAGTGCTGAAAAGCAGACCTACACCAAGTACAGCCCCGATAAGTACATCTACATTGTCAACAACGGTACGGTAGCGAACCCGAACACGATAACTGTACCCGACAACGCCAACCGATTCTTACTGGACGAAATGCACATCACGTTCTATTCCGACAAGGCAGGCACACAACCTATCGGCACACTTGCCCCCGGATATGTTGCCGACCGTCTGGATTATGGTTATTACACCGTTAACTACGCCGATAGCGTGTCCGAGACGTATGACGTCTATCGTATCAGCGTACCCGACGGTGCCAAGGCGTTCCAAATCAATAACGGTCAGGGCAAGGATAGCGGCAATCAGCGTCAATCAGTGGTAGAACCGCTGTCCATCAACGGTCTGTACAAGTTCGTTGACTCCACGGATTCACCAACATCAGTGGATGACTACAAGACCGGCGACAACTATAAACTGCACCTCATCAACAAACGTATCTCCGAAGAAGACGATGAAGACGAGGATAATGTTGCAACAGCCGATCTGCACTTGGCAACCGTGGAAACAGGTTATGACGGTTTGACAAAGACCATCCAATGGCTCAAGCCCAAAGCCGCTGAAGGCACAACCTACATTGAAGAAGATACCTCGACTCACCAACCGAACACCGTTGATGACGAATATCTGGCAAACAGCTATAACGACATCGGCACACAAACAACGGTGAAGGTCGTGAAGTGGGGAACCTATTACTGGAAAGAGGTCACTGCTCCGACCGGCTACAAAGCAGACCGTGAAACCCTCGACCCGTTCACGATCAATGCCGCCGAAGCCGACGAGAGTGTGAATGTCTTTACGGCATCCGATAGCCGTCTGCACGGCAGTATCCGCCTGACAAAGACCTCCGAACAGAATCTTGGTAATGTCCCGTTGGGAACTGCTTTGCCGAACGCACAATTCAAACTCACCAGTCTGTCATCAGGCAAGGATATTCTGCTGTTGAAGAAAATCAACACAAGCGAGTACCTTGTACCGATCATCAAAACCGATGAAAGTGAGTTGGTGACAGTCGGCAGCAACACCTATCTCGCCGTCAGCAGCGAAAGTCCCTTGCTGACAGAACTGTCCGGCTATGAGTTGTATGGGGACGGCAGTGACACGACCCACTTCAAGTTGTACGCTGTCTGCACTACGGACGAACACGGTCAGCTGTATATTGATAATCTCGACTGGGGACAGTACTATCTGACCGAAATGACAGCACCGGATGGTTACACAACGACAGATTCCCTGACCGGCATCGCCAATATGATTCATTTCAGTGTCGGACGCAACAACTGCGAAGAGACACAGGAACTGACCTGTACCAACGAGATTGATCCTGCCAAGCTGACAATCACCAAGAAGATCAACGAATATGTACCCTCATGGGGCACACCGACCTTTATCTTCAGGGTCAAGAAGCTGTCCACGGAAGATAGCCCGACCACCTACGAGCGTCTTGTCAGCCTGCAGCTCACGTCTGTGGATACGCTGACGACCGCTGCTGCGATTGACATTGAGCCGGGTCGCTATGAAGTCACCGAGATGAACGTCTCCCGCTATACCCCGAAGGTGTGTACCATCACCCCCGAGAACAGTGAGTATATCACGGAACGGGAAGTGACCGCTGACATGAAAGCTATCTTCACAGTCAAGGCGAAGGGACAAGTCACAGTGGAATTTGACAATACGGTTGACTACTACGACAAGTTCTCGCACAATGGCCTGTCCGTCAACAACTTCAACGGCAATAAAGCACTTCATGTGGATTACACCACACTCCTGCCCGTGAACGGAGAAACCTCCGCAATCAATAAGACAGACCTGACCGCTTATCTGGTAGGAAGTAACGGCCGAGGAACCGCCATGAAGGCAGAACAAAAGAAGGGACTCACGTTTGAGTACGTTCCTCAGACGAAGGATGACACAACCTTTGCCGAAATGTTCAGGGATGACACCGAGAATAACCGGCTTGTCATCACCTCTCCGCAGCGGTTCGCAAATGGTGTTTATCGCCTGAAAGCCACCTATGGCGGACTGTCCACAACTTTTGACATCACCTTTGGCAGCCAGAACCTCCAGCCGAAGGCGTTTGAAAAGACGTTCGTCTTCCGTGCTGACAAAGACAACCTTACTTACTACAATGAGCAGGGAGGTACTGCACAGAGCGACCGTACTTCGCAGTACGCTTTCACCTTCTCCATGGTGAAGAATACGGACGCATCCACCAGCGGTACACAACCGTATGTTGTCTATTCCATCCGCCACAACGGACACGAAGTTACCGAGAGCGATGTGACCGCAATCATTAACAACGACGAAAATGCTCCCGTCAGACTCAAGCTGATCGAAACCTATCCCCATGTCACGACCTTCCAATGGGTCGACAGTACGGGTACGCCCGTCACATCACTGACATACGATTCTCTTGTGGCACTGTCACAAGAGCCTGCGGATACACAGCCCATTGTCTACACGGCACAGATCCTCTAACCATCGAACGTCTCTGGATAATGAGCAGCCGCCAAAACAAAACCGGCACGATCGACCCGAAAGGGAAGACCGTGCCGGTTTTTTACGGGCAGCAACCGTTTTTTGTGTTGGCTGTCAGTGGGAAAAAACTGTCGTTTTGCAGGGAAAAGCCTCACTGACCCTTGCCATTTTCAGTAGTTCAGGTTATAATAAGCACAAAGTGATCGCCGTGCTGCTAAAAAAGGAGGAGAAGGGCAAACCGTTTTTCAGATTTTCTACTTTCCGCACGGTCAAATCTAACGATGAAGGAGTGTTTTTTTGAACCTGCCTGTACAAGTCACACAAGAAGAGCTGTCCGAGATTCTCCTGACGGTAGCTCCTGTCCGTCCTGTTTTTATCTGGGGTGCTCCGGGCATCGGCAAATCGGCACTGGTGGAGCAGTTTGCTCTCGATGTCGGCATGGAATGTGTTTCACTGCTCGGCAGTCAGCTCGCACCGGAGGATATTATCGGTATTCCACGTATCAGCGGAAATGTGTCGGAATTTCTGCCCCCAAAGATGATTGCACGAGAGGAACCGTATGTGCTGTTTCTCGATGAACTGAATGCCTGTTCCCAAGAGGTACAGAAAGCCTTTTACAGCCTGATCTATGAACGCCGTATCGGTGAGTACCATCTGCCGCAGGGCAGTGTTGTGATTGGTGCAGGCAACCGCACACAGGATAATGCCATCGTCAAAACGATGTCTTCCGCACTGGTGAACCGTATGTTCCACGTCCAACTCAAAGTCGATGTTCAACAGTGGCTGAACTGGGCTTACCACGCCGGAATACATCCGTGGGTCACGGAGTATATCACCGCCCGACCAGAGCATTTATTTTCTGTGCCGCCCAAAACCGAGGAACCCTTTTCCACGCCGCGTTCATGGCATACATTAAGCGACCTCATCAAGGAATTTGAAGTGACCGGAATGCAAGCCGGTTCTCCTACGCTGAAAACGCTGTCCTACGGCTGTATTTCTCCGTCCCATGCCGGTATGTTCGTGGCCTATACCAAACAACTCGGTAACAAAAACCTGCTGTCAGAGATCATCAAAGGAGAGTCCCGCTGGCCTGCTCAACCGGAAGATCGTGATGTGCTGTATTTTCTGGCACAATCCTTTCGTGACCGTTTATTGTTGGAACTGCCCCGCAATAAGGAGCAGTTGGACGCCAACACCCAACTCCTGACGCACCGTGCCAAAGCCTTGATGAAGGAACTGGCATCTATCAACTTTGAGCTGGCACAGCTTGTGGTTTCAGATGACGAAGGCAAAGTGCTGCCCGATTGGTTCATGGTAGAAATCGTCCGAGACCTGCCGAGACTGATACGAAAATAGGGTGGTACTATGAGCAAAAAGACCAACAAACGGTCGGTTGTCCCGCTGTCAGTACAATGGATCATGGAAGGGCAGGCACTCATCGAAGAGCATCCCCTCTTCGGACAATTGTCGGTTCATCAAGACATTCGGGAGATGAGACCAACCGACAAAAACAGTTCGGCGTATATCACCCGTGCTGGCTGGCTGATCCTCAACAAAAATAAACGCCATACACCGCCGGAATGGGCGTATTGTATCGCTCACTTACTGCTGCACCTCGGATTGGGACACACTAATCCCGACAAAGTCTCAAAAGCAGTCGACCTTCGGCTGTGGAACATTGCGTGTGACATTTATGTTACTAAATTTTTACAATCTTGCTGGAAAGCTTTCCGGGCAGTCTGCGAAACGAGCAGACGATCTATGATTATCTGTCACAATACCGTGAACAAGCGGAACGCTATCAGGTACTCGGCACCAGAAGTCCCGACCTCAACGACATTTTTGATCTGGAAGATATATGGGACACCCACTCTTGGCGAAGGAACTACAAGGACTATTTCGAGCAGGACTTCGCCCACGCTTTGCAGTATTCCGTCAAGAGTGTTCTGCAAAGTGCCGCCAATGCAGAAATACTCTCGGAATACAATACCCGTTCCCGTCAGGCTGCCAACTGGTTCATCAACAGTTTTCCGCTGTTAGGTGGTCTGGCCGCCCATTTTAAGGTGATCGAAGACAGCGTGTACTGTCAAAGACAAGAAATACAGATCGCCGCTGTCAATGTAGAGCGACAAGAGATCTACGTCAATCCGGCCGCCGGTCTGTCGGACGAAGAACTGCGTTTCGTACTGGCACATGAATATCTTCACGCTGGACTCGACCATGCTAATCGTGCCAAAGGACGTGACCCTTATCTGTGGAACATCGCCTGTGACTATGTTATCAACGGCTGGCTGGAAGAAATGAAGGTGGGGCGGATGCCCGAAGGCGGTCTGATGTATGACGAGCAGTTAAAAGGAATGTCTGCCGAAGAAATCTATGACGAACTGGTGAGAAACATCCGTATCAGCCGCAAGCTGATGACTTTTCGGGGCTATGGCAAGGGGGACGTCATCGGCATGGATGACAGACCCCACGGCAGCGTGAATCTGGACGATTTTTGCCGAAACGCCTTAATGCAGGGATTGGAATACCACCTTTCCGGTCATAGAGGATTGCTGCCGTCCGCTTTGGTCGAAGAGATTCGTGCCTTGGCCATGCCGCCCATTCCGTGGGATGTGAAACTCGCTCAATGGTTTGACGATTTTTTTGCTCCACTCGAAAAGCACCGTACCTATGCCCGTCCTAGCCGCCGGCAAGCCAGCACGCCGGATATTCCCCGTCCGAGATATTTCTTGGATGATACGCAAACGGCCGGACGTACTTTTGGTGTGGTGATCGACACTTCCGGTTCTATGTCGCCTACCGACATTGGTCTGGCATTGGGGGCTATCGCCAGCTATGCCGATGCAAAAGATGTTCCAAAGGTGCGGGTAATCTTTTGCGATGCACGAGCTTATGACCAAGGATATCTTTCGCCGGAAGAAATGGCTGGCAGGGTAGAGGTGACGGGTCGGGGCGGCACCGTATTGCAGCCCGGAATCGACCAACTGGAGAACGCCAAAGATTTTCCGCAGGATGGACCCATTCTCATCATCACGGACGGCGAGATCGAGCGTGATCTTGTTATCAAGCGGGAACACGCTTTTTTGTTGCCGATCGGTCATACACTGCCATTCCGTCCCCGGGGCAAAGTCTTTTACTATGAGAAGTAAACCATGCAGAAGAAAATGCTCCGTGATACAATAAAACAGCATCACGCTGTACATACGCAAAAGAAGCCATGGAGCAAGAATGCTTGCTAGACTTCTCTTTGATGGTAAGAAGTCTGACATGACAGCGGGAGAGCACCGCTGCTTTCACAAGGAGGTGTGGTCATATGATTTTGCGGGCGGTTGATCGAAACGATCCCGAAGAATTGTCGCGTATCCAAGCGGTATACGAAACATCTTTTCCCCGTGAGGAGCGGGCACCGTTTTCACTGCTGTGTAAGCGTGTTCGTCAACGTCGTGCGGAAATGTACAGTTTCTGGCACGAAAACCAATGGTGCGGTATGGTGTATATGGTCACTTACCAAGACTTGGCGTATGTATTCTACTTTGTCATCGACACTGCTCAACGGGGGCATGGTTTGGGGACACAAGCTATCGCTGCCTTGCTGGATAAGTACCGGAACGGACGGCTTTTTTTAGCGTTGGAGGATTGGCGTGAGCCATGCGATAATCTGGAATAACGCTTGAAACGTCATCGGTTCTACCAAAACTGTGGTCTGGAAGACCTGCCGTACTACATCAAGGAGGCCAGCGTCGTTTACGCTATCATGGGCAAAGGCGGCAAGATCGAACCGGAAGAGTATAGGGCACTGATGAATCGCTATATGGGCTTTTGGATGCGGCACTTCATTGATATGCGTATGATCAAAGAACGCTGACGTAGGTCAAAGATAGAGCATACCACCAGATACTATCCATAGAGAAGAGGGACTTTCTTGCGAAAGTCCCTCTTCATTTGTGTCTGCTATATCCCCTGAACGTATGTCGGCTCGAAATCTTCAAAATGCTTTGGCAGCTAATGTGATCAGTGATGCTTCTTCATGCTTTATCGTCCTCCGATAACCGATACACGACATCCGCTAACAGCACGGGCAGTTCCTCCTCGTAATGCTCGTTTTTCCACGCCACAATAAACCGAATGATGGCGGAATACGGTACATAGCCCCGTTCCTGAAGAGCAGCACTCTTTTCCAAAAATGCTTTGGAGCATTTCAGCACCCGATAGCTCTGTCCGTCTATCACAACGGACAAGTATCCGCTATCCGGTGTGAGCACACAGCCGCTCCGCAAACGCAGGAGCAGTGTTTTTTTGTCTTTGAAGTAATCCAGCACGACATCCTTGTAAGTCATTTCGATGATTAGTTCACGAGGCTCCGGATACGGTCTGAAGTCATCCTGCCGAATAACTTCCGACAGATGAAAACGATCAAACACGTTCGTGTTGACGTGCAGATGCAGCGACCTTCTGGCACGAGTGATGCCGACATATAACCGCCGAATATCGTCATCTGTCTCAAGAGCGGGATGGTTCAAGAGCAAATAGACCGTGTCAAATTCCCGTCCCTTCGCCTTGTGTATCGTGGAAATCGTCACGCTGTGCTGTTCTTCAGCGTAGAAATCTTCATAATGTGACTCGTGGATGAACTCCTTCAGATCAGAGAAATACTTGATAGGAGAAACCGTCTCGAACTCCTGCATCATGTGCAGGATGTTCGGCAGACAGTCAGAGTAGGCATACAACACCGTCAGCCGTTTACGAGCATACTGCCACAGGTCATCGGCAATCACAGGCGAAGACAACCGGCTGTCAATGAGTTTGAGCAGGTGCCGCACTTCGGCAAGGTTGTCCAGCCGGAACCGGTCAGTAGAGCGTATCAAACGAGCATGGATACCTTTTTTCAGCAGGACACCCTGCATTTGCAGGGCTTCGTGATTGGTAGAGGTCAATACGCATATCGCACCTTCCGACGGACGGTTTGCGATAGATTCAGCGATTGGCTCATACATATACGGCGTGGCGTGTTTAGTGATCGTCACATCCGGAGGATCATTGGTCATAGAGGTGATGGACGTGGCCTTCATGCGGTCGTGTATCTGTTTCGCCAGAAGGTTTGCCAAGGCCGTGATGGCGGAACTGCTGCGATAGTTTTCCGTCATCTCGTACTGTACCGCACCGGGCAAGGACACCATTTCGTGGAGAAAAGCCGCACTCGCTCCCCGGAACGTATAGATGTTCTGGTCGTCATCACCAACGGCAATTACCCGCAAGTCTTCGTTGCGGTGCATAAGTGCTTTTACGAGGTTCGCTTCATTTTCATCCATGTCCTGTGCTTCGTCGATTACCAACACACTCTTGGTGATCCTTCCCGGTTCAGCTTCTCCGCTTTCGATCCATCGGGCGGCATCTTTCACTACGTTATTGGCTCCCTCAAGACTGCCGATCTGTCCCAGCAGATCAAAACAATAAGAGTGGAACGTCTTGATCTCCACAAAATGAGCTGCATTGCCGATGAGTGCCATCAGCCGTTTCTTAAATTCTGTGGCCGCTGCACGCGAAAACGTCAGCATCAAGAGTTGTTCGTGTTTGATGTCTTCCATCAGCAACAAGGCTGCCAATTTATGTACCAAAACCCGTGTTTTGCCGCTGCCAGGTCCCGCCGCTACGACAATGTAGCGTGCCTCGGCATCGTGAATGATACGGGATTGGCTCTCGGACAGTTCTCCAAAGAGCTGCCGATATTTTTCGGGTGTGATGTTGCGGTCGATCTCTTTGGCACGATCCCCCTTGAAGTAATGGCCGATGAATCGCTTGCCGTCCATCCGGAAATAATCCTGCACCAACTGTTGGGCGGCGAGAGGGTCTTCTGTCATCAGGCGAGCATATTCGCCCACGATATGGATCTGCCGCACTTTCTGACGGTAAAATTCTTCCAACGTCCGGTAGTCGTCTACTTTATACCTGATCTTGTTGTCCGTCACGATCCGCTCGATCTCCATACCATTATACAGCACCAGAAAACCGCCCTCCAGCGTCAGGGCAGCGATTTTTGAGAGATACAACAATGCGTCCTCGACTTCCTCAACGGCTGCAGCACGATGACTGTCATCCAAGCAGGGCTGTTCACGGTATTCCGTCAGCAGTTCGATAACCGAAAACGCCACTGGTTTGGTACCACGTACACTCTTGGTTTCAGCGGCTCTTTGATAGAGTGTTTCCAGAATGAAGGAGCACAATTCTATGCGGCGGCGGTAGTTTCCATACAATTGTTCCGATGGCAGAAGAGCACGCACCTGATATCCGTTTTGCGTCAGGTGATTTTTGATGGTCAGATAATACAATAACGTCCGAAAATTTTTAACGCTCGCTCCCGCCAGACCTTCTCGTACAGCCTTGTCGATCAGTTCCTTCCGGTTCCGTTCTCCGCCTTCTTCCGTCAATTGACCAATGAGATACTGCTCTAATGCAGCGAATCGTTTCAGCACTTGGTGTGCCTTATTTTCGGTATCCGAAGCCAGAAGGTAGGCGGACATATCGCGTGTATCGGCTAACAGCCCTTCTTCCCGCATCCGGTCGATAGAAGCGATGACCTCCTCTTTGGCGATACCCAGTGTATCGGCAAGATAATCGACCCGTGATTCGGCTGTTTCGTGACTGACTTTTTCAATACTGCGGCAGGAAAGAAGCGACTGCATGATGCGTTTGGCGTTCATTCGCTGTTCCTCCGCAAACAGAGGTGACCGATCAATCCGAAAGGATGCTTCAGCCATATTTTTGACCTGAATACCAGTTGCATAGACGTGCGGCATATTCTTGCCCCGCCGAAGATAACCGGCATTTTCCAAAGCGGCGATGGCTGTGCGGATACGCGTTTCAATATCGCTGACGGAATCGTCCCAACCGGCTTGTCGGGCAAGTTCCAGAGCTGAACAGCATACACGCGGACGAAACCTGGTCATTTCTTTGACAGCAGACCACACCTGGCGAATCTCACGAATACTGAGTCTGGTCTGGTTCAGCAGAATGAAATGCTTGTCGAGATCAGCAGAGCAGTACAGAATATAGCAGTCTGCCTGCGTATGCGGATCACGTCCGGCACGCCCTGCCTCTTGTATATAATTTTCGAGGGAATCGGAGATGTCATAATGCACCACCAAACCTACATCCTGTTTATCTACCCCCATCCCAAAGGCAGATGTGGCCACAATGACCCTGATCTCGTTGTCAATAAACGCTCGTTGATTGTCGTTCTTTTCGGCGGGAGACATCCTGCCATGAAAGGCTCTGGCTAAAAAACCATCCGCTGTTAGTTTAGCTGCCAGCGTAACGGTTCGTTTGGTACGGGAAACATACACGATAGTCGGACGGTTCTTTTCGGTAATTAAACGTCGGAGCGTGGCATACTTATTCTCGTCCGAATCTTGCGGCAGCACCGTATAGTGCAGGTTTTCCCGTACCACAGAAGCCGAAAAAACCTTCAGTTTTAACGACAGTTTTTCCTGAAAGTAAGTGACAATATCCTGTATGACCCGCAATTTGGCAGTCGCAGTAAAGCAGGAGACAGGTATTGGTTCGCTGCGATTTTTAAGTTGCTGTAAACGGCGGATAAAGTCTCCGATGTACAGGTAGTCTACCCGAAAATCCTGTCCCCAAGCGGAAAAACAATGAGCTTCGTCGATGACAAAACGAGCGATCGTCCTTCGTATCAAAATCTGTTCGATTGTTTTGGAACGAAGCTGTTCCGGCGAAATATACAGCAGTGAAGCCGAGCCGTTGAGCAATCGCTGGATGGCATTCGATCGCTCGATAGGGTCAAGCAGTCCATTGATCATTACCGCTTCATGGATATTTCTCTGTTCCAGATGTTCCACCTGATCTTTCATCAGGGATTGCAGCGGAGAAATCACCACTGTCAGAGCGTGTGTGCTGCGTGCGGCCATTAAAGCAGGCAGCTGGAAGCTGATCGATTTGCCGCCGCCTGTCGGGAAGACAGCCAGCAGGGACTGTCCTTCAACAGCGGTCTTTACCGCTTGTTCCTGCAGCGGTTCGCCGCCGTATTGACGAAAACCATCATAGCCAAAGAACGTGTGGAGCGATTGATGAATGTTCCACTGACGGCGGCAATAGGGACACCCTTCCTGACAAGGACGGTGACAAAGCACCAGCAGGACATCTTCGAGCATCGGAAACCGATGCCGCAGCCAGGAAGACAACATTCGGCAGCGTTCTCCTGCACGGATAATGGCTAACGCATACGCCAATGTGATTGGATGCTCACGAATCAGCGAAGACCAATCTGTTTGTGTGCAGAGCTTTTCACGATACGTCTCACGCAAAAGGGGAACAAGATCTTCCACAGGGGATTCCTGTCTTTCATAGGCAAAAAAGCCACGGAAAGGCGTGGCATCTGCTAATAGAGTACGATAAATGTCACGTACCTCCTGCGGCAGAGCACGGTACGCATTTTGTTCTTCATAAAACAAAGCCTGTGCCTTGCGGCTGTCGTTGACAGGGTCATTTGGTGCCTCACGCCGCAGTTTGTCGTCTTTTAGCAGAGCGTGATGCGGCCGTTCAGGGAACAACAAGGCTGACAGGTATAAGGTGTCGATAAGCGGATAGGGAAGGGCATAACCCAAGGCTTTCTCCAAAAACGGCTGGTCGTGTTCGAGAATATTGTGTCCGCACAAAAAAGCGTGTTTACCAGCAAATGTCAGAAAAGCCTCTGCTTCCACCGCATGAAACACCGTGCCGTCTTCTTTGACAGCACCGATGTCATGGATTTTTTCATCCTGTTCACTGACTTCCGTATCGAAAAAAACCAGCGTGCCGTCCACACTTTCACCTCCTTATCACAGACGATTCGATTGTCCTGTTCCACGTCCTCGTTTCTTACCTTTATCATATCATAGTTGCCGATAACTTGCAAGGAAGTGTCATGTATGTGAGCAGAGCGGGAGGAAGACCTGCCGTCGCCGCGACTCAACTGCATCAAACTGGGCTTGCAGGATGTGTTATTCGACCCGAAGACAAAGGTCATCTACACACCGAACATGAATCAGAGTATGGTGATGAGTGAAGGCAGGGTTCGTGAATTTCGTCGCATTGATTGTACCTTGTACGCCACAGAAACTATCACCAACCATGAAACGGTTCAGGCGGCATGGGACGCTATACAGATGAAGTTGGTTGGTCTGGACGGCTATGTGGTGGAGTACCCCGTGTATCCACGACTAACACCACTTCATACCTGCCATGTATGCGTGACTACAATACCGTCCAACGATGACGGCTATGTGGGGATAGGTGTCGGGGTCGGCAAAGTGCAGGTTCGGGTCATGAGAAGGTAATATGAGTTTACACACAATCTTACACACAATCAGTGGGTTTCGGCAGGTTTTATCAACTTTGCCACACAAAGCAGCCTCTAGGCAGGCTGCTTTTCTACGTTTTGACGATATTGGATTTAAGATGCTTTTAAGAAAAGGGAGTATCCTTATAGACAACAAAACCACTTCAAGGGGGAAATCTTATGTTAAAAAAACGCATCGGTGTGGCTATGCTTTCACAGGCGATTCTGTTGGGAGCCATGTGGCCGACAGCTGCTATCAGCGTAGGAGCGGCTTCCACGTCTGCTGCGACCCTGACCTTTTCCAATACTGCCATTAACGAGACAGTATCCGGCAAAGGCTATGGCATCAGCGGCACGACTCTGACCATTACAGCTGCAGGTGTCTATCACATCAAAGGCAACTGTTCAGAGGGCAGTATTGTCGTCAACAAGGGCTTGAATGACGTTGTTCTTGTGCTGGATGGTCTGTCCCTGACTTCAGCCAACACGGCTCCGGTTGTTGTCAAGAAGGAAAGCAGCGTCACTATCCATCTGGACGGTACCTCCACACTGACCGATAATGAAGACGCTTCCACCAAAGATACCAATGAAGATTTCGAGGGAGCCGCTATCAAGGTAAAGAGCGGTTCGACCGTGACCTTCTGTGGCGACGGTACGCTGAATGTCAATGGCAACGCCTACAATGGCATCAAAGGTGCCGCAGAATCGACACAGATTTATAACGGCGGTACGTTCCGTGTGAATGCCGCCAATAACGGTATTGCCGGCGATGGCAGTCTGGTATTCAATGCCGGCAGCTTCACGGTCGATGCAGACAATGACGGTATCAAGTCCGTACCGGATGCGGACGACACGGCTTCCGTTGGTTCGGTCACCATCAACAACGGTACGTTTAACATCACCGCAGATGGTGATGCCATCCAAGCGGATAGCCTGTTGCAGATCAACAACGGCAGCTTTACCCTGAAAACCATGAACGGCTATAAGGACAGCAGTTTTGACGAGAACACGATGAGCTGCAAAGGTCTGAAAGCTTCCGGAGACAGAGACAACATCACCCACCAGCTCAACATCACCGGCGGCACATTTGCCATCAATACTGTGGACGATGCCATCCATTCTGACGACACCGCAGACATCACGGGCGGCAAGTTTACGATCTACACCGGTGATGACGGTGTTCACGCCGACACACAGCTTGATCTTGGTACCAGCGGCGGTCTGATACGCGATCCGGAATTTTATATCAACGCCAGCTACGAAGGGTTGGAGTCCGGTGTGGTCAATATGTACTCCGGCAAGTACTATGTGGTAGCGTCTGATGACGGCATCAACGCAGCCGGCGGCAGCAGTAATGGTTCCGATCCCGGTGCAGGCGGCGGCAATAGTTTCAAACCCGGCGGTCAACCCGGAGGACGTCCCGGTCAAGGAGGACAGGGAGGACAGAGCGGACAAGGCGGTACTTCCAGTAACTATTCACTGAACATCTTCGGCGGCAGTGTCTATGTGAATGCATTGGGAGATGGTTTGGATTCCAACGGTGCTTTGAATCTGACGGGCGGCGATGTCACCGTTTTTTCGATGGCATCAGGCGGCGATAACTCTCCTCTGGATTGCGACGGAACAATCACTCTCAACGGTGCCACGGTTTTTGCCGCTGGTACGAACCCGATGAACGAGAACCCATCCACCAGCACCAGTCAAAGCTATTATAAGCAGTCGAACTCGCTGTCTGCTGGTACAGTAGTTACTGTCAAGAACGGCAGCACGACTCTGTATAGCGACACGCTGTTGAGAAACATCAACTATCTGCTGTATTCCACGCCGAATGTTTCCTCCTCTTCAATTTCTGTATCAACAGGCGGTTCGGTGGATACCTGTCATAGCAACGCCTTTGCTCATAACTGGAACAGCGGCACAGTCGTGACCGCTGCAACAACCGCCAGTACTGGAAAGATGAAATACACCTGCCAAAGCTGTGGAGCTGTTGAATACAAGACGATCCCCATGACAGTGGCAGCCGGCTGTGACGGTCACGATGATGTTGTTGTGGTGGATGACGAAGGCTACGGCGTAACCTTCTCGAAGGACAGCGGAGCCACGATCAACGTCTATCATACCCAAGACTACACCACCGCAGATGAGACAAATGTCACCAAGACTGTCTCACGCAACAGTGATTCCGGTGACCCCGACAGCACAGGAGAAGGACAGGTCAATTTCACCGTTGTGCCCCAAAACGGCTATGAGGTAGACAGCGTTACCGTGAGCGGCGGCTATAAAAACCTCAAGGATGTCTCGACCGACACACTGCCGAACACTTACCGTGTCACAAAGGTCACCAGTGACCTGACGATTACCGTCACCACCAAGAAAACGGCTTCAACGGCTGCACTTTCCCTCAACGCGTCTCTATCCGCTTCTTCTATTACACTCGGCAAGAGCGTAACGCTTACGGCTTCTGCTGCCGGCGGCAGCGGTTCTTACAGTTATGCGTTCTACTACAAGAAGGCATCGTCCTCCACTTGGTCAACCGCACAGGCTTATTCGACTAACAAAACGGTTACCATCACACCGTCAGCCGCCACAACTTACGATCTCTGTGTCAAAGTCAAGGACAGCAGCGGTACGATCGTTAAACAGTATGACACCGTAACCGTGACAAAAGCTACGCTTACCAACAATGCTACACTGTCTTCCACAAGCATCACCTTCGGCAGCAGTGTAAAAGTCACCGCAGCCGCTGTCGGCGGTTCCGGCACCTACACCTACGGTGTCTATTACAAGAAAGCTGCTTCCGCTACTTGGTCAACCGCACAGGCTTATTCGACTAACAAAACGGTTACCATCACACCGGCAGCCGCCACGACTTACGATGTTTGTGTCAAAGTCAAGGACAGCAGCGGTACGATCGCCAAAAAGTATTTCACGGTTACTGTAACGGCTGCCACATTGGGGAATACTTCAAAGTTGTCCGCTTCGACTATCACACTTGGCAACACCGTTACTGTAACGGCTTCTGCGACAGGCGGTTCCGGAAGCTACACCTATGGCGTCTATTACAAGAAGTCCACCTCCTCCACTTGGTCGACCGTACAGTCTTACGCCAAGAACACCACTGTGTCAATCAAGCCTGCTTCAGCGGTTGCCTACGATGTCTGCGTCAAGGTCAAAGACAGTGAGGGAACGATTGCAAAGAAATACTTCACTCTGACAGTGACAAAGTAAACACATTATCCGTCCGTGAGCAAAAGGAAAACCGCCGATCATGCGGCGACCGGCGGTTAAATTCCTCCTGCTGACTGTAATGCTCCAACGGACAGGGAAATGAAGGGATACCCCCTATATCAAAAGCGGTTCTTCTCCATGAGAAGAACCGCTTTTGGTCGTTCATAAGTATGAGAGGAGCGTCTGCACTTTGCTGAACATCATCCACCAAAGCACAGAACTTTCCTGTCGGCATGGCAAACATCTGCTGCCGGACGATATATGTCGATGAAGAGAAATCACTGCCGGAGCGTAGAATAGAGAGAAATCTCCCGTGAGAATGGTGCCCGAAGATCATAAAGTCTATTCAAAGCACCTTTGCGGTGGTATGCACTTATTTCTTCACTGTCAGCGTTAAGTCTTTGGTCTTCACCGTACCTGCCGCATCCCTGACTTTGACACGGACGATATAGGTTGTAGCTGCAGAAGGTTTGAAGCTGACGGTTTTGTTGGTGCTGTACTTCTGCAGGGTGACAGCGTTATCACTGGTTGACTTGCGGTAGTTTACAAAATACTGGTAGGGTGTTTTGCCGCCGGCAGCGGCACAGGTCACCGTCACCTTGCTGCCCAATTTAACAGAAGCGGAAGAGAGGGTTGACTTGTTCGTCAGAGTCGTGGCGGCATCCGCCTTTGTGACCTTGATGTTGAAGGTCTTGGAGACGACCGCACCCTTGCTGTCCTTGACCTTCACAAGTAAATTGTAGGAAACAGCCGCCGCAGGCTTGAAAGTTATCACAGCGGTCTTGCTGTAGCTTCTTAAAGTCGTGTAGGAAGATGCGGTTGATTTCTTGCAGAAAGCAGCGTACTGATAGGGAGCCGTACCACCCGAAGCCTTACCGCTAATCGTCAGGGACTTGCCGAGTGTTATACTTGTCGCACTGACGGTGGACGTGTTCTTCAAAGGATTGGTGACGGTCAACGTCAGTTGTTTTTTGACAACATTGTTGTTCTTGTCCTTGACGGATACCAAAACATCGTAGGTTGTCGCCGCTGCCGGTTGGAAGGTTACCGCCGCATTGGTCTTGTAGGACTGCAGCACGGTGTACTTATCGCTGCTCTTCTTCTTATAGGAAACTTGGTACTGGTAGGGTTTGGTGCCGCCGGCAGCGGCACCATTGACGGTCACTTTGCTGCCGAGTTTGATAGAAACAGCCGAAAGAGTCGATTTGTTGGTAAGACTAGCAGATGCCGGTGTTACTTTAACTGTAAAGATTTTCGCCTTTATAGTACCATTGGCATCCTTGACTTTGACTTTGATGTCATAAGCAGTGGCTGCTGATGGAGTAAACTTCACAGAAGCAGCACTGCTGTATCCTTTGAGGGTCTTGTAACTGCTGTCAGTGGATTTTTTGTAGTAGTAGCCATACTGATAGGGAGTGGTACCGCCGGATGCTTTACCGGAAATGGTAATACCGCTGCCAAAGTTGATATTGGTAGAGGAAACCGTAGAGTTGTTGACCAATGTCTTGACAGGCGTAGGCTTGTTTTTTACGGTAACGGCAGCCGAAGCGGTAGCTGTACCATTTGCGGCGGAAGCAGTAACCGTGAAAGTAACAGTGCCTGCCGCAATTGGTGTGTAGGAAGCGGTCGCACCGGAGGAAGCAATCACCGTGTTACCGGCTTTGAAGGTGTAGCTGATGTTGCCGCTGGCATGAGAGGGTACTGCTTTAAGTGTCACAGGACTGCCGACTGTCACTGAAGAAGGTGAAGCGGACAAAGAAACGGACAGTTTCGGCGTAGGAGCGGGGAGAGGTACCCACTGATTCGGCATCGTGAAGAGCATGGATTGTCCGCCGATGGAAAGTCCCGGCTGCATATCGGCAGGATAGCGGCAAGACGCATTGTTTGTACCATCGCTAAAGATGACGCGGCCGTTTTCATAACCGGATACATCCAGTGTGTAATACTGGCTGCCTTTGGTCATTTTCACGCCCGGCCACGGTGCCACCTCTTTGGCGGTCGTACCCTCACCGGTATAGACGTAAGCGTAGACATTGTTCCAGTTGCCGACAGAGTTATCAACATTGATCGTCACAGCGGCCTTTGGATCTTTTTTCGTATAGGTACCGGAGGCAGACGCAGCAGAACCATCCGGCTTGGTACCGCTGACCGTGACAGTTACCGTACCGCCTGCAGGTGTAGCGGCACCGATCGTGATGGTTTTGCTGCCGCTGAAGCTGCCGGAAGCTCCTTCGGAGGTCTTGTAGGCAGCATTGGTGATATTGTTGGCTGTCAGCGTTACCGAGAGGGTATCAGTGAAGCTGCCACCGGTCGGAGATAGTGACACACTGCCGCTGGGTGGATTCTGCTTGGCGTTATAGACGACGGCGATACCGGAACTGCCGATATGACCGGTGATCCTATCAGCCGTGACAGTCCAAGTCGATCCGGTGATCTCATCGGTATAGGTACCCGGTTTCGTTGTGCCGCCGCCATTGGGAACAGACACATCACGATCACTGCCGCTGCCGAGTACGATGACCGCACCGCTGGGACGACAAACGACGGCACAGTTATCGCCGGTCGTGTAGTAGTCATTTTCGCCATTGAGGGCATTTTTGAAATGGTTGACGGCAGCGACTTCCTTGCTGGTAAAGTGGGTGCTGCCTTTGGCACCAATATGGATATCATCCTTAACCGTGGAAGAAGGACGGGAGAAATACAGTGCGGTAATGCCGTTACGGCTGGCTGCGATAGCATACGCACGGTCAATGGTGTTCTGGTCCATGTGATTGGAGTAGCCCCACTCCTGATTGTTCGACCAAGTATCGTGGCTTTCGCCCCAGTAAACCAGCCGGTTGTTCGGGATGGAGATCCATTTACCTGCATAGCAGCCAAAGTCTAAAGGCACTTTGCCCTCGTTAAAGCTGTTGCGGAGGGTCATGCCATAGATACTGTCGGTGATGCCGATGTATTTGGCGTATTCCTGCATCACGGCGATCGCCTGGCTCCGCTGACCGGAATCTTCTTCAAAGGACAAGCCGGGGTTGTTCAGAATCTCGCCGTAGTACCACATATTCTGATCGGCTCCTGTGACCGTTGGCCAGAACTGGTCGCCTTCACTCGGCAGACCGATATGCTTGGCAGCATCGAAACGGATGCCGTCCACACCGACACTTTTCAGTTCTTGGATATACTTGACGACACACTGCTGTACATACGAATGTTCGGTATTCAAATCGGGCATACCAATACGCCCATGCGTCACCCGATAACGGTCTCCGTCATCGGCACTGTAATCGCCTTGGTGCCAGAATTGACCATCCTTGAGGTCGTTCTGAATATTGCTGTGGTCACCAGCCAAATGGTTGGCTACCACGTCCGCAATGATCTTGATGCCGTACTTGTCGGCTTCGGAACAAAGGCGGGCGAGGGAGTCCTTATTGCCCATAGCGTTGGAACCGATGTAAAATCCCAGCGGCTGATAGAACCACCACCAGGCACCCGTACCGGCTGTGGCCTGCGGCGGAGAGGTCTGGATAGATGTGAAACCTGCTTCGGCAATTTCCGGCAGCATGGCGGTGATGTCATCATACTTCCAGCAGAAGCAGTGCAGGATGTTGCCGTCCTGAATCTTATCTGGCAGACCATAGCTGCCGGCAGCGGTCACAGTCAGTTCTGCCGATGGCAGTACTGCCGCACCCAAGCCGGTCACGGCAGAAGCGAGAAGTGCAGTGGAGAGTAAGATACCGGTAATCTTGCGGCCAATAAACGAATGGAGGGATTGAGATAGTTTGTTCATGGATTGACACTCCTTGTTCAGATTGTTGGTTACCGAAGCCGACAGCCCTTCTTGCAGCAAAAATCATTTGGCTGCCTGCCAACTCTGTAACGTTGGTTATATATTAACACTTTGTTCATAGTTTTGTAAAGGTTTGTACATTCTATGAACAATTTTCTACACAAACATTCGGCCATTTTATTTTTCTTTATTCGCACAATAGTTGACACATCTCACAATACAGTACCGGATTGTCTAGCAATTTTCACTGTTCCTTTTCTTTATCTTTGGCGATTTTGCCCTATGAAACGCCATAGAAATTGTATATTTTGCCGAAATATTTTTTCGGCAAAATATACAAAGTTGATGTCTGTCAGACTTGTCTACTAGTCAAAATACACATAGTCAGAGAGAAGATTTTTCCTCTTGCCACGGTATCACGTCTTTTCGCCTTCAAGCGACAAAAAGATGGCGAAAAAACGCATTTGGCGATAGACTTTTTGAAGAAAAAGGGGTATAATAGAGTCAAATGAAAGGAGAGATGACCCATGATTATACTCAACAGCAGAAAGGCAGCCGTTATCGGCTGCGGTTTTGTCGGTTCAGCCTCGGCTTTTGCTTTGATGCAAAGCCACTTGTTCTCGGAACTGGTACTGATCGACGCCGACAGGAACAAAGCGGAGGGCGAAGCCCTTGACATCAGTCATGGTTTGCCGTTTGCCAAACCCATGCAGATCTATGCGGGCGATTACCAAGATATTGCCGATGCGTCCGTCATCATTGTCACAGCCGGTGCCGGTCAAAAGCCCGGCGAGACACGTCTCGATCTTGTCAAAAAGAATGTCGGCATCTTCAAGTCTGTCATTCCCGCAATTGCCAAAGTCAACAAGGATGCCATTCTGCTGATCGTTGCCAACCCTGTTGATATCCTGACCTATGCCGCCGCACAACTCAGCGGATACCCCAGCAACCGTGTATTCGGTTCAGGTACTGTACTGGATACCGCCCGTCTGAAATATCTGCTGGGGGAACACCTCGAAGTGGACAGCCGCAGTATCCACGCCTTTATTATCGGTGAACATGGCGACAGCGAGATCGCTGCCTGGAGCAGTGCCAATGTATCGGGCATCCCTCTGCACAACTTCTGTGAGATGCGTGGTTACTTTGACCATGAAGAACAAACCAAACGCATCGCCGAGGATGTCAAGAACAGTGCCTATGAGATCATTGAAAAGAAAAGGGCTACCTACTACGGTATTGCCATGTCGGTATGCCGTATCTGTGAAGCCATTGTTCAGAATCAAAAATCCATTCTGCCGGTTTCTTACATCCAAAAGGACAACTACGGCATTTCCGATGTCGCTTTAAGTATGCCGGCTATCGTTGGCAGCAACGGCGTTGAGGGCAGTGTGCCGATCGAACTGAATGAGGAAGAAACCGCCGCTCTGAAACGTTCCGCTGCGACCTTGAAAGCCATTCTCGATGATGTTCTTCCGAAGCAGGAAGACTGATATGCTTTTCCCGAAGAACGAGTACCCGCCGATGTTCACACAGAGCGGCGGGTGCCTTTTATGAACTATGGATCATCAGAACAAAGCTCCGTTATTGTGGAATACCTGAAAGGAGGAAAAACGCCTATGGCGACCCAAGAAAAAAAAATATCCAAGCGACAGCTTAAGAAAGAGGCATTGATTGCAGAAGCACGGTACAATCGGCAGGTGCAGGAAAGAAATGCCGAACGAGAAGCAGCCGCTCGTGAAAACCCGGACGTTATCTGTCTGATGAAAAAGAAAAAGAAAGGAATGCTGCGTATCCTTTTCAGTCGTTTCGGCATTTCGGTGGTACTGCTGCTGCTGCAGGTTTTGGTAATTTTGTCCTTGCTGACATGGTTTGATGAAAACAATGTCTGGATCGGTCTGATAATGGCACTCTTCACCGTCTCCATGCTCATTTATCTATTTAAGATAGATATGAGTTCTTCCGCCAAACTGACATGGTTTTTTTTGATGGCTCTGTTTCCGATTCCGGGCGGCATTTTTCTGCTCTATACCCGACTGGATGCCGGCCATATTAAGGTGCGTAACCGTCTGCGGGAACTCATCCAACAAACCCGCAGTAAATTAAAACAGAATGAGGAACTGATGAACGCTCCGGAAATCGTGGAATCCTGCACCGATTCCCTGACGCACTACCTGAACCAAAGCGGCTGTTTTCCTCTGTATCATCATACACAGGTGACCTTCTTCCCGATGGGTGAGGATAAATTCAAAGCGATGCTCGAAGAACTAAAAAAGGCAGAGAAGTTTATCTTCATGGAATACTTTATCATCGGAGAAGGATTGATGTGGGGCAGTATCCTCAAGATACTGGCAGAAAAAGCGGCACAAGGTGTAGAAGTGCGTGTTATGTACGATGGGATGTGCGAGATTTCGACACTGAGCGGTGATTATCCGGAACGTCTGGAAACGCTTGGTATCAAGTGCAAACCGTTTACTCCGATCCGTCCCTTTGTTTCCACACAGTACAACTACCGTGACCATCGCAAGATATTGGTTATTGACGGCAAAGTCGCCTTTAATGGCGGCATCAATCTTGCTGACGAATACATCAACTACATCGAACGCTTCGGTCATTGGAAAGACACCGCTGTCATGCTCAAAGGCGATGCCGTACAGAGTTTTACACTGATGTTCCTGCAAATGTGGAACATCAGCGAAGAAGAACTTCACTGGGATGAGTATCTGACACCCGCTGCCTTGCCTGAAACGACATCATCAGAAACATCAGCGAGTACGAAGGTTTTCGGTACGGAGCTGGCTGCTATGCACCGGTTTGAGAGTGACGGTTACGTTATCCCTTATGCGGATTGTCCGATGGACGGCTACAAAGTAGGACGAAGTGTTTACCTTGATATTCTCAACCGTGCCAAACGGTATGTACATATCATGACGCCTTATCTGATACTGGATGATGAACTGTCAACGGCTCTGAAATTTGCTGCCGAGAGAGGTGTGGATGTGCGTCTGATCCTGCCCGGTATTCCGGACAAAAAAATGGCATTTGCTCTTGCCAAAACACACTACAGCAGTCTCATTCAGGCGGGCGTCAAGATTTACGAATATACCCCCGGGTTCGTTCATGCGAAAATATTCGTCTGTGATGACGAAAAAGCCGTGGTTGGTACCATCAATCTGGATTACCGCAGTCTGTACCATCACTTTGAATGTGCCACTTACCTTTATCGTACTGCGTGTATCCCTCAAATCGAAGAAGACTTTCAGTCGACGATGGCTCTTTGCCAGGAGGTTACACCGGAAACCATCAAGAACGAAAAGTTGTCTTACAAGATCAAAGGCAGCGTCATGAAGATACTCGCTCCATTGATGTAACACTCCGTGTACGTTGTCTCTATGAAATATTCACCCACAAGCAGGGAGTTTCCTTACCCAAGGGAACTCCCTGCTTGTTCCCAAAAACGTCCTATAAGGTCTTGTGGTACTGATACGAATCCGGTATAATAGTGTGGTAACGAAACGAAAGGAGTACCGTACCATGTCATTCAATATACAAAACGGTGTGCTTGTGAAATACGCCAAGACACAAGACATCAGCCATGTAGATGTACCGGAAGGAGTAACCGCTATCGGGGAACGTGCCTTTATGAACTGCCGCACGATCACAGATATTCGTCTTCCCGACAGTGTGGTGACGATTGGCTTCAACGCCTTCGCCCACTGTACTTCGTTGACCCATATCACACTCCCGAAACATCTCGTTCGCCTTGGCAGCGGTGCTTTTCTTTCTTGCTGTCAGCTTGCGTCTTTGACACTTCCGCAGGGTTTGACACAGATCGAGCCGGAGACCTTTGCCTCCTGCACTGCACTGACCACATTGGAACTTCCCGATACGATCACCCGCATTGAAAGTGAAGCTTTCCGGTTTTGTTCGCATCTGGAAAAGGTCGTTCTGCCACAGAGCGTCACTTATATCGGGCAGGAAGCCTTTCGCGGTTGTGGTGCCCTGAAATACCTCTCTCTGCCGGACGGCTTGACACATATTGGACGAGAAGCTTTTGTGGGCTGCGGTTCACTATCCAACATTCTTCTGCCGCCTGCTTTGACCACCATAGAGAAGGGAACCTTTTTGCATTGCAGCCGCCTATCCTATATCAGGATCCCTGACAAGGTAAAGAGCATCGGCTGCCAAGCCTTTGCCAACTGTTATGCTCTGCAAGAGGTAGAGATTCCTGCGTCCGTCAAGACCATCAAATTTGAGGCATTCCATCGTTGTTCCGACTTAAAAGCCATCAACGTATCGGCAGAAAACCCGTCGTATACGTCTGTGGACGGTATCCTGTATGACAAGGCGTGCACCCGCCTAATAAAATGTCCGGAATCTGTTGCTTCCGTCACGATACCTGATAGTGTGACCGCTATCCTTCCAACGGCCTTCGGCGGCAATCATCGGCTCAAGACGCTCGTGATCCCTGATACCGTTACCGATATCGGACGGGGAGCTTTCAGCGGCTGTTCGTCTCTGACTGATGTTTTCCTGGGCAGCGGATTGACAGTGATCGAAGACAGTCTGTTTTCTCATTGTAATTACCTGAAACGGGTTGTGTGCGGTGAGCATATCCATACTATCGGAAAGAATGCATTCTACCGTTGTTCTGCCTTACAGACAGTGATTTTTCCGCCCGCACTGCGTCTTATCCGAGAAAGTGCTTTCAAGTATTGCAGCCGCCTTCAAAATATGGTTCTGCCAAACTGTCTTTGTGAAGTAAAATACGGTGCCTTCCTTGAATGTACCAGCAAAACAAGCCTGACGCTGCCGGCATCACTGGTCGGAATGGATTGCACGTTATCCACGGAACGGGTTGATTGGCGTTCTGTTTCTGTGGCGGACATCCTTGATCTGGTGAAGACACAAAACTACTCCGTTCGCATGGAAACAGCATCAAAGTACTCCCTCGCCATGCAGTTGTTCCTGCAGTACCACCGACAGGAAGCAACTGCCTTCGTCAAGAAAAATACCCGCAGTATCCTGCGTTGGCTGATTGCTATCAATGATTACGACACGGTCAAAGCCCTGTTTGAGAGCGGGTACCTTATCTCAAAACGCAACATCCAAGCCTATCTGAACTACGCTATCCAATGTGCTGACACACACGGCAACCGTCAGATACAGCTCTATATCATTGAGTACAAGCACGAGCATTTTTCCGATATAGATCCACTTGCTTCTTTGAAGCTGTAAATTTTCCGGAAGCAGGGGAGACTCACATAAAAACAAGCCGTTCGAGTTTCCTTCATCTTAACAAGGAGAACCGAACGGCTTTTGTTATCATATAGGCGTACGGGGCAGCACGTTCATTTGATAGTGAAACGGCGTTCTTCATCATTCACGGAAAGGGTTTTGACATCCATGTTTTCAATGCGGATATAGGTTCCCCGCTCGATGGACAGAATCACTTGGTCGATCTGTTCTTCGGTACCCTGTATTTCCATGCCGACAGACCCATCGTAGTTATTCTTGACCCAACCGGTCACACCGAAATACTGTGCAGCTTGATAGGCACGGTAACGGAAACCTACACCCTGCACCCAGCCATAGAAGGTGATCTTCTTCCGAACGACAACACTTTCTTTCATGTTCTTGCTCCTTCCTTATTTGATAACACACAACACACGAAAGCGAGGAATATGTTTTTGGGTGCTGAACCATTAATTCGTCACCTTAAAAACCACCACCAGACCGTAAAAACGGCTAAAGCTGTCAGTGGAATGATGACGATATAACCGAAGATACGCAGGGTTACACCGATTTTGTGATACTTTGTTTTCTTGATAAGTATTGTTCCCACAATAATCGGCACGACACCCAAGAAGAAAATACCGCCAAACACGGCTGCGATACCAATCAGGACGAGCAAAACACCAATGAATGCCATTATTTTCCCTCCTTTTGTGTGTTATCCTTGTTCTGCCAACAGTTCCGTCAGCGTATCAAATGGCACTTTCTGTAGGAAACAGGAACCGATCTCTTTCAGACACACCAAGGTAATGCTGTTACCGGAGCTTTTCTTATCACCTCGTGTTGCAGTGGCTACGTCCGAAAGGGGATAGGGACTTTCCGTCGGCAGATCATACTTCTTCAGCAGCCGTACCAATCGTTCGGTGGTTCCGGCGGCCGTCCAGCCGTTAGCTTCGGTGATGCGTGTCAGGATGGACGCACCGGCGGCTACTGCTTCACCATGTGTCATACCGGTATAATGTCCCAACTTTTCGATGGCATGACCAAGAGTATGTCCGAAATTCAAGATAGCCCGTTCTCCGGTATCACGTTCGTCATTTTCTACCACATTTCGCTTGATGGTCACGCATTCATAGATGATGTCATCAATAAAGGAACGAGCTTCTTCTTGTTCCAGCCGTTCAAACAGCGAAAGACTGCGGATGCAGCCGTACTTGACCACTTCACCCAAACCGTCTCGAAAGAAGGCAGGGGGGAGGGTCTGTAGTGTTTCTGGGTCGATCAGCACCAAAATCGGCTGCCAGAAAGCACCGACCAAATTTTTTCCACCGGGCAGATCAACACCGGTCTTTCCGCCGACGGACGAATCTACTTGTGACAGCAAGCTGGTGGGGATTTGCACAAAATCCACACCGCGAAGGTATGTCGCCGCCGCATAACCAGCCATATCTCCTGTCACGCCACCGCCCAAGGCCACCACAATATCTGTTCGTGTGAGATGATGCTCTAAAAAGTGCTGATACATCTGCTCGATAGTCGACAGACGTTTCCGTTCTTCTCCTGCTTCAAACGTGAAGAGGGACGTCTCGAAGCCATGCTCTTTCAAAGAACACATGACCCGTTCGGCATACAGCGGTGCCACATGACTATCGCTGACTACCGCCGCACGGATGGCTTTCGTCAAGGGACGGATATAGGTACCTGCCTGCTGGAGCAGGTTGTGTTCGATCAAAATATCATAGCTTCGTCCAGTTTGGACATGAATCGTTTTCATTCGCCTAACGCCTCCTTGATTTCTTTGGCATGATGCAACAGAGTTGCCAGTTCATCACGGTCACCCTTGCGGATACCTTGCTGTATCTCCGTAAGATGGTCGATCAATGTTTGTATCTCGTCGATCAGCGGCTGGCTGTTTTCAATAAACAGTTCTGACCAAAGAACCGCATTGATATTAGCCACTCGTGACACATCTCGATAGCTGCCCGCCGAAAATCCTTTATGATGTGGACACTGTGGGCTAAATACATACGCACATGCCAGAACATGGGGGAGTTGAGAGGTAAACGCAATCATGCGGTCGTGTTCCTCTGGTGTGGTATAAACGATCTGTCCGAACTGCAGTTTCTTCATCAGAGAAGCTACTGTTTCCACCGCATCCTGCGGTGCCTCAATGGGCACCAAAATGGCACTGGCCTTGACGAACAGGTCCGCTTCTGACACGTCAAAACCGTTTTTTTCTTTGCCGGCCATCGGATGGAAACCCACAAATACAAACCCATGTTGGTGACTTAAGGAAGTGAGTTTATCACAAATTTTTGTCTTAATGCCGCTGGTGTCGAGTACAATACAGCCTTTCTTGAGGTCAGCACCGTGTTGCTCAATAAAGGCTACCGCCGCATCAGGATAAACACCCAGTATCAGCATATCTGCTGTATGGAGTGTTTCTTCATCGGCGATGGCATCTATCGCACCGCAGGAAAGGGCTTTTTGCAAGGGTTCTTGACTGCGATTCATGCCATAAACCGTATGGTCTGTGTACTTTTTAATGGCTTTTGCCAGTGAACCGCCAATGATACCCAGACCGGAAATCACAATTTTCATAGAATTACCATTCTCCTTTATCCTTATTTACCAGTATTATAGCATTGTTGGGCGATAATTGCAAGAAAGCAGACCCAGTGGGATCGTGTCAAGTAGTTCTGGGAAAAATCAAACAGCCCTCAGCTTGGCACAGGCTCTTAAAAGGATGGTAGTGCCTGTCAACTTTCCATATGAAAAG
>CACZZU010000009.1:0-2222 GCA_902785765.1 uncultured Ruminococcus sp.
GCGTGAAGTCCGTGATATGTTTGGTATCGCTGCGGCGAATGCAGTTCAGGATATTTTCAGCGATCGCAAAGTTGCGGTCTTCGATGCGATCTCTGATCTGCTGCACCGAGTAGATGCCAAAATCATACGAAGGATCGCTGGCGAGATCATCGAGCTGCTTCATCAGCTTCACAGCGATACCCTCCGCATTATGTAAGATCGTTTGGCGGTACGCATCCATCAGGTCGGTAAAGAAACCGAAATTCCCTGACGTGACGGCTACGCTGTACCACGCATCAATGTTGTGAGCCACAAAGGTTTTATCACCGGTGGTGTCGGAGATGCTGCCGTAGCTTTCGTACAGTTCCAGTTCGTTTTTGAAATCCTGATAGAAATACACGGTACGCTTGCGGGCTGACTTGATACAATCCGACAGACGTTCATAGAGTGGGTGTTCGGTGATCGATCTGTCTCCTATCGCCTCACCATAATGGTAGAGCAATTCAGCGGAACGGAAGTTGTTATGGTGGATGTCATCGCTGAAAATCTGCTTGATACGGTCTGTCCACTCCATGGGCTGGGCAGCCGCATAGGCTTTAATGCGGGCGAAGATGTTGAAATCCGGCAGATCACTGAAAGTGGAGGTCAGATCGGGCAGATAATCCTCGTCCAGCAGAATATGATCGGTGCGGAGGAAGTGGATGAACATATACTTCTCGGAGGAAGCATCATAGGTTCCCTCCATTTTAGCCAGCAATTGTGCGACAGCCGAGTGAATACTGTACAGTCCCCAATCGAAGCCTTCGGAAAGTTCTGTCTGCGTCTGCTGTTCCAGTTGGCGGAGCTGTTCGATCATAGATTCCCGGCAAGAAGTATACTGACCGAGTGAATAAACATCTTTGGTAACAGCAGCACTTTCGGAAACGTTCACCCACTGACAGATACAGTCGATCGCACGTTTGAGCATGACAATGGTATTGTTGCGGCGGCCGCTCTTCAGGTGGTCATACGGGCGGTTGACGTGCTTCTTCTCGGAAAGGATCTCGTCACGAGCCATATCCCAGCGGATGTCAATGAACTGGTCAAGCTTCTTGCTGTCCACATTTTCGACCGAGAGGGATTCCGCATTTTTCATAAACGTATCTGTCATAGTACGCTTGATACGCTCCAGTTCACGGATGTTATCTGCACAAACAACATCCAACGCATCGGCAATGATACTCTTCTTGTCATGGAAAATCATCTCACGGGCACGGCGGAGACGTCCCTGACTTTCGTGGGATTTGACACGTCCGCCAATATATTCACGGCACTGTTCGGCACTGCGGATGATTTTTTGTGTCGTTTCGTTGCGGGTATTGTAGTCGGCAAACATATCCATGCTGTAACCTGTCATGGTTTTGAAGGTGTGCATTTGATCGGCCAGCATCATCACTTTAGAACGATAAGCTTCCGGGGTGATACGTTCCAGATTGGCGGAAAGTCTCCCTATCTCGTAAGTCTGGAGCGTCTTATCCGCAAACATAGCACGCAGGGCGGCTGCCACAAAGAAGGTATCACTATACGCAGGAATGATATCGCAGGCATTAAGGTAGTCCAGGAACAGCCGGCTGCCTAACGGCTTATGGAAACCATAAGCGTCCAGAGCAGCATACACCAGTTCACTGACAGAAATGATGGACTCCGTCAGGGAGAGTTCCGGATAAACGGAAGGACGGTCGCTGTGGGTATTCCGACAAATGTGTTCTCCTGCTGCCAAAAAGGCAATCAGGCATTCTATCTGATGGGGCGGAAATGACAAGGCTGTCTCGAAGATGTCCTTATCGCTGGTGATAAGCTTATCGAAAGCGGCTTCGTCCGTATATTCGACCATTTCCTCGTCCGCTTCCTCCTCTTCATCTATTTCCTCTGCTGTATCGGTCGATTCGGGTGATTGGTCTCCAGAAACTTCACGGAAAGAAGCTTCCCCTTCGTCAGAAGTGACGGACGCAGACGTTTCGTCAGGTTCGGGAGAGGAAGGCTGTATATCTTCGGCGGTTTCTCCCCCGTCAGCCGTTTGACTGTCAACAGCCGCTTCTGTGTCCGTATCTGACAGCTTGAGGGCGTTTTGTTTCTTATGAGTCTGCTGAAGACGAACACGCAGTTCTTCCTTTTTGGGATTATTGCCGACCTTCTCCAGATAGTACCGTGCCTGCTGGCAGTCTTCCAGTTCCAGATACATTTCGGCGATCTCCAGGTAGGTG
>CACZZU010000009.1:2296-36391 GCA_902785765.1 uncultured Ruminococcus sp.
TCACCGGTACGCCGCAGGAACGTTGCTTTCATATTGCGGTAGTGGAAGCTGGTCGTCTCGGGCTTTAACAGATCGTCCGCCACCATTCTGTCGATCAGGGCAACGGCCTTGCCGTATTCTTCTAACTTGACGTAGCTGTCATACAGGGAAACACCGATCTTCATGGTGAGTGTGAACGTTTCGCCGTACTGTTCCACTAATTCACGCAAAACGGGCACATATTGCTGCTGATATGCCTCTGACAGATTGCTCAATGCCAGGCAGCACTTGACACAGCCACAAAAACCTGCTTCACGCTGTCCTTCCGACAGCAGTCTCTTGAAACCTTCCAAGGCGGCCTCGTACTTTTTTTCGGTGAACAGCTTATTCGGGGCAGTCGTTTCCGTTGGAACGGTTCCTCCAACAGATACCCCTTTCTCACGCGAGGAAATATTCATAGCGACGGAACGGGAATAACGTGTCTCCACGTCAAAATTCACCGGCAGGTTCACGTTCTTTTTGGACTGTCCGGCGATAGTCTTGACCTTTTGACGGAAATTGGCATCCCGAATATCACTGAACTCGAATTCATAGACTTTGCCGCTGGCACCGGTGATCTTCCCTTTATCCTCAAAGGAATTCAGTTTGGTGATGCTGCCGGTCGTATCGTAGCGGTTGCCATCCTCATCCGATTGGATCGTTACTTCATTCGTTTCTTCGTCAGCGGATGTCAGAAAAGCCGCCTTGTCTTCTTCCAACTGCTGGAGGGTCGATACAATACCGGCACCTGTATATTTTTCTTTGAGCGACGCAATCATTTCATCGATACTTTGGTTCGGCAGCAGACTGACTTTGGCTTTGTCAGCAATACGCCGGATGACCTCATAGCAATAGGCCAATTGAAGGTCATTTTGATAGTGGAGCGACAGGTACTGCACGCCGGAAATATCCTTGCAGCGAATAGAGGTCTCCCGCAAACACGCCGCTGCTTCTTCATAGTGTTCCTGTGAAGGGCTGTTCAGCAAATACAACACGGCTAGTGAGGCCGCCTGACGATGATACTTGATTTCTTCGTTCATGCGGTAAGCGGCGTTGAAAGCCGTCAGGTATGCTTCCCGGAGCTGATGATTGTAATACAGGATCCGGATGGACTTCTGGTAGTCGCCGGCCAGATAAACGCCAGCCGCAGCGATCTGATACGCCTTGTGCATATCGGAGATATTTTTCTTCCGAACCAACTGCCATAATTCTTCGGCTATGATCTGCATATTATCCAGATCGTTCTTGTCGTAAGCCGCCAAGAGACTATTGATCGTTGACCGTATCCATGCCTGATCGGCAGCCGATAGCTTATCAACCATCTCCTTGAGTACCTCTTCATTGGTTTCCCGATCATACAGCCAATCTTTGGAAACCAATGGCAAAACAGCAGGAAGAGCTTCCGGATCGAAGTCCTTGCGTGAAGCTGCTTCGGCGGCCGGCACGGTGGTGGGTACCACATCCGGAACGTTTTCTATGGATGGAGCAGAAAACGATGCGGCCATTGGAACGGGAGCCGCTGCCACGACAGGTTCCGCTATCACGGTGAGAGAATCAATCGCACGATACCGTACAACGGTCGTCATACTGACCTGCAGCTGAAGTGAGTCGGTACCGTCATTATTCACCACGGTGCCTTCCCATACTTGTCCGTTGGTCTGCGTGATCCGAACACGCTGCCCCCCTGACAAACTGCCCAAGAAGCTGTCAAACTGGTTCATAAAAAAACCTCCTGAAATAATGATTTCATCCTTCATAGATGTGCAATACATTTACGATGGATCGTCACTATTATACAACAGTTCAGAGATATTTTCCAGTGGTTTTCCCTATGTGAACAGGGGGATTTCTGTCGTATAAAAACAGAAGCCGGCTGCAGAGAATCGAACGGTTGGCGGACAAACCAAACCGCTTTGTCCGTTTTTTTACCAAGCCGTTCTCCTTACTGTCAGGAGTCGCACAGATTTTGGTCACATAAAAAATGCCCGAACGGACAATACCATTCGGACACGGATCGACTTTCGACAGGATTCCCGCTGTTTCCCTACGGTTTTCCCCTTTGAAAACCAATGGGGAATCGTTGTTTTGCAGAAGAAGCCCGCCACCACACGATTTTCTTCTCCCTGTTTTCATCCCAACAGTAAAGTCTTAAAGGCAAGCAGGATCAGCAGACAGCCACCCACAAAGGCCGCCGGACGGGCACTGCCATGCTGAAAACGGTGACCGAAACAAAAACCGCCGAAGGATAAGAGGAACGTCACGCCGCCGATCAGCAGAATCGCCCACAACAATGACAGCGGCGTATCCGCTCCGACCGTCATGGGCAGTACGGTGCCAAGTGCCAGGGCATCCATGCTGGTGGCAATAGAAAACAGCAGCAGTTCACCTGTCCCGACCACCGCCAAAGGGGCTGTTGGTTCTTTGCGGGATTCCCAGAGCATTTTCAGACCAAGCAGCAGCAACAGCACAAACGAGACAATGCTCTCTTTCCCCTCGATCATGCGAAGACCGACCTTGCCGATGCTCCAGCCCAGCACAGACATCAACATCTGAAAAAAGCCGAACATCAGGGCCGTCAGCAAGGCCGTTTTTCGGTAAAAACGCCGGCACTTCATACCGCAGCAAACGGCTACGGCCATGGCATCGGCTGCCAAAGAAAAACTCACTGCCAGAGCGGAAACCATATCCATGCTGCTGCCTCCTCGTTTTACCGCATGGTTCGGAATACCGAACCACTTTCAGGGACAGGAATCCGAGGATACCTTCTTTCAGCCTCGCAGAAGGTTCTCCGGCGTACCTGTCCGTCAGTGTTGATCGCACACCATGGTCTATGTGTATGCGGCTGCCGGAGGATTATGCGTCCACAGTCACTTCCTGTGCACAGTAGAGCGAATAGATGCAGCACTTTTTGACGGGCTTGTCAAAAAGCTGTTCGGCCGCTTTGCGGTACATCAGCAGTTGGGTGCGGTAGCGTTCCGCTAACATCTGTACGTCCTGTACTTTATCTGTCTTGTAGTCAATGATCATCAGACCGTCTTCCATGACCAGCAGGCAGTCCATGGCTCCCTGCAGGATCACGCTGTCTTCGGCGGAATAAGACGGGTCTATGTCGCAGGCCGCCAGATTTACCGTGAAACGATATTCCCGCAATATCTGCTTGGCAGCCATAATAGCTTGGTACACCCCGCTGTTCAGGAACCCTTCAATATCACGGTCACGGATAACATGTGCCTGTTGAGAGGTCAAAAAGCCTTCCGTCACCAACCGCTGCTTTTCCTGTTCGGTATGGTGCCGAAGATCACCAAAATCGGCATACTGCAGGAAAGTGTGCATAGCGGTACCCTTTTCGGCACCTGTCATATTTTCCTCCTGCATAAAGGCCGGACGGCTCTCGGCAATATGAAAGTCCAGTTGGGAGGTATGTGCCAGAGAAGAGGCCGATACCTTTGAAGGGATCGTGGTACGCTGCTGATAGGGATAGTATTCAGCAAAACGCTGTTGTAACAGGTGCCGGAGAGCTTCATCCGGTGCTGCGGCTGCTGTTGCGGCACCGGACGCATCCGACCGTTCTGCCAACGCAGTCACCCGCCGGTATTGCCATGGCGTAGCACATGGCAGAACTTCCCCATCGGCACGTCCTGCCTCTTCCCGCAGTTCCTTCATGGAAGGATGCACCATGGCACACATCATCAGCCAGTCTGCCAGACAATCCGCTCCTGCCACCGCATAAGGAGCGATACGTCCCTCTTCAAGCACCGTTTTGTCCGAAAGTTCTTTCAGCTTCTTCTCCAGACTGTCTCTGGTTCGGCCGGCATAATTCACCACCACTGCAAGCTGTTCCTTCGCTCTCGTCATCGCAACATAAAGAATACGCATATCCTCGCTGCGTTCCTCTGCGGTCTGACACAGGTCGATCACATTTCGCTGGAGCGTATTGAACTTGATATGGGTATCCTGATCCATCGTCTTGAAGCCGAAACCCAGATCCTGGTGATACAGCACTTCTCCTTTGTCCTTGTCGCCGGACGCATTGAGTCCCGCCAGAATACACACCGGAAATTCCAGTCCTTTAGAATGGTGGACACTCATGATCCGTACCGCATCCGTGGGAGCGGTATCCGCTACGCTGATGTTCGTACCGCTTTCTTCCAGATGGTGGAGGTAACGGACAAATTCGGTCAGACCGGTTTTACCGCCCTTTTCATAGCCCTGCACAAAGCCCATGAACTTGCGGATGTTTTTGAGGCGAATATCGCCGTTTTCGGCTGCGGACATGATCGGCAGAAATCCCGTCCGGTCAAAGAACGTATGCAGTACCCGACTCACCGACATCGTCACAGACAGTTTCCGCAGATCATTGAACTGCTGCATGAAATGCTGCCCTTTTCGGAGCAGTTCCTCCGAGACGTTCTCCGGTTCCTTCAGCAGGAAGTACAGCTTCTGGAAGAGAAAACGTCCCTTGGCCTGTGCCTTAATATCGGCCAGATCATCGGGCGTGAAGCCGAACACCGGACTGATCCACACGCCTAAAGCCGGAATATCCTGCAGGGGATTGTCGATCATTTTCAGCAAAGACAGCAGAATGTTGATCTCATAACACCCGAACAGGCTGTACGGGGTATCTACATAAGCCGGGATACCGTTTTGGTTCAGAATGTCTGCGTACTCCTGTCCGTGGGTGGACACAAACCGCATCAGCACCGCAAAGTCATCGTAGCGAACAGGACGCAGCCGTCCGTGATCGGTCACCTGCATCTTGCGGTCGATTTTTTCCCTTATCAATTGAGCGATGAAGCGGGCTTCCATGACGGGAGGTTTTGTACCCTCCTGCTCTTTTTGCTGTTCACGAATGGCGGCACTGTCCAGCAAATACAATTCCGCAGACGGTTCTGTCCACGCAGGGTAATCCTCCTTGCCGAACGTCAGGACTTCCTCTTCGTTGTAGATGATTTCCCCTACCCGATCGGACATGATGGCGTGAAAAACAAAGTTCACACTGTCGATGATACCCTCTCGGCTGCGGAAGTTTTTATCCAGAATGATCTTGGCCGGAAACTGTGGACGTTCACGGTCATATAACAAGGAACGTTTCCGGCGTTCCTTGAAAATCTCCGGTCGGGCTTCACGGAAACGGTAGATACTCTGTTTGATGTCGCCCACCACGAACAGATTGGTCTCTTCTCGTGACACGAACCGGAAGATACACTCTTGTGTCTCGTTGGTGTCCTGATACTCATCCACCAAAATCTGGTCGTATTGCTGCGACAGGGTGCGGGCGAAGTCGGTCTTGTGCATCCCGTCCTCGTCATACTGCACCAGTAATTTCAGCAGCAGATGCTCCAGATCGGAATAGTCCAAAAGCCCCCGTTCCTTTTTCGCTGCAAAATAGCGTGTCTCGAAGTTCTTCAGCAGATCGACCAGTGCCCGTACCGCCGGATACAGTTGTTCGGCATCCTGCCGATAAGCGGCGGTATCCACTGCAAAAATGGGCTGGAGCGTCTTCAACACCATGTCGTCCATGCTGTCAAAGCTGTTCCTCACGATGGCACATTCTTCATCCGTGACCGGGAGTTTCTTGCTGGTTGGTTTACGATACGGTACTTTTCTAAAGCCGCTGATACAAGCGGACAGAGCGTCCCACTCTTCCTGCTCCACCGCCGTCTGCAATTGCTTCAGGAAAAGCCTCATTTTGTCCAGTTTGTTTTCTCCACAGGTCGCAGCACCGGTACAGAAGGCGTCATTGTTCAGAATTACCTCCGCCGCCCGCTGATACTGATCCTGTAAATACGGCAGGGCACTCTTCAAGCGATCATACGCCGCTGCCGCACAGGCGGTCTGGCTGACCGGTACAGACGGGTCATAAAAGGCCGCTACCTCTTCCATCCACTTTCCGGGAAACGGATGGGAACTGCTCTTTTGGTACAGTTGGAGCAAGACCCGTTCCATGTCTTTGTCGGATTTCGCAGAAGACAGCAGCTCACTCAACAAAAGGAAGTCGCTGTTTCTGGCTTGATACTGTTCCTCGATCAGTTCGGAAAATACACGGTGCTGCAAAACGTCACATTCTGTGTCAG
This sequence comes from uncultured Ruminococcus sp., assembly GCA_902785765.1. GTDB lineage: Bacteria > Bacillota > Clostridia > Oscillospirales > Acutalibacteraceae > UBA1213. The sequence goes on from CACZZU010000009.1 coordinate 8,389, forward strand.
ATGCAATACGGAAGTTCTGATCTATGTCCAACAGATAGAAGTTCTCGCGTATCACCTTGCTGCAAAAGCTGTGGATGGTACAAATATCCGCACGGGGCAGCAAAGATTGCTGCCGCCGCAGCAACACATTATCCGGTTCATACAGCAGCCGCTCATCAATCGCTGCCGCAATACGGGAACGCATTTCGGCGGCGGCGGCTTTCGTAAACGTCACCATCAACAAACGGTCTGCTTCCAGTGGGTGTTCCGGATCGGTCAGCATTGTCAGAACACGCTGCACCAGTACACGGGTTTTGCCGGAACCGGCAGCCGCCGATACGATGACCGCTCCACCGGAAGCATGGATAGCGTCCTGCTGTGCCGGTGTAAAAGACATTTCAGGCATGGTCGTTTTCCTCCTCTTTCTCCATGATAGCAAGAACATCTTCATCAGGGCTGACAAACTGACGGGTCTTCTTTCCTTCCTCAAAGCCACAGATCGTGCGATAGTCGCAGTAGGTACAGGCGTTCACATCGCTGCCCTTGAGAGGCAAACGTTCAATGCCGCCCTCATACAGAGAGTGTGCCATGTGCAGCAGCTTCCTGTCAATATACGAGAAAATCCGTCCGTAACTTTCCAGTGTCGCCAGACTCTTGTCTTTTTCGGGCATTTTGCCGTCCTTCAGTTTCACGGGGATAAACAGTCCCTTTCCATCGGTCTCCATCGCCTTCAGGATGGCTTCATCCTCCAACAACAAACCATTCATGCAGAAAGCTGTTTGCTGCTTTTGGAGCAATGCTTTTGTCTGCTCGTCCGAACGATAGTTCCCTGTGGGAGCCACAGGCGTGGAAGGCATATACAGGATACCGGCGGGCAGCAATTGATACTGCCCCTCTTCGCTGTAACGTGCCTGTCCGTTTTTCCGGATGATCGACAAATACAGGAGCATCTGCATATTCAGTCCATACAGTACATCTGACAAACGGAATTGCTTGGTACCGGTCTTGTAGTCGATGATGCGGATATACTTGCACTGATCTTTGACATAGGTATCTACACGATCAACCTTGCCCACAATCACGATCGTCTCGCCGGACGGCAGCTTCAATTCATAGGGCGGCAAGTCCCCCTCGGGAGCGATGGTCAGTTCAAAATCGGTCGGTTCAAACGAACCGGCCTTCATCTCGTCGATCAGCCTCTTGAGCAGGAGAGTAAGGTTCCGCTTGATGATGTCCAGCTGTGCCATAAAACGTTCGGTACGCTCGCTTTCTCCGCCGATCTCACGGAGGTATTCTTCCGTGTAGCGGGCAATCATTTCCGCCAACACAGACGGTTCAGCCTGTTTAAGCTGTTCGTGGTCTTCATTCGTCATCAGCTTTTCAAGAATGAAGTGCACAGCACTGCCGTACATACCCGCATCCATCGAAGCCCGTTTCCGCGGATATGCCTTCAAACCGTAGCGGCAAAAATACTTGAACGGACAGAGGTAGTAATCCTCTGTCTTCGTGGCCGACAGCGACAGCTTTTCGCCAAACAGCCTTTTGGCTTTTTCTGCGGAGACGATACGGTAAGGTTCCTCGTTCAGCAAACGGTCGATGGCCGCACATTGTCCGGCATAATCCTGCGAGGAACGGAAAGTTTCTTTCAGGGCGGCTGATGCAGCCGTATCCTCCCGCCAGCGTACAGCACACTCTTCAAACGTCTGCCGGCGAGTAAAGAAGCGTTCTTCGAGAGACAGATCGCTGCTGCGTCTGACAGTAACCTGCGGAAGCATTTTTCTGATCTCTTTGATGATGACAGAGGGTTCGCAGGGATCACCATTGGCATTGGACAGGTAGCGGCTCACATACAGCCGTTCGGACGGCAGAGACAAAGCTGCATAGGCGTTGAATTTTTCCTTCTGCGTAAAGCCGTCCAAAGCATCGTACAACGGCAGGGACATTCCCAACAAAGCGGTGCGTTCGCTGTCGCTGAACAAACCGGAAGCCGTCGGCACCGCCGGAAAAACGCCCTCCAGTGCTCCCATCACAAACACCGCTTTCTGCGATTGGCTGCGGATCTGTCCCGCTGTACCGATCATCACATGATCGAGGGTCTGCGGAATATCCGAAAGAGGGTTCTTGCGGATCATCAGACGCAGCAGATCGTAGTAGCGATGGCTGTTCACAGACTTATCCGCCAAGACGGTATACATCTTGTCCAGCAGTGACATGGTAATATCCCAGATGCGTGCCTCGGTCTCCCGCTGCTTCAAATCGCTGCCGCTGTCAAATTGAAGGACAAGATGCCGCATCCGCTTATCGCTCTCCAGCTCCTTTAACAAACGATAGACGACCTTCGTCATTTCACCGCCATTGGCGGCTGACGACAGCCCTTCCGCAAAATGCAGCAGCGGTGTCATCACCTTTTTTCGCAGTTCTTCCAGATAAGCTAACGCCTCTTGGTTCACTTCTTCCACGTTGCCATTGGGGTTCATGGTAAACGGCGTTCGCCACCGTGACCCACGAACATCCCACAGGTACACATAGTTTTCCAGCTCATAAACCTCGTGCATTTTCAGCGAGGTCATGCCTGTTTTGAGGTAAGAGAGGATACTCTCGGTATGGAAGGACGAATGTACGACCTCAAAAGCCGACAAGATCATCCGGATCAGCGGTTTTTCTTCCAGCAGCTGCGGGTCGGACAGAAAAAACGGGATGTCAAACTTGGGCAGTTCCGACTGGATAACACTCTTGTACAGTGCCGGGTCACGAAAGATCACAGTAATGTCTCGGTAGGCGTAGTTTTCCTCCCGTACCAGCCGGCTGATCTGCCGGGCCGCCTGCCGCACCTCATCGTATTCATCATCGGCCTCATAAATCTGTACAGCGTCATCCTCCAACAGGTATTGATCTCCGTCAAAGCGGAAGATCGACTCCTCGATAGCTGCCAATGAAGGAGAACGGTACCGTTGAGCAGGTGTCAGCCATTGGATCGGAGCCACCGTCTGTCCGACTTCTTCGGCTTTGTGCAGCAGCCAACGCATCGTTTCAGCCGGTTCGCGGAAGATGGAACGGTCGCTGTGCTGATTTTCCTCTTTGTCACAGCATAGCGTGACAACAACCGTTTCTGCCTGTTCCAGAATACATTGGAGGATCCTTTTCTCCTGACCTGAAAAGCCGTTGAAAGCGTCAATCAGTACGGTTTTCCCTTCAAAGAAGGGATGAACCTGCAAAATGTCATACAAACGGGTCAGGTCATCATCCGGGTCGGCATACGCCTTTTGCAGCAGGGCTTCATACGCAGCATAGATAGCCGCACTCTCCTTGAGTTTCTGCTGCAAACGATGATCGGCCGTTTTACCGGCCGCTTCGGCTAATTGCTGGGGCGTGACGGCACACATCTTAAATTCATTGACCGCCCCCAACATCATTTCGACAAAATCATTCCGCTGGCTGCGGCTGCGGTACAGTTCCAACTTTTCGGACATTGCTTCGGCTGCCAAACTCATCAGTACGGCTTTGGCACCATCATCCAGCCGTTTGAGCGTCTGTCCGCCATAAACTTCCGTCACCGCATCGTACAAACGCTTGAAGCTTATCACACGGATGCGGGCAGCCTTTCTGGCACCTAACGTATCCAACAGCCGCTTTTCGTTCTGAAAGGTACTCTGCTCGGGCACCAGCAGCAGCACTTCCTTGGCGTCTGACCATCGGGACAGACATCTGTGAACGTATTCCGTTTTGCCGCTGCCGCTGCGGCCTGCAATCATTTGCAGCATATTGTCACTCTCCTTGTTGTTGACCGGCGGAAATTTTCCGCCGATACATCGTCGTATCGTCTTCATCGGACAACAGGTTTTCTTTCTCTGACGGTATTCCGACCGTTCAGAAAGGAAACGGCTCCTTTCCTGCAGATGAACGGAAGCTTTTCTCTCCGTTCGTGTCCTGCACCGCCGTCTAACGGCGGCAAACTTTTACCACGAGATAGTATACCACACGTTTTCCCTGAAAAAAATACCCCGCAGAAAAAAAACAGCCGATGTACAAAAAATTCCCATCGAAATTTCCTGTACATCAGCTTCTGTACCGATGATTATTCTTCTGTAAAGTCTGTGTTGAGCTTATTCAGGCTGGCGGCCTTCAGATAGGCATTGATAAAGCCGTCCAGATCGCCGTCCATCACGGCATTGATGTTGCCTGTCTCATAACCGGTACGGTGATCTTTTACCATCGTATAGGGCATAAACACATAGGAACGTATCTGGGCACCCCATGCGATCTCTTTCTGCACACCCTTGATGTCCTCGATCTTCTCAAGGTGTTCCCGCTCCTTGATCTCCAACAGCTTGGATTTCAGCATCATCATCGCAATATCACGGTTTTGGTACTGACTGCGTTCCACCTGCGATGCTACCACGATACCGGTCGGAATATGCGTCAGCCGCACGGCCGAAGAAGTTTTGTTGACCTTCTGTCCGCCGGCACCGCTGGCACGGTATACGTCCATCTTCACATCTTCAGGGCGGATCTCCACTTCCACCGTGTTGTCTATTTCAGGCATAACTTCCAGTGAGGCGAAGGAGGTGTGGCGGCGACCAGACGCATCAAAAGGGGACACCCGCACCAAACGGTGCACACCTGACTCACTCTTGAGATAGCCATAGGCATTCTCTCCCTGAATCAGCAATACAGCACTTTTCAGACCGGCCTCTTCGCCGTCCAGATAATCGACCTCGACCACCTTGAAACCGTGCTGTTCTGCCCACTTATGATACATACGGTACAGCATCTCTGCCCAGTCCTGTGCCTCGGTGCCGCCGGCACCGGCATGGAAGGTCAGAATGGCGTTTTTGCTGTCATATTCTCCGGTCAGCAGTGTTTGCAGACGCTGCTTTTCATAGTTTTGTACCACCGCGTTCAGTTCCTGCTGGGCTTCGTCCAACAGGGACAAATCTTCTTCCTCATTGGCCAGTTCAATCAGAGCCATGGTATCCTCATAACCGGTCACCAGTTCGTCATAAGCATTGACCTTGTTTTTCAGGGCACCTGTCTTCTGGAGTACCTTCTGGGAATTTTCTACATCGTCCCAAAATCCCGGCTGTGCCGCCCGCTGTTCCAACTGTTCGATCTCCATTTTCATCTTGTCGAGTCCAAGAGCGTTGGCCAGTTCCTTGATGTCGGGTTCCAACGCCTCCAACTGCAGCTTCAATTCTTCAAACTGTAACATGATCCACTCTCCACTTCGTCTAAAATCCAACTTCCTTATTATAGGATAAAAATACCCGCTTGTAAAGTGGGTTCCAAAAAAATAATCGGGGAAGTGCTTCGGTACTTTGCCAGAACAAAACCATTCCGTCACACACAAGTGCCCCCGCTCCTTCACGCTGTTTCCATTAAGCGTTCTGACCGTTATGGGAGTGCATGGTCACTACTCGATGTTGTTCAGCAGATTCTTGCACAGCAGGAAGATCATCAAGGAAATGAACAAGTTCCACACCAGCACCGGTGTTCCGAGGATCGTAGCAGACATGAACGTCCAATCAGCCGAAACAGCGGACAGCAGCAGAATACCAACAAAGATGCCTGGTATCATCAGCAGCACCATGATACCCATGTAGAAGGTGATGAAAACACCTCGGTTGCCGCTGATACCGACAATACGCTGTGCCAGAATATTCGAGGAAATATAGAGACAGCCAAAGCTGCCATAGGTCAGCATACAGACAAGCACATCGGTAGGATATCCGCCTGCAATCAGCCACAACGCTACAAATGCAGCCGCACCGTCTATAAACGGTTTGATGATGCTGGTTGCTCCTGCCATCATAAGCTTCCTGACGGGAGAATCCGGTATCAGGAAGATGTAAGGCTTGTTCAGTTCCTTCACCCAGTCTCCCGCTGCACTGAAGAAGAACTGCACATAGGAACAGATAACCGCATTAGCGATATAGATCACCGTCACATTCTTCGGTGCAGAGAAAAACTGCTTCATCGCAAAGCCAATGACGGCCGTGATCCCCAACAAAACGACCGTGTTGATATTGAAGAAGGGGAATCGGGAGCGTCTGGCTCCTTCCCTCATGTGCTTGAAGAAAATAGCCGTGGCACCCTTCCCTTTACGGATACCCGTCTGGCGGAGCTGTATCTTTTTGTTGCCGAGCATGACCTTCTCGGTCATATTGCCGGTGCGGATACTTTCCCGAAACTCATAGTAGTTTTCGGCACTTTGCAGCACGTCCTCGTAATAGTCCGGTCTTGTCCTCCAGAAAACCACCAGACTCACCACACAGCCAGCCAACAGCAGCAGCCCGTACACCCATACGGCTGTACCGTTGCCGTTGATCAGCCCAAACACTAACCCGTGTACCCAACCGATGAGAGGGGCATACTCCAGATACGGCTGTGCGATGGCTGTGTAAAAGTTCTCCAAAGAAATACCGCTGCGGAAGAGCAGAGCAATCGTGGTGCCAAGAGCATATACCGCCAGAGAGTAGATGAAATACTTGAGATAGCGGCTGACAGACGGCCATGTACTGCACAGACAGAACAGCAGAAGGGTAACGATTTGCACCATCAGAAGCATAAGGGCAATTCCGCCAACCAACAGCAAGGCAGATGTCACAGACAATTCAAACAGCTTGAACGCCATACTGCCATAAGCCGAAAAACACACGACCAAAAACAGCGAAGTCGCTAACTGTTTGCCAATGCCGTAGACCAACAATTTTTTCGGGGAGATCGGAGCCGTGAACAGGTTGTTCACATCGCCCATCGTAAAGAAAGTCGATCCCGTACTGATGCCCTTGAGCATGATCGGGATACTGATAAAGTATAGCAACGCTAAAAAGCCGCCGTACAGGATGCGTTGATCCAGTACATCGTTGATGTCGACCTCCATCGTGAAGCCGCGAATCACCGCATAGACCAGACTGAGAGCCAGAAGACCATAGACAATCAGCTTGAGAGGATGCCGGAAGGTATCCACCACCCCATTCTTGACATTTTTCCGCAGCAAATACAAGATCGATCTCATGGTGTTCCCTCCGTCTTTGACGAGGCAGAGGGCTGCTTTTCTGTGATCTGGAAGAACAGTTCTTCCAGATTCTCACCACTCTTCTCCACAAAACGCCGTTCCCGTTCGGCTTCCACACGACCGTTCATCATAATGAGCAGCTTGTCCCAAAATTCTTCGACACTGTCCAGCATATGGGTGCTGATGATAATGGTCGTCCCCTTGGCTTTTAGTTCAAACAGCATGGCTTTCAGTTCTTTGATAGCGTGCGGATCGAGTCCCACAAATGGTTCGTCAAACAGCACGACCTTCGGCTCGATCAGCAGGGCACAGCAAATGCTGATCTTCTGCTGCATCCCCTTGGACAATTCTTTGCCCATCTTGTCACGTTTATCGTCCAGTTCCAATCGGCGGATCAAGAGCTCGGCTCGTTCCTTCCAATGTTCCAGACGGTAAGCACGGGCGATGAACTCCATGTGTTCCCAAACCGTCAGCAATTCAAACGGAGCGGGGATCTCCGGTACATAGCCGAGAATCCGCTTCGCCTCCAGCGATTTATTATTGTAGCCGCCGATCTCGATTTCTCCCTCGAACCGCAGTAAACCGGCGATACACTTGATGGCAGTCGATTTGCCTGCTCCGTTAGGACCCGCTAACACGGCGATCTCTCCGTCGTTCACAATGAAGGACAGATTGTTGTTGGCCACAAACCGGTGGTATTTTTTTGTCAGATGTGACACATTGATCATGCGGTTTCCCTCCTGTTCCGAATGTTTCTCTCATCTCCTGCGGCGTTCATGGAAATAATCCCCCTGACTGACCGATCAGCAATCATTTCAGGTAAAGAGCCGCCTCATCCGCTCTTTCGGTAATCGTCAGGCATCGTAAAGCTTACGGAACCAGGAAGGTGATCGGTCACTTGACGAAAGACAAACGTCGTCTTGCCGCTGACCGTTTCCAGCACTTCCTGACAGGGTTTTCCGTTGTCAAAGCAGTAGGTCACATACGCCTCTTCTGTGGCTTCTGCGGAGGTATCCGGAGCTGCCATGCGGTACTCTTCATACGTTACCGTCTTCTCCTTTCCGTCCAGCGTGATCTTCTTGTCGCCGGTATCGGTCAGGGTCAACGGTTCTGTCACACCTAGATACAGATCAGCGGTATATAATCTGGCAAACAGGTCGATACTATCTTCAAACGACTGCACCGTATAGGTTTTGTCTGCATCATTGAGGTTGTAGGACTGTCCGTCCCGGATAATGATGTGGTTCTCACTGCCGTTTTCCACGTTCATCAGCAGCATCGCCTGATTCGCCGCCTTATCCACTGCGATCGTCAAATGGTAACGGCTGCTGGTGTCGGGCGAAGAGGTGCTTTCTACTGTCATATCTGTCTCCAAATAGTATGTGGTGCCGCTGTACAGCTTGCCAAAGCTCTCATCCAGCAAACGCACAGGTTCCGGTTCGGAAGATTCTTCCCGTTCCGCTGACGCATCCGCAGTTCCGGAAGGCTTCTCTTCTGCCGCATCTTTTTGACACGCCGTACAGAAACACACGCTCGCCAGACACAGCACGATCAGCCATAATCGTTTCATCATCCATCACACTCCTTTGTTAGTCAGCCCCCTTTTCGGGGGTTTTCCACCTTTTCCTACTTGATTATTCTATCATGCTGTTCCCGACTCGTCAATGACTTTTGTCATCAAGCAGGGACACACCACCGGTACACAGAGGCCCCTGTCACCACTTTCCCCCTGCGGACTTTTTTCTTTCCTGCATGTCTGATGCCCGCTTTCATGGCTCGAACCGTCTGCTGTCCACTTTCCTTTTTCTGCCTTGTTTCCACAACCGCTGCAAACTTGCGGCAGTCTATCCGACATTTTTGATCTATAATGGCACAAAAGTGTCTCCTCTAGCACAAATATTATCAACGAAATTATTGACAAAACTGGGAGTTTATAGTTTAATAGTATTGGGGGAAGTTCGGGTCACGACCGAAAGGAATGTTCCCCCACCGTACCAATCATGTTATTGCCATGACTACCGTCAGGGAAGGAGTGAAACATCATGCTGGAGCTACATGGAAAAGGCGTTTCCAACGGAATCGCGATCGGCAAGCTGTCGTTTTACTCCAACTCTTCGGACAACGTACCAAAGTACTCCGTCAGCGATACTGCCGCTGAACTGAAACGCTATACTGCTGCCGTCAAGGCAGCCAAACGCCATTTGATGGAACTGTATGCCGAAGCCTGTAAACATCTCACCAAAAGTGAGTCGGTGATCTTTCAGACCCATATCATGATCTTGGAGGACTCCAAATTCCTGGAAAACGTCAAGGAGCTGATCCTCAAGGAACACTTCAACGCCGAATTTGCGGTACATAATACAGCCCTCAAGATCGCGGAAATTTTCCGCTCGATGGATGACGAGTATCTGCAGCAGCGTTACAGCGATATTATGGACGCTGCCAACACGGTTCTGGAAATTCTGCACCCGAAGAAAAACGTCCTGAATGCAGATGAAGAACCGGTGATTGTGGCCGCTTCGGAACTGCTGCCGAGTGAGACCATCAGTCTGAAGCAAAAAAACCTGCTGGGTTTTGTCACAACCAAAGGCTCACGCAACTCCCACACAGCGATTCTTGCCCGTACTCTCGGCTTGCCTTTAGTGACGCAGATCAAGGGTTCCCTCTCCCGTTATGACGGACTGGAAGCTATCATTGACGGACAGAGCGGACGGGTTTATATCAGTCCCGATCACAACACCATCGCTCATTATCGTGCCAAACAGAAACACTATGAACAACAGCAGCAGCGGCTGCGTGACCAGATCGGTCTGCCCTCCGTCACCAAAAACGGTCAGGTCGTCACATTGTCTGCTTTGGTCGACACACTGGAAGGGGTTGAAACAGCCCGCAACAGCGATGCCGAAGGGGTTGGCTTGTTCCGCACAGATTACCTGTTCGCCAATCGCAGCAAACCGCCCGCGGAAGAAGAACAGTTGGCTGTTTATCAAACTTTGCTGCGTGCCTATGAACACCAAAGGGTCGTGATACAATTAGCCAATCTTGGCTCCGAACGGTCGATCCCCTATCTGGATATTCCAGAAGAAAAGAATCCCGCCATCGGCTACAAGGGCATCCGTGTCCTGCTGGACAACAAAGAGCTGTTTATGACACAGCTTCGGGCATTGTTTCGTGCAGCCGTTCATACCAAACTGTCGCTTGCCCTGCCGATGGTCAACAATGTCGAAGAGATCGATTACGTCAAGCGTACCCTCGAAGAAGTTAAGCTGGCTCTGCGTGCCAAAGGGCAGGACTACTGCAAAGAGATCTCTCTGGGTACGATGATCCACACACCGGCTGCTGCCCTCATTTCCGATGAAATCTGCCGCATCTCCGACTTCGTGCTGGTGGGAGCCAACTCTCTGACACAATACACCTTGGCGATGGACAGAGAAAACCAGAAGCTGGAGTATTTCTACGAGCCGTACCATAAAGCCGTTCTGCGGCTGATACAGCTTGTTTGCCGCAACGCTCATCTGCTGCACAAGCCGGTCGCCATCTGCGGCGAACTGGCCAGCGACACCCACATGACCAAGACACTGCTGTCATTCGGTGCTGATGAATTGGTCGTTGTTCCGTCGAAGCTGCTGGATGTCAAAGCTGCTGTTCGTTCCACGGACACTACCGACAAAGACAAACTTTTGGAACGGCTGTGAAACGGGAACCCGTGGCATTTTAAGTCAGCCAAAAACTCCTGACGTTTATCCCTGTCACTTCACCGGACAGCCGCAAGTGAGATAATCAAAAAAGAGCAGGAAAGAACCGAAAAAGCGGCCATTGATTGCCGTCCATCCGGTACTTTCCGATGAGAACGGTCAGTGGATGATGTCCTTCACTGACCGTTTTTTGACCAACCAAAAGGAGGGAACTGTCATGGAACAGAAAGAAAAGGCACTCACGGCCGTTGCATTACTCGAAGCCGCCTATCCTGATGCCATCTGTTCACTGGTCTACACAGACCCGCTGCAGCTGCTGATTGCGACCCGTTTGGCGGCACAATGCACGGACAAGCGGGTCAACATGGTCACACCGGCGTTATTTGAACGTTTCCCCACGGTACAGGCGTTTGCAGAAGCGAATGTGCAGGAGGTGGAAGAACTCATCAAGACCTGCGGTCTATACAAGACCAAAGCACGGGATATTGTCGCTATGTGTCAAATGCTGCGGGACGAATACCACGGCATCGTACCGGATACGATCGAAGCTCTCACACGCCTGCCCGGTGTCGGACGCAAAACCGCCAATCTGATCGTCGGAGACATCTTCGGGCAGCCCGCTGTTGTGGTGGATACCCATTGTATCCGCCTGACCGGTCGGCTCGGTTTTCACCAAAGCAAGGATGCCGTTAAGATCGAAAAACTCCTGCGGGAACTGCTGCCGCCCGACCGTTCCAATGATTTCTGTCATCGGCTCGTCCTGCATGGACGGGCGGTCTGTAAAGCCGGCAAACCTTTGTGTGATGCCTGCTGTTTGCAGAAAATTTGTCAGTACGCTGCTGACCATACATAAAATGTGCCTGTCCACGCCACAATAATAACACATTCTTGTGAAATGGGGTGTTGGTGTGGAACCGCTCATTGTCTTGTCCGACATCGTCAAACGCTATCCGACCAAGGGCGGCGTGGTGGCCGCTCTCGATCATATCAGTCTCTCGGTAGAGGAAGGGGAATTTGTCTCCATCACGGGACAGTCTGGTTCCGGAAAGTCTACCCTGATGAACATTCTCGGCTGTTTGGACCAGCCCACCACAGGTGAATACCATCTGAATGGAACAGCCGTCAGCACGATGAAAGAAAACCAGCTCTCGTACTGGCGGAACCATGTCATCGGCTTCATCTTCCAGAGTTTCAACCTGCTCCCCTCCCTCAATGCTCTCGAAAACGTCGAACTGCCGCTCATCTATCGGGGACTGCCGCGGCGGGAACGCCGCCGTCTGGCACAAAAAGCCCTCACGATGGTCGGCTTGTCGGAGCGGATGATGCACAAACCGTTTGAACTGTCCGGCGGACAACAACAGCGAGTGGCCATCGCCCGTGCCATTGCCGCCCATCCCAAGCTGATACTTGCGGATGAACCGACCGGCAACCTCGACAGCCGTTCCGGTCAGGAGATCATGCACATCCTGCAGCAGCTTCACCAAAGCGGTTCGACCCTCATCGTCATCACCCATGACAATGGTGTCGCTGCTTTGGCACAAAGATGTATCAAAATAGCCGATGGGCGGCTCCAAAATGGGTGAAAATGGCGGGAACCATTCGATATTTGTGCAAAACGAACAAATATCAACACGATTGTTGCCGCACATTCCATAAAACAAAAGCGGTTTTTTGGCCGAAAAACATTGACAAACGGCGTTTGTGTGCTATAATGAGAGTGTAAGCCGCAAGGGGCTTACGAGAGACGATCCCATGACAATGACTTTATAAGGAGGTACTTACTATGTCCAACAACGCTATTGAACTGCATGATGTCGATGTGAAGGCTTTCCTGGCCGTGATTGATACCTGTGAGGGCGATGTATTTCTGGTGACTGACGAGGGTGACCGTCTGAACCTCAAGAGCAAGCTTTGTCAGTTGATTGGTTTGACACAGCTCATCGAAGGCGGCAAAATCACCAACGCTCATATTGAGTGTCAGAATCCGGAGGACGAATCCAAGCTCTTCCGTTTCAATATTTTCGGTGAAAAGTAATCCTGCATCTGTCTCACACGCAGCAGACAATGACGTGACCTGTCGGTTCGACCGACAGGTCATTTTTTCTCCTCTGTCCCTTAACGGGCATAGAGAAATCACGATGAACAAGGGGACAAAAATCACCGCACCTGCTCCCCCTTATCCCCTATAACAGCAACAGCACACCCCTGTCCGGAAATCTTTGTCTCACGAACAGGGATGTGCTGTTTTTTCAAGCAGACAGCTATTCACCGGCAAGCCGGCGTTTTGGGCGTCTGCGGGAACAGGCGGCAACAGCCGTCAGGGCAGCGGCCGCAGTGATCGTCATCACTATCAGGTGACACCGCTGAACGGTGTCACCTGTCCTGAAGTTCACGATCACCGTCTTTTCCTGCGGACGGGACACTTCCGGTTCAGAAGGCGTTGACGGCACCACACGCTCTTTCAGCACAAAGGTGCCCTCGTACCGATAGTTTTCCTTCGTCAAAGTAAACAGCAGGTACGGTCGGCCGTTTTCCCGACGGACATAATCCATCGGAAGGTAACATTCGTTTCCGCCCAACGGAAGATTTTTCAGCATCACACAGCCGTTGGCATCACTTTCATAAATGTGTCCTCTGTGCGTCAGCGTCACACCGTTGAGGGGCTGCCCCTCCTCATCGACCAGATGCAGAACTGCTTCCCCGTAGTGATCGATATGCACGACCTGCTCCTCACTGCCGTTGTAGGCACTGTCTACCGCTTCCAGCAAAAGCAGGCTGCGTTCTACGCTGGAGTAGTCCGTTTCCTTCTCGAAGATGATGGTCACATCCTCATCTTGGTAGATCTCACTCTGTTCGTTGATTTTGGCACGAAGGAACTGCTTGTAGTGTGTCAGGTCATAGCGGAAAACATACTGTCGGGTCGCTGTGTCATAGTGATAAGACACCAACGCTTCCTGACTGCCCCAATAGGACAGCATATCTTCCCACAGATCAAAACGGGCGGCAATCTCGTGATGCGTGTCATACTGCATCGCAGACAGACGAAGCCCTTGCAGGCAGGTATTATCTTCAGCGGTCACGTTCAGATACAAACGACCCTCCGCCGTCTTTTGCAGATAGTAGTCACGGATCACCGGTCGGGTGTTATCCACCTTCACACGAAACCCGAGATGTTCCCTTCGCTGAGGGTTGCCGTCGGTGCCAACCGTAGACGCTGACAGAATATAGGTGTAGACTCCTTCCGCTAAAGTGCTGGTAAAATCGGCATACTGTCGGAAGACCGCCTGTTTGTCTGCCCCTGTGAAACAAGTATAGGGGGCACTGTATGGGCTGAAGTAGGAGGAAACATCCCCGAAGTTCTGACAGAAAAGAAGGATTCCCCGTTGGTCATAGATACTGATGGTGTAATCCATCACGTCCCGCAGGACGTCAATATTGGGCAGCAGCACACACGAATAGCTGTACACTTCCTCCGGAATGTGCAAATAGGACTGCAGGCTGTTCCTGCCAAAGGAGAGTATACTCGGCAAGTCGTTATAGTCGAACACATTCTTGTCGGCGATCTCTGCAAAGGCGGAATCATCCGTCTCAAAGGCGGAAACGATCGCCAAATTGCTCTGTCCCATCGGAAAAAACGCCTGACCGGTATAGAGGTTTGCCGGAAAGATGGGTCCCTTCGACCAATCTCCACAGAAACCCATAAACGGCAAATGCAGGTCGACTCCTTCCTCTGACTGATCACGCAGGCACACAAATCCTTCCACATAGAACCCGTTCGGAAAGACGCGGCTGTGTGCGGTGCGGTAGACCTCTGACAAAGCGATGGTGACGGTCACGGTCGTCGTTTCGTGCGGCGGCACCGTCACCATATTGACGGTCTTCCCTTCTGCCGCAAACGTCACCTCGGCGTGTGAACGGATGTCATCCGGTTCAAAACGGTGCACATAGCGGGACGGCTGTTGTTCATTTTCTTCAGACAGCCGATAGCCGTCTGTTTGCAGGAGACAATCCGGCGTATAGACCAACGGTTCTTCCGAAAGGTTCGTGACCTCGAAGGAAAATCGGTACTTTCCTTCGGCACTTTCTCCCATCGACACCGAAGGACGGGCATCGTCTACCGAAAGATACGCCCGTGTACGGAGAGCTTTTTCCAAGTCTATACAACCGGTCCGGATAGGTGAGGATCTTCGCCGTGCTCATCAGAAGCTGATAAATCAGTTCCTGTGTCTGTGACGGCGACAGCAGCGGCATGGCTTCCTCACTGTACACATACTGCTGCAGGATCGCATAGGCACCGGCAGCACATGGCGATGCCATAGAAGTGCCGGACATCACCCCAAACCCCTGTTTGTCCACGGAGGAAAAAATATTGTCGCCCGGGGCGGTAATATCCGGCTTGAGCGTCAAATCCGCCTTCGCTCCGAAGGACGAATACGCCGTCACCGTATCGGCGTTCGCCTCCGTCTCTTCGTGCAGGATGCGGTCAGAACGGATGGATACCCTGCCTGTCGGGTGTGAGCGAAAGTACTCCGTCTGTGTGCTGTCCACCGTATAGACGAAGAAATCCGAGAGATCGCTGTTCTGACGGAGACGGCTGTTCTTCTCTTTCGTGATGACGATGACCGCATAACAGCCGTACTGTATCGAGCGTTTGATGAGTGTCTCGATGGGAAGGGTGCTCTCGTGAACGATGACGATTTTGTCCTTCACCCTTCTCCTCTGAAACGCTTGGTTCTGTCCGATGTCATCCAGATACACATAATCGACACAGTCGAGTTCGTCTTCCGCCGCGTCTTCCGACAGCACCTCTTGCGATAGCGGCACAGACTTTGCCATCATTTCCCCGTAAACGTCCTCAAAGGACAAGTCAGCATAGATCATACGGGTCGGTACACGGTTTTCTTCGTTAAACACCAGCGAATAGTGCGTGACATAAACCGCTTCCGGCACCGAAGCCGCTACCGAAAACGCCCCGTCCATACTAGACGGACTGCATATCGTGCTGTATTGCACATAAGAGGTCGGCACATCTTCTGCCCCCATCGCATAGCCATTGTAGGCATCGTTGCCGGCGGCCGCTGCGATCGCCGTTCCGCTTTGCATCAGACTTTCATAAAGCTGTTTGCCTTCGTAATCATGGGTGAGGTACTCAATGGCTCCATAACTGCAGTTGATAACATCCGGAGCCAGCTTCACCGCATCGTCCAAAGCGGCGATGATGGCATCATCCTGGAGCTGACCGCTCTTGTCAGCGATTTTGAATAATGCCAGTTGAGCATCGTAGGCGGTGCCCTTGAAGTCAAACGTTCCTTGTCCGCCGTTATTGCCGGCCGCAATACCGGCGACGTGTGTGCCGTGCTGTGAACCGTCTGAACGGCATACATTGTCGTTCTCTCCGTAGTCATAGGCATAGACGATCTTTCCGTTGAAGAAAATATCCTCCGCCGTGTAGCGATCGTCAAATCCAAAGCCAAAGGACAGCATCGCCTGCATGATCTCCTGCGTGTAACGGGGCGATGGCGGCGGTACGGAGAAAACCTTGTGGTGAACGTTGAATTCGTTGTCGAGCACGGCGATCAGACGTCCCTGACCGGTGTATCCTGCTTCATAGGCAGCACGAATGTTGATACTATTCTTGGATGCCATGCCATAGGTGTCATACACTTTCTTTTGCTCCGGTTCCGGCTCGTCTTCCCGAACCGTTTCGGACACACCGGCACCTTCTCCGCCGTCACTTTCTTCCCGTGAGGGCAAAACGTCCTCCCCGTCTTCGTTATCTTCCGCCGGCATATCAGATACTTCCCCATCGTCGCTTTCTTCTTGTGATACCTCGGCACTATCCGGCACTTCTTTTGGTTCTCTCTCCTCCTGCGAGACTTCTCTGTTTTGGCGGGCAGTCGGTTCCGTATAGGTGAAGGACAACGCCGTCACACGGCGGATACCGACCATTTGCCTGAGGGGATCCACGTCCGAGAGCGTGACCCGTGCGGTCATGGCATTGGTGATCGCTGTATAGGAACGGCTCTCCGAAAAGTCAATGGTTGGAAAACGGTCTTGCAGACACTTTCGCAGGGCTTCTTGTTGAGCGTGAAGCTGTGCCGTGGCTTGCTGTCCTTCGGCAGACAGCAGGAAATCGCTGAACCGCTGTTCCGTTTGTGCTTTTATCGTTGCACAGGTGCGGTACTGTTCCAGCAAATCAGGGGAGGACAATGTGATGAGTACAGGGACAGTTCCTTCCGCACGTTCATCGGCGGTCACGGCATCAGATAAGGATACCCCTGCCGCCGGTAGAGCAGCGGCACAAAGTCCGCACAACAACACAGCGGACAAGAGCAGGCTGAAGATTTTTTTCATGGTGAGGACTCCGTTTCAGCAGCGTATGATATAACTCCAATCAGATCGTATGGCAGTGTGCCGGAGGAAACAAACCCAAACGGCGTTTCGCTGTTCTCTGTCAGACGAAAAGTGCTCCCCTCCGTGGGGCAGACTTTCCCCTCCGTGGTGATACAGCGGAGACACCTCTGCTTCCTCCCTGTTCATGTTGTGTGAGAAAAAGCCGCCTCTCCCCTGCCAGTTTTGTGTGTCATGGGACAGAGAGAAAAACAAAGCACAAAGAAGTCTCTTCCCTGTGCTTTGTCTGCCAAAAGCGTGGTACTGGGCAGCCGTACTTATTCTGCCGCACCGTACTGGGCGTAATACGCATCAATGGCGGCTTTGAGGGTATCATCAATGATGACCTTGCCCTTGTACTCTTTGTTATAGAGATGTTCGATGACCTCGGCCATCGTGACGATCGCCGTCGTTTTCAGACCGTATTTTTCCTCTATCTCGGACAATGCACTCTTGGTTCCCTGACCTCTTTCCATTCTGTCCACGGAGACCACCAATCCGACCGGTGTCACGTCTCCTTGTGCCTTGATGATAGGAAGCGTCTCTTCAATGGAAGTGCCGGCGGTGGTCACGTCTTCGATAATAACGACCTTGTCGCCATCCTGAATCGGGCTGCCGAGCAGGATTCCCTTGTCGCCATGGTCTTTGATCTCCTTGCGGTTGGAGCAGTAGCGAATATCCGTGCCGTACTTTTCGCTGATAGCGATCGCAGCGGCTACTGACAGCGGAATGCCCTTGTAGGCAGGTCCGAAGAGGACATCAAAATCCAGTCCGAAGGTGTTGTGAATTGCTTCAGCATAATACTGTCCGAGTCTTCTGAGTTGGGCACCGGTGCGGTAGAAGCCTGTGTTGACGAAGAAGGGCGTTTTGCGGCCGCTCTTGGTGACGAAATCACCGAACTTGAGCACCTGACAATCCACCATAAACTCGATAAACTCCTGTTTGTACTGTTCCATGTGTATCTTACCTCCATAATGATAACGAATGTCCGGCAGTATCCCGTTGGCAAGTGATCTGCCTTCCCGACAGGACACGAACACCCATTCCTTTAAGTGATACTCCTATCATACCATAATCCGGCAGGAAAGTAAACCGCCAATTGCGTGTTTCACCCCCAAAAACGCAAAAAACGCAGTCCGAAGACTGCGTTAGGGGTCACTTTCTGATCCCGATTCCCAGTAAATAGTCCACCGACACCTCTAATATTTCCGAAAGGGCAACCAATTCGATGTCGGTCACATAGCGGATCTGCCCCTCCAATTTAGACAGACCGGATGCGTTCATGTCGACACCGCGTACCTGAAGCTGTGCCAACAGTTCTTTCTGCTTCATGTTTTTCTTCTTGCGAACCTCTTCTACCCTGACACCGATCAAGTTTCGAGAGCCTAACGCCTGTTTACGCAACCTCATCCGCTACACCCCGTTTCTGAATATTTTCCTCTGTATGCAAGTACCACTCAAATTATAGAGGAATATCCAATAAATAGCAATAGCTATAATGCAAAAAGTTTGACAAATAACTTTGGTAAAAACACAAGAGCGGATAGCATTATCACTAAATCAGGTGTCCAAAATTGCGTCAGCTTCTCTTTTATGACTCCTACGGAAGGTATTTTAACTAAAAACAGAAAGAGGAAACTATCTATTTCCACAACGAAAACCGCACGGAAAGCACCTGACTTTTCCGTGCGGTCATGATTTTAGTGAGATATTATGTGTTCTCCACCTTTGCGGTTTCGTCAGCCTTTTGAGCCGTTTCCTTGGGCTCGCTTGCTTCTTCCTCTTGTTCTTCCGTCTCCGGTTCCGGCTTGGGGGTATCTGTGACCTCAAAAACAACAGCACCGAACGGCGGCAAAGTGAAAGTCACAGAGTGGTACCACTGATTGTGACAGATCGGTTCAGACTTGATGGGTTGCGGATTCAGCACACCGGTACCGCCATAGCACTGGTTGTCGCTGTTCAGCACTTCCGTGAGTGTACAATCGTCCCTGACACCCATACGGAAATTTTCTCTCGTCACAGGCGACATATTCAGCACAACCGCATACTTTTGTCCGTCCGTTATACGATAGTAGGCATACATATTCTGATCGGCATTATCCGCATCGATCCACTCGAAGCCACCCTCTTCATAGTCCTTCTCATAGAAGGCCGGATTCTTCGTGGTGAGGGCGTTCAGATCACGGAAGAAGTCGTGGAACATTTTGTGCATCGGGAATTCATTCAACAAGAACCAATCCAGTTCCTTGGTTTCGTCCCATTCCCGGAACATCGCCAGCTCATTTCCCATGAAGTTGAGTTTCTTGCCGGGATGCGTCATCATATAGGTGTACAGCGTCCGCACTTGTGCGAATTTGTTGTGATAATCGCCGCCAAACATCTTTTGTACGATCGTTGCCTTGCCATGAACCACTTCATCGTGCGACAGCGGCAGAATGAATCGCTCGAAATAGAAGTAGGCCATCGACCAGTTGATGAGGTTATGACTGCCCCTTCTCCAAAGCGGGTCAATCTTCATGTATTTGAGGGTATCGTTCATCCAACCCATATCCCACTTGTAGTCAAAGCCGAGACCACCCTCTTCTACCGGCTTGGTAACACCGGGATAGTCCGAAGAATCCTCTGCGATCAGCATGACGTTATGGAAGGTATGGTCGAGGTTGTAGTTCATCTTCTTGAAGAAATCGACCGAGCGGTCATTGACACCGCGGTTCTTATCGCCCATCCAGTAGATACCGTTGTTGATGGCATCCATGCGAATACCATCAAAATGGTAGACATCCAGCCAGAAGGCCGCACAGGACATCAAATAACTCTGTACGTCCCCTTTGGACAGGTTGAAGTTGTAGGAACCCCACTGACTCTGCGAAACGTCTGACGGCGGATACTCATACAGTGCCGTACCATCGAAGTTGCCCAGCGAGTAGTTGTCGCTGACAAAGTGCACGAAGGCAAAGTCGATGATCACGCCGATACCGCCGCGATGACAGGTATCCACAAATTTCATCAGCTGTTCGGGCGTACCGTAGCGGGAAGTCGCACTGTAATACTGCGATACCTGATAACCCCACGAACCGTCAAACGGATATTCCGCCAGCGGCATGATCTCGATATGTGTGAAGTTATTCTCCTTGACATACTTCACGACATCTTCCGCTACTTCATCATAGCGGAACCACTGTGCGGCACCGTCTGCCACACTCTTGCCGTAGGGTCTTTTCCACGAGCCCATGTGCATCTCGTAGATGTTCATCGGACGGTCATAGCACTTGCTGCGGGAAGCCATCCAATCGGCATCATCGAAGACGCTGTCGGTCTTGATACGGGTAATGATGGACGCTGTATCGGGACGCAGCTGGCTGTGAAACGCATAGGGATCCGCCTTGTCCACCACGTTGCCGCCCTGCTGATAGACACGGAACTTGTAAAGCTGACCAACCCTTGCTTCGGGAACATACAGCTCATACACGCCGCTGTTAACCTTGTTCATGCGATGGTTCCAACCGTTCCAGCCGTTAAAGTCTCCGATCACTTCCATCTGCCAGGCATGAGGGGCATATACCCGAAACACGATCCCTGCCTCATCCTCTGTGGCAGGATGAGCACCAAAGAAGCGGTAGGCATTCATGGATTCGCCTCGATAGAATTCGTCCATAGAAAAGTCTGCCATGTCATCATCTCCTAACATTCTCATACTCCTATTGTAAAATATTTCATGTTGTGTGTCATTAGACATTTAGCGGCATTTGTCATGCCGTATGTGGAAAAAGGTATGCCGTGCCTTGCAGAAGGGTCGCTGACATTTTTCAGATCGATGGAAGCACCGTCTGCCAAAACATCCTCGTCACATCATAGTCTGCCAAGGCTCTTGCTGCCGCTTTTCCAGTCAAAAAAGGCCGACTCCCTCCTGGACAAAACGGCTCACTTCTTCATCTTCTTATAAATGGACATCGCCAGAAAGATATTCCCCTTCGCCTTCACCTTGCCGGTGGTAAACGCCTTGAACGGCTCCAGCTTCTTTTGCATCAGTTGTTCAAACGTCTCGTCCGACATGGTGACAAACAAACTTGCCTTGTCGTGCTTGACCGGCTCAATGATCTTCTTGCCGCCGAGATAAGCGGCGTAAATATAGCCGGCATTCTTGCCGGTGATGGTAATGACCGCCGAAAAGTCTTTATCGACCTTGCTCAAGTCCATGGTGTCAAACTTTCTTTTCACAAGTGTGTAGCTTTCCTCAAATTTCATGTTTTCCCATCCTTTTTATCTTCATTCTTGTGTGGTTCCCAAATCCCATGTATTATAGCACACTTTCTGTGCTGTTTTTTTCTTTCAAAGAATTATACGCCAAATTTTTCTCACGAACTGCACAAATTCTTTTCCCCATCTTCCGGAATACCATGCGATTTGGAAGGAATTTGCGTTTCCACGCAAAAAAGTGTTGACAAACCAAACAAGCTTTGCTATAATAATCAAGCGGTCGGAAATACAGATCGCTTGGTTATCCATACGGTATCACGCAATAAGCGGGTATGGCGGAATTGGCAGACGCGCTAGCTTCAGGTGCTAGTGGGGGCAACCCCGTGCAGGTTCAAGTCCTGTTACCCGCACCAGCGATACCTCTTCCCTCTTCTGGAGGAGGAAGTTCGGTATCAGGTATCGTATGAATGACCGGACAAACAAGGGAGCATAGCTCAGCTGGGAGAGCATCTGCCTTACAAGCAGAGGGTCATAGGTTCGAGCCCTATTGTTCCCACCATTATAGGCGGATATGGCGGAATTGGCAGACGCGCTAGCTTCAGGTGCTAGTGGGGGCAACCCCGTGCAGGTTCAAGTCCTGTTATCCGCATCAGGAACAGCCCGATTTTATCGGGCTGTTTTGTTTTATTATGTACCAACCAGGCAGTCATCGCTCAAACATCGTTCAAGATCACTTGGCAGATGCGTCAGCTGTCCCCTCGGCTTTACAGCAGCAGCCGCCCTTGTCCGCACCGGACAAAGACGGCTGCTGCTGTTATCTGCTTTTTTTCTGCATCAAGGGCGACAGAATGACCCTCCCCTGTTCCCTGGTCGCTTTCATGTCAATGATACGCTGGTTCTCCGAACCGCGAAACGTCAGTGTGATGTTCTTCAGTTCCTCGACAAAACGACCGTCTACCAGCACATCAACGTTGTCGAGCAGTTCATCGGTACACTCAATATATCGACAGCCGCCGGCGATCAGGTCTTTGTCATAGGTAAAACCGGTGTACACCCAGATATTCCTGTCGGGCAATTCACGGCGGATACGGCGGATCAGCGGAAGCAGTGCCCTCTGGTTAGACAGTTCAAAAGGCTCGCCGCCAAGAATCGTCAAACCGTCATAGTAACTTTTGGACAATTCTTCGAGCAGCATTGTTTCTATCGCCGGTGTATAGGGTCTTCCATAGGAAAAGTCCCATGTTTCAGGCTGGAAACAGCCCTTACAGTGGTTCGTACAGCCCGACACAAACAAGCTGACGCGTATCCCTGTGCCGTTGGCACTGTCGGCGGTAATGATCTGTCCGATATACATCACTCGTCCCCCCTCTTTTGATGAACAACGAACACGGCAGGTTCTCGGATGACAGGCTGGTCGTCATCCGAGTGTCTGCCGATTCGCTTTCTGTTATTCGCTGGCAGCATTCTGGAAGGCGTGGGTGGACAAGTGCAGGACTCGTTCCTTGATCTCCTGCGTTCTGCCCTGATTCCAGAATTGTGAACCGATGTAGCCACAAGTACGGCGGGCTACATTCATTTTATTCTGGTCACGGTTGTGACAATGTGGGCACTCCCAGATGAGTTTGCCGTCTTCATCGGTAATGATCTGTATTTCGCCATCATAGCCGCAGACCTGACAGTAGTCGCTCTTGGTATTCAGCTCGGCATACATGATGTTGTCGTAGATGAACTGCATGACCTTGAGCACCGCTTCAAGGTTGTCCTGCATATCCGGCACTTCGACATAGCTGATGGCACCGCCCGGAGACAGCGTCTGAAATTCAGACTCCAGCTTGAGTTTGTCGAAGGCGTTGATCTCTTCCGTGACATGGACGTGATAGCTGTTGGTGACATAATTCTTGTCGGTCACCCCTTTGATGATGCCGAAACGCTTTTGCAGGCATTTGGCGAACTTGTAGGTAGTACTCTCAAGCGGCGTACCGTAGATGCTGTAGTCGATGGACTCCGCCTTTTTCCACTTGGCACAATACTCGTTAAGCTTCCGCATGATTTGCAGACCAAGCTGCTTGCCTTCTTCTTCGGTGAGTTTCTTCTCGATCAGGCTGTAAACGCACTCCCACAGTCCGGCATAGCCGAGAGACAGTGTGGAATAACCGCCGTACAGCAGCGGATCAATGGGCGTTCCCTTCGGCAGACGGGCAATCGCTCCATACTGCCACAGAATCGGTGCCGCATCGGACAGCGTTCCTTTGAGACGCTCGTGACGCTGACGAAGAGCACGGTGGCACAGTTCCATCCTCTCATCAAAAATCTTCCAGAACTGGTCGAGGTCTTTGTGAGCAGACAAACCGATGTCCACCAGATTAACGGTGACCACACCCTGATTGAAGCGGCCGTAATACTTCGGATGACCTTCGGCATCGACGTAGGGCGTCAGGAAGCTGCGGCAGCCCATGCAGGTATAGCAGTGTCCTTCGCCGTTTTTGTCGATCTTGTTTTTGAGCATGACCTTCTCCGAGATATAGTCCGGCACCATCCGCTTGGCGGTACACTTTGCCGCCAGCTGCGTCAGGTACCAATACTTGCCGTCAGGGGTGATGTTGTCTTCTTCCAGCACATAGATCAGTTTCGGGAAAGCGGGTGTCACCCACACGCCCTCTTCGTTTTTAACACCGATATACCGCTGACGCAGCGTTTCTTCGATAATCATGGCAAGGTCACGCTTCTCGTTCTCGTCCTTGGCTTCGTTCAGGTACATGAACACTGTAACAAATGGTGCCTGTCCATTCGTGGTCAGCAGCGTCACCACCTGATACTGAATAGTCTGGACACCCTTGGTGATCTCTTTCCGCAGTCTTTCCTCCACGATGGCATCCACCTTCTCTTCGGGAATGGTGCAGTCCATCTCGTCCAGCTCCGCCATAAACTCCCGCTTGATTTTTTCACGGGAAATCTGCACGAACGGTGCCAGATGCGTGAGGCTGATGCTCTGACCGCCGTACTGGTTGCTGGCGACTTGTGCGATGATCTGGGTCGCAATATTACAAGCTGTGGAAAAGCTGTGCGGCTTTTCGATGAGTGTTTCACTGATGACCGTGCCATTCTGGAGCATATCCTCCAGATTGACCAGATCACAGTTGTGCATGTGCTGGGCGAAATAGTCACTGTCGTGGAAGTGGATGATACCCGCTTCGTGGGCTTCCACAATATCATTCGGCAGCAGAATACGCTTGGTGAGGTCTTTGCTGACTTCGCCTGCCATGTAGTCACGCTGTACACTGTTGACAGTCGGATTCTTGTTGGAGTTTTCTTGCTTTACTTCCTCGTTGTTGCACTCGATCAGGCTGAGGATCTTGTTGTCGGTGGTGTTGGCACGTCTGATCAGCGAACGGTTATAGCGGTACTTGACATAACGTCTGGCCAATTCAAAGGCACCCTTTGCCATGATCTGGTCTTCCACCATGTCCTGTATTTCTTCCACCGAAACCGCTCTGCCCATCTTGGAGCATTTGTACTCCACATATTCGGCAATATCCCGAATCTGTTCGGGGGTCAGATAGGGTCTGTCGCAGGCATGATTGGCCTTGGTGACGGCGTTGACGATCTTTTCGCCGTTAAAAACCTCTTCCGAAGAGTTTCTTTTGATGATCTTCATGGGGGTTATTTCTCCTTTCAAAATTGTATGGATTCTCCCTGACTGTCTCACGAAAAAAAACTTGCACAGCCAGTCGTTTTGAGGTATAATACCGGATAGTGCGTCCGCCCGTGCGGTTCTTCGCCACAGCAGACGGAATGGTTCTGCCCTTCTTCCGACCCATTCACGGTGCCGTTGAGAGGTGCTGCGGCGAGGGGTCATCATAAGGGCTGTTTCCTATTATACCACCATATATGGTATTGTCAAGATTTTACAACCACAAGATATGCCCTCCTTTTTCGTGCAGATTGATGAAAAATCCCCATCTCTCCGCTGTTCATCACTGTTTCCGGAAGATCACGCATTGTCCTAAAAAACGTACCGTCATGAACGTACCAATACACGTTCGATGACTCCCACCACCCAACACCGACAGGCTTCTTTTCCGCCAGGAAAGACCCTTGCCGGTGTATTTTTTGGCTCATCAGGCATTGCTCCGAACAATCGGTGAAGAAAGAACCGCAGAAGATGCGGTGTCCGCTGAATGTAAAGGCGTACCGCTTGCCACGAAAAATTATTGGCAAGGAGGTTTCCTTTCAAGAAAACCTCCACGGGTGCATGGAGGAGGTTTCCGACAGGTTAACCGCCGTTCATCGGTGAATCAACCGCAGGTCAACAGCGACAAAAAGTATGAAGGCGATGCCATCGTCTGCCATACACAAAAAACAGCATCGGCAAGGCTGCTTTCCCACAGGAAAGACCTTGCCGATGCTGTCGTTGCCTTTCATCGGTGTTTGAGAAACATCACCGACTATTTTGTGTTAGCAAAGGAGTGAGAGCCTGTTCCTCGGACAGGAACGATTCACACAATCAGGCAGGCTGCCCTCTGCCCTGCGTTCATCGCATACCGCCGGGACCGCCGCCCATGCCGCCCATACCGCCCATACCGCCGGATACGTTCGAGTAGTACTGCGAAGAGGTGAAATCGAGAGCGGCAGTACTGTCGCCGGCTGTCATCGTGTAGGTGCTGCCTTGTGACAGACTGGGCGAAGAGTAGACCGCACACGCAAAACTCTTGGAGGTCGTGAAGGAGAAGCTGGAACCGTCATCCACGCTGATCGTCGTTCCTTCACTGCCTGACAGAGAAACAAGTGCCGAACACTGTGTGCCGCTGTCGCAATTGACGGCCATATCCGCCGTACCGATCGCCAACAGCGTACCTCCGGTAATGCTGATGACGCAGCCGTTGCCGTCACCCTTATCCAGTGCACCGTTGCCGCCGTTGGTAGGACCTTCTACGATAGTGGTACCTCCGGTGATATAGATCGAACCGTTGCTGTCCAGACCGTCGCCGGAAGCATTGACATAGACGCTGCCGCCGTTGATCGTCAAGTTCGCATTCGTGTTCGTACTCCACGGGTCGGGACGCTCATCATCCGAAGAAGTATCCGAACCGCCGGCACAGTTGATGCCGTCATCACTGGCAGTCACACGCACCTCACCGTCATTGATCGTGACATTAGTTGCTTCCAGCCCTTCATAGGCTTTCAGCACCTCCACGGTACCGCCATTGATCGTGAGGTCGCCCGAAGCGGTGATACCGTCATCACTGGAAGAAACCGTCACGGTACCTGAATGGATCACGATATTGGCGTTGCTGTGCAGGGCATCATCTGCTGACGAGATGGTCAGGGCGGTGTCGGTGATGGTAATGTCGCCATCGGTCTTGATACCCTTCTGGGAAGTATTGCTGTCTTTAGCCTGTGAAGCTCCTTGCCCTGACGCCGTTGTGACTGTCAAGGTGTCGCCCTTGAGGGTGATATAGCCTGTAAAATCTTTGGTGTCATCTTCCGCCTTCACGGAAATGCCGTCATAGCCGGCGGTGATGTTCATGACCGCATTCTCGCAGTAGAAGGCGGATGCGTTATCACTGTCTGAAAGCTGTACGCCGTCATGTCCGGCGGTCACATCCAACGTACCGCCGCTGATACGCAGCGATTGACCTGCCTGTATGCCGACACCCTCTGACTGTACCGTCAGGGCAGTGTTCGTGATTTTAAGATCGTCCTTGACCACAATGCCGTGCAGGTTCGAGGTGACGTTCAGGGTACCGCTGCCGTTCAGCGTAACATCGTCCTTGGCATAGATGGCACCATCCACCTTTGCCGAACTGTCGCTGTTCTGATAAGTCAGCGAAGAGGTGCCGACTGTCTGCACGATCAGTTTGTCGCAGGCTTTGACGTAGATACAAGCGTTGGCGGTGTTCGTCATGGTGACGTTATCCAACACCAGATAGATGTTGCCGGACTCTGTATCGTCACTGATCTGTATCGTAACATCCTGCGAAGAACCGCTCACACGGTAGATACCTTTGGAGGTGATCGTTAGTACACCATCTGCGAAGGAACCACGGGTCGTGTCGGAAATTTCCGCCGAAGAACCGGACAGCGTAATGGTCGCGTGCGGCGTTTCAGCCGTTACATCCTTGGTATCGCTGTCGGAGAACATTTCCGAACTGCTGTCTGTGTCCGAAGAAGCGGTACTGGTATCCGCCGAACTCTGTGAGTCTGCGTCCGAGGCGGCTGAAGATACCGTATCCGCCGCCGAAGAAGTCTCCGACTGTTGAGAAACCGAAGAAGCCGTGGAGGAGTCCGTGCTGTTTTGGGAACAAGCAGCTGTGACACTAACGGTCAGCAGCAGGGACAGAAAGAGAACGAGACGTGTCTTTTTCATAAAGTGCACTTCCTTTACAGTTGATTTTGACGTTCGGTATAGGGCAGTACGGCGATCTCCAGATTGCCGTTTTTGGTACGCAGCTCATCAATGAAAGCCTTCTCTTCGGCAGGGTCTTTCATCACGATACGGAAAGACAGACGGAACATAGAACCCATGCCTGTGGTCTTGACACCGGCATTTTCATAGCTTCTCAAGTAGTGGCGGAAGGTGTCGTCGAACGCACCGGAATACTCCAGTGATTCCGGAATCGTGATCCGCAGCATCCGCTCTTCGCTCATGGATTTATGCTCAAAGATCGGCAGCAGTGACAGGACGAGATAGAGAATCGCCATACCGATGAGAATAATCACGCCATAG
>CACZZU010000010.1 GCA_902785765.1 uncultured Ruminococcus sp.
TGGTGATCGCCGCCGGGATCGCAGGCTACGATGTTATCCTGAAGGCCGTTGAAGATGTTGAAAACGGGCGATTCCTCTCCATGCCGGTCATCCTGGTTCTGATCGCCGTCATCGTCCTGGTGGCAGCGGATATCTGGTATCTGCGTCAGTGCCCGAAGGTGTTGGCACTGCCGTTCCGTGAGGACATTCGCCGTCCCGACCGTGACAATACCATTGATGTGTATATCTCTGATGACTACGAAGATGTCTTGGCTGATGGTACATGGGAGCAGTTCTTCACCGTCAAGCCCGAACCGCTGACAAAGGAAGAGAAGAAAGCATGGCTGGCTACTTTCAGTGGGGTATCTCTTGGTTCTGATGCGTTCTTCCCGTTTGGCGACAACATTGAGAGAGCGAAACGCAGCGGCGTGCAGTATATTGCCCAGCCCGGCGGCTCGATTCGTGACGATCACGTCATCGACACCTGCAACAAATACGGCATGACAATGGCATTCACAGGCATCCGTCTGTTCCATCACTGATACCTGTCCCAAAGGAGGAACCTTCCGATGAGAATTTTGGTTGTTGGCAGCGGCGGTCGGGAACATGCGATCATCCGCAAGCTGAAACAAAGTCCCAAGGTGGACAAAATCTATGCCGCTCCGGGTAACGGCGGTATCGCCAAGGATGCGGAGTGTATTCCGATCGGTGCCATGGATAAACAGGGCATCGTGACCTTTGCGAAAGAAAATGCGGTGGATCTGGTATTCGTGGCTCCGGATGACCCGCTGGCTGATGGAATGGTTGATACCTTGAATGCAAACGGTATCCGTGCGTTCGGTCCCCGAGCCGAAGCAGCCATCATCGAAAGCAGCAAGGTCTTTTCCAAGAACATGATGAAGAAGTATCACATTCCAACCGCTGACTATGAAGTCTTCGATGATCCCGCGAAAGCGATCGCTTATATCGAAGAAAAGAACAAGTATCCTGTGGTCATCAAGGCAGACGGTCTGGCATTAGGCAAGGGCGTTATTATCGCCCAGACGCAGAAGGAAGCTCGTGAAGCGGTCAAGGAGATCATGGAGGACAAAAAATTTGGTGCCTCCGGCAACCATGTTGTGGTAGAGGAGTTTCTGACAGGACCCGAAGTATCGGTGCTGGCGTTTACAGATGGCATTTCTCTTGTACCGATGGTGTCCTCCAAAGACCACAAGAGAGCCTATGATAACGATGAAGGACTGAACACCGGCGGCATGGGTACGATCAGTCCAAACCCTTACTATACACCGGAAGTTGCCGAGATCTGCCGCAAGACGATCTTCGAGCCGACCGTAGCGGCCATGAACTGTGAGAACCGTACCTTCAAGGGTTGTCTGTATTTCGGCTTGATGATTACACCGGACGGTCCAAAGGTCATTGAGTACAATGCCCGCTTTGGCGATCCGGAAGCACAGGTGGTGCTGCCTCGCCTGAAGACGGATCTGGTGGATATTATTGAAGCCGTCATCGATGAGCGTCTGTCGCAGCTCAAAATCGAATGGCGTGACGAAGCCACTGCGTGTGTGGTCATGGCCTCCGGCGGCTATCCGCTGGCTTATCAGAAAGGACTGGAGATTACAGGTCTGGACGAAAACGGTCAATTACCCGGCGTGCAGGTCTTCCATGCAGGCACAAAGCTGGAGAAGGGTAAGTTCTATACCAACGGTGGTCGTGTTCTTGGCATCACTGCCAGCGGCAAGACACTGGACGAAGCCCTTGATAAGGCTTATGCGGCCGTCAGGAAGGTATCTTTTGAGGGAGCACACTATCGTACCGATATTGGCCGCACAAAATAACACGCATCTTCTCGGTGCATCGGGACAGAAACGGAAAAATTTCTGTGCCGATGCACTTCTTTTTGCACATAAAATGGGACTGTGCCCACTATATTTGAAAAAGTAGCTCGGAAAACAGAAAAAACTTTCAAATACCACTTGATTTTTCTGAAAAAAGGGTATACAATAACATTAGCACTCGGGAAGGAAGAGTGCTAAACGCAGAAAAGCCGTGCGGCTTATCTGCTATTTCGGAAAGGATTCAGATCAAAGGAGGCAATTGATTATGACTATTAAACCGTTGCTGGACAGAGTAGTGGTCAAAACCGAGGAAGCAGAGGAAACTACCAAGAGTGGTATCGTACTGACGGCCGCTTCACAGGAGAAACCGCAGTTTGCGACGATCGTGGCGGTAGGTCCCGGCGGAATGGTAGACGGTAACGAAGTCACCATGTTCGTGAAGGTAGGCGATAAGGTTATCACCAGCCGCTATGCCGGTACTGATGTGAAACTGGACGGCGAAGAGTATTCGATCGTTCGTCAGTCCGATATTCTGGCGATCGTAGAGTAATGATCCTGTCATACTTGTGGATAAAACGGAGGTAATTGATATGGCTAAACAAATCGCTTATGGCGAAGAAGCAAGAAAAGCACTGATGAGAGGTGTTGACCAGCTGGCCGATACCGTGAAGATCACCCTCGGTCCGAAGGGCAGAAACGTGGTACTGGACAAAAAGTTCGGTGCTCCGCTCATCACCAATGACGGTGTGACCATCGCCAAAGAGATCGAACTGGAAGACGCTTTCGAAAATATGGGTGCCCAACTCGTCAAGGAAGTGTCCATCAAGACCAATGACGTAGCCGGTGACGGTACGACCACCGCTACCCTGCTGGCACAGGCTCTCATTCGTGAGGGCATGAAGAACGTGACCGCCGGTGCTAATCCGATGGTACTCAAGAAGGGCATCAGCAAGGCAGTGGCTTCCGCTGTGGACGCTCTGAAGCTTAACTCCAAGCCCATAAACGGTGCCAAGGACATCGCCAGAGTAGCTACTATTTCGGCCGGTGACGAAGTGATCGGTGACCTGATCGCTGATGCGATGGAGAAGGTCGGCAAAGATGGCGTTATCACCGTAGAAGAGTCCAAAACAGCCGAGACGTATTCCGAGGTTGTTGAAGGTATGATGTTCGACAGAGGTTACATCACTCCGTATATGTGCACCGATACCGATAAGATGGAGGCTGTCATTGATGACGCTTATATCCTCATCACCGACAAGAAGATCTCCAACATTCAGGAGATTCTCCCGCTGTTGGAAGAAATCGTAAAGGCTGGCAAGAAGCTGGTTATCATCGCCGAGGATATTGAAGGCGAAGCCCTGACGACTCTCATTCTCAATAAGCTGCGTGGTACATTCGTATGCGTCGGTGTCAAGGCTCCGGGCTTTGGCGACAGAAGAAAGGAAATGCTCCGTGACATCGCTGTTCTGACAGGCGGTGAGGTAATTTCTTCCGAGATCGGTCTGGAACTCAAAGATACCACTGTGATGCAGCTTGGCCGTGCTCGTCAGGTGAAGGTCGACAAAGAAAACACCATCATCGTAGATGGTGCCGGTGATGCCGAAGCGATCAAAGGCAGAGTCGCCCAGATTCGTGCCCAGATTGATGCTTCTACCTCCGATTTCGACAGAGAAAAACTTCATGAGCGTCTGGCAAAACTCGCAGGCGGTGTAGCTGTTATCAAGGTCGGCGCCGCTACCGAGATCGAAATGAAGGAAAAGAAGCTTCGTATCGAAGATGCTCTGGCGGCTACCAAAGCAGCCGTAGAAGAAGGCATCGTAGCGGGCGGCGGTACAGCTCTGCTGAATACAGCCAATGCCGTTTCGCAGTTGGTCGCTTCTCTTGAGGGTGACGAGAAGACCGGTGCCAAGATCGTTCTGAAAGCACTGGAAGAGCCGGTTCGTCAGATCGCTGCTAACGCTGGTCTGGAAGGTTCCGTCATTGTGGACAAGATCATGTCTGCTGATAAGGTTGGCTACGGCTTCAACGCTCTGACAGAAGAATATGCCGATATGATGGAAAGCGGCATCGTAGACCCGACCAAGGTAACACGTTCCGCTCTGCAGAATGCGGCTTCTGTTGCTTCGATGGTACTCACCACAGAGTCTCTGGTCGCTGACATCAAAGAGCCTGCTCTGGCAGCTCCGGCCGTTGATCCCTCCATGGGCGGTATGTATTGATTGTCTCTCAATGATGATGCCCATCAGGGCTTTGATGTTCATACAAATGCTCCGTACCGGATTGGCCGGTACGGAGATTTTTTTGAAAAATTGTAGAAAGACCTTCTTTTTGACAAGGGTTTATGCTATAATGTAGGAGTTATCGTAAAGTCCAAGGCTCTCCAAGCCTTTTTACCCTAACAGAATCTCAAAAAAACCGAATAGGGTGAAGAACCATTGAACGAGACACTAGAAAAACGAAATGATATTATTGCGGGACGCAATCCCGTCAGTGAAGCCTTGCGTTCCGGTCGTGCCATTGACAGTATTCTGATTGCCAAAGGCGAACTGAACGGCTCCGTTAAGGTGATCGCAGCCAAAGCCAAGGCAATGAAGCTCCCCATCAAGGAGGTCGACCGCAAAAAGCTTGACCAATTGTGCGGCGGAGCCGTTCATCAAGGGATTGCCGCATTGGCGGCTATCAAGGAATACGCCACTGTGGATGACATTTTCTCGCTTGCTGCCGAACGGAATGAACCGCCGTTCATTATTGTGCTGGATGAGATCGAAGACGCCCATAATCTCGGTGCCATCATTCGTACTGCGGAATGTGCCGGTGCCCACGGTATCATCATCCCCAAAAGACGTTCCGCCGGTCTGAACTATGCGGTGGGCAAAACCTCTGCCGGTGCGTATGAATATATGCCGGTGGCACGCGTCACGAATATTCCCACCGTGCTGGATGAACTGAAAGAGCGTGGCTGCTGGATCTATGGAGCAGACATGAATGGCTCGGTCTATGCCGAAAACAACCTCAAAGGAGCGGTCGCTCTGGTGATCGGCTCCGAAGGCAACGGCATCGGTAAGCTCGTCCGCGAGAAGTGTGATGTGATCTTGTCCCTGCCGATGTGCGGAAAGATCAATTCCTTGAATGCTTCGGTAGCAGCAGGTATCCTGATGTACGAATTTATGCGGCAGCGGCACGACATCAAAGCGGTGAACGGAGGTTGATACGATGCCGAAAAAGAACGATCTTCCCTCATCTCAACAAACCTCTCCTTCAACGATTCGCCAACTCTTCCATACGGAAGGGGATGGTTCATCCTCTTCTGCCAAAGAAGGAGCGTCCGCAGAGAAGGCTGGTTTTGTCAAACGGTTCCAATCGAGCTGGCGTTCTCTGCTGGATGCGATGAAGCAGTCGCCCGAAGCAGAAGAAGATGCCAAAGAGGAAGAAGCACAGGAAGCGGAAGAAGCACGCCACCTGAACGATCTTGCCGCAGCGGAAGCCGATGATCTGCCGGAAGAGATTTCTTACGCCGCCGATCCTTTCCCATCCGCTAATACCCCAACGGTTCAGCCGACTTCTTCTGCTCCGGAGAAAACGACCGACAAAGAGAAGAAAGGTTTTCTTCACCGTTTCCGTTCCTATCTGGAAGAAGAAGAGGCTCGTTCGGAGGAACATCTGGCGGATACATCGACTGATTCCCAACATACGGCACCCGACCGACCGTCACCGGAAGTCCCTTCATCGGCAGCAGTCACTTCCGCTCCGGCTCCGTTGTCCGGTAACATTCCGTCCGCTGTTTCCGCCTCACGACCGATAAAAGAGCCGCTGCCTGCTTCTTCTGCGGCGGGTGAAGTGATTTATACCGCTCCGCCTTCCCCTGCCGTGAAAGAACCCCTTCCTGCGGTTCCCCCGATTCCGGCCGCCCCACGACCGCCTAAACGGAGAATGCCGGACTTCCATGTGTTCAAGGAAGCGGACAAAGACAAAACACCTGCCGCATCGGCTGCCCTTCGCAGCCGTACACCTGATGACGCAAATGTATCCGCCGCTGCTCCTCCTTTGACTGTCACGGGATCGTCTTCGGATGTTCCGCCAAAAACCGTCCCGATCCGGTCAACGAAAAGAGAGGAAGCCAAGGTGGTGATCCCCCTCTCGGATATTCCGCCGCAGCGTGAGACTCAACCACTATCCGGGTCCTCGTCCGATACAGCGGTGAAACGGACGCAGGCTGCTGCTTCCGAAGCATCACCCGTAACACTGCCGCCGGTTTCTGCTGACGACTTGCTGACCGTAGGCGGACGCAGCATAGAGTCCCTGCAGGAAAACACCATCTACAATGCACGTCCCGCCACAGCATCTGCGAACGAAGAACCGGACTTTACCGAAAGTCATCTCCCATCTGTGACATACCGTTATCAACATATCCCGCCGTTCATTGTGATGGCGGGCAAATTTACCAAAACTCTGCGGGAAGAGTATAATGCCGTGCGTACTTACCGGCGTGAACAGGCGGAAAAGCCGCCCGTGACGAAGCAACCCCCTCCGTCTGTTGAAAAAGAAGCAGTACCTTCTGCGGCATCGTCTCGTTCGGGTTCTGTTCCTCCCATGATACACGAAGTCCCTAAAGAAGTGGTATCCAGCGATGCTTCAGCCGCCCTGCCCCTGCGTCAGCAGCCCAAGGCGAAAAAAGAACCGCCCAAACGGAAGCCCAAGGAGAAAAAAATCCTTCTGGGTGAGTGGGAAGAGTATGAAGAAATACCGGAAGAACCAACGGTCAAAAAATCGAAGAAGCCGGTGTTGTCTCGTGCCGAAAAGCACCTGCTTGCCAAGCAGAAGCGTTCTGAAAGACGCTCACGTATCAAGAGGCTGTTTACGGGCGAAGAGGAATTTGACCCCGAAGAAGAGGTCGCCCGTCCGCTGGAACCAAAACCACAGCTAGACGACTACAACGAAGAGAGCGATGCCGAAGCTATCAAGACAGAGATCTCCTCCAACTTCCAAGCGGTGTTTGCCCGCACACTCATCTTACTGGCGGCGGCTGTTGTCTCTGTGACGGCTTCTCTGCTGGCCCAGTGCACTGGTCTGTTCCGAACAGCCATACGAAACGGCTGGCTGTGGTTCGCTCTTATCAGCTTCATTCTGTTTGCTGTCTCGGTGATCGTGTCACGTCAGCCGATCGTCAACGGTCTGATGCCCCTGCGACACTTCAAAGGCAATTCAGATACAGCGGTGTCTGTCGCTTGTGTTGCAGTAGCCATCCAATCTGTTACGGCGTTGTTCACGCCTGATGTCTATCTCAACGGCACACTGTACTTGTACACACCGCTGGTAATCGTGGCACTGCTCTTTAACGCCATCGGAAAGCTGCTGATCATCACCCGTACGCACTACAACTTTCACTTCCTCATCAAGCCCTATCCGAAGTATGCGGGCAAAATCTTCAGTGAAGATGGTGTTAGTGCCCAGAAGATGACCAGAGAACTGCCGCTGCATAAACCGTTGATCGGCTACACCAAGCGTACCCGCTTTGCCTCGAATTTTCTGCAGCTCTCGTATGCTCCCGACCCACTGGAAAAAATGGCTTCCTTCATCGCCCCATGGACGACCGTCATTTCTCTGGTATGCGGTATTCTGTGCGGCATCCTGCATCAGAATTTTCTCGGCGGCGTGTCGTCCCTTGCCCTGACAGCGTGTATCAGTATCCCCATGCTGACGCTGGTCGGTATCAATCTACCGCTGCGGCGGCTGTGCCGCAATACCCTGCGGAGTGGAGCAATGGTGACCGGCTATGAAACGGTCAAGCAGTTTTCAGACACCAATGCGATCATGATCGACTCTTCACAGCTTTACCCAAAGGGTACTGTGACCCTGACAGGTATCCGCTCCTTCAAGCAGAACAAACTGACGGATGCTCTGCAAGCCGGTGCCGCCATCATGTACGCCGTCAATGGCACGATGATCCATATCTTCGAGAACATTGTGCAGTGCAGCAAAGAGAACCTGCCCGATGTGGATAATGTTATCTACGAGGACGGCAAAGGTTTGGTGGGCTGGATCAAGGAACAACGTATCCTGATCGGTAATCGTGCTTTGCTGAAAGCACATAATGTTGAGCCGCCCGAGGAGGAAGTGGAGGAACGCTTCCGCAAACGCGGCAGCGATGTGGTCTATATTTCGGTCAGCGGTGACCTGATCGCTATGTTTGGTGTGTCCTATAAGACCTACAAGCACATCGCTAATGAATTGCGTGTATTGGAGCAGAGCGGCGTGAATTTCATTGTCCGTACCGTGGATCCCAATCTTACGCGGGAGAAAATCGCAGAGCAGTTTGGCTTGTTCCATCGCTGTATCACCGTGCTGCCGACCGGACTTGGCAATATTTGTCACGAATTGATGTCCAAAACAGACGCACAGTCCCGTGCTTACCTGGTTACCCGGGGCAAGTTGTCTTCCTTTGCGAAAGCTGTGTCCGGCTGTATCAAAATGAAGATGGCTGTGTTCCTTGTCAAAGTGGCTCAAGGTGTTTCGGTCGGTGTCGGTTTATTGCTGTTCAGCATGATCTCCTGCGTGTCCGGCTTTGAAAAGCTGGGCTGTTTGGAGATGCTGATCTATATCGGCTTTTGGTCGCTGACGACCTTAATTGTTTCGCTCATCAAGAAGTAACCCTTCTGTGCAGAGGTCTTCTGTACCTGCACAGTAACGAGAAAGGAATGAGGAAAATGAAAGTTGCCCCGTCGCTGCTTTCCTGTGATTTTGCCCGTATGGGAGAAGAGGTGGTTCGTGTCGATCAGGCAGGAGCCGACTTGATCCATCTGGACGTGATGGATGGTCATTTTGTTCCGAACCTGACGATCGGACCGGCGATCATCTCTGCCGTTCGTCCCTATACCCAACTGCCGTTTGACGTGCACCTGATGATTAGTGACCCATTGGCGTATATTGATGCCTTTGCGGATGCCGGTGCGGACATCATCACCTTCCATGTAGAAGCCGATTCCGACATTGCCGCCACGATTGCAAAAATCAAATCCAGAGGCTTGAAGGCTGGTCTGGTTATCAAGCCGAAAACGCCGGTGGAGCGGGTCTATCCCTATCTGGAAGACCTGTATATGGTACTGGTGATGACGGTTGAGCCGGGCTTTGGCGGTCAATCCTTCATGGCAGACATGATGCCGAAGGTCACCGCCCTCAAGCAGGAGTGTCAACGCCGCCAGCTTGACGTACAGATTGAAGTGGACGGCGGTATTTCCGCCAAAACAGTAGGCTATGCGGCGGCGGCCGGAGCGGATATTTGTGTTTCCGGTACGGGGGTCTTCAAGGCACTCGATCCCGCTGAAGCCATTCGGACGCTCCAGAATAGCTGAACCCTTGGCGTGAGGAATTTCTTGTCAACGGCAGGCAGCCGATTGACTTTTCGCAGGGAATCGCCTATAAATGAACCAAACACAAAGGAGGAGTCTTCATGTTTGAAGCGGAAAGAATCAAAAACGAGTGTGTGGCGTGGATACGCGACTTCTTTGACAAGAACGGCAAAGACTGCAACGCCGTGATTGGCATTTCAGGAGGTAAGGACAGTTCGGTAGTTGCGGCACTGTGTGTAGAAGCTTTGGGCAAAGAACGGGTGATCGGTGTGTTGATGCCCTGCGGCGAACAGCACGATATTGATAAGTCGCTTTTGCTCGTGCATACGCTTGGCATCAAGTACTACGTCATCAACATCAAAGAGGCCGTAGACGGCATTATCAAGAACGTGCCCTTTGAATTGAGCACCCAAAGCAAGACGAACCTGCCGCCGCGTATCCGTATGTCAACGCTGTATGCGGTGTCACAGAGTCATAATGGGCGTGTCTCAAACAACTGTAACCTGTCGGAAGACTGGGTCGGCTACTCAACCCGTTACGGCGATTCGGTGGGCGATTTCAGTCCCATTTCCAAACTGACCGTGCAGGAAGTCAAGGCAGTGGGGCGTGTTTTGGGACTGCCGGATGAGTTGGTAGATAAGGTACCGATCGACGGTTTGTGCGGCAAAACAGACGAAGAGAACCTCGGGTTCACCTACGAAGAGTTGGATCGCTATATTCGTGAGGGTGTGATCGAGGACGAGGACAAGAAAGCCAAGATCGACCGTTTGCACAAGATGAACCTGTTTAAGTTGGAACTGATGCCGGTATTCGACCCGAAACTGTAAAGGACAGAAACTTCCCGTCAAGTGAAACACTTGACGGGAAGTTTCTTTTGCCACGATTCTCTCCTTTCTTGTCACAAAAGGAACCATGTTCCTGCACTTTGGCAGATGTGACAAAATAGGAAAGGAAAATTAGTGGGGCACGTTACCCATTTTTTTGAGAATTGTTATGACAAAGGTGGCAAACTATGGTATAATAAGGGAAGAAAGGAGCTGTGGGTTACAATGTCAGCGGAGCATAACAGAGTGGAAGTCGGAGGAACCATGACCTTGCCGAAAGAACTTACGAAGGTCAAAATACTGGTGATCGACAACAAAAAAGCCGATGCTCACCGTTTGCAGGGGTTCTTGCAGAACTTGTTGCCCAATGCCTCGTGTGTGGTTTTGAACAACTGCCAGCAGTTTATGTATGTCACACGCAAAGAGGCTGTCGATATTGCCTTTATCGCCTCCGGTCGTGCCGGTATTCATTTAGCGAAGAAGCTTCAGCAGTTTTCTCCCCACTGCAATATCATTTTTGTCGAGGACAACAAAGACTTGGCCTATGACAGTCTTCAGACGCGTCCGAGCGGTTATTTGCTCAAACCCGTGGCGGAAGAGACGGTACAAATCGAGCTGGCTCATCTGCGGTATCCTATTACCGCCCATCATGCCCCACTCCTGCGTGTCAAGACCTTCGGAAATTTTGTGGCCTATACCGAAGACGGTCGTCCGCTGCACTTTTCCCGTGCGGTCTCACGCGAGATTTTAGCTTACTTGATCGACCAGCGAGGGTATCCGGTGACAGGACGGGACATTGCCGCAGATGTATTGGAAGAAGAGGACTACACCGAGTCTACCAGCAAGAAGATCTCCCAATATGTTTCCGACCTCATCAAAGATATGCGAAAGGAAGGCTATGAGAATGTTATCCTCAAGCAGAACCGACAGCTATCCATTGACAAAGAGGCTGTCGACTGTGATCTCTACCACTATCTGGAAGGCGATCCGGAGGCCGTTAACGCCTACCACGGCGAATATATGATCGACTATTCGTGGGCAGAATTCAGTGATGTGGGTGATTGAACCTGCTGCCTTTCTGTTTCCACCTCTCATGTGCCAGGAATCCCTTTTGGCTCCCTGATGCGATCACCTCGAGCAACTGTTGAACAGTTTGCCCGGGGTGATCGTTTTTTCTGTCATTAAAGCTGTTGTCGGTGCATATACTGTATGGTTCGGAATGTCAGGCGGTGGCATCCAACCACTTTTTGTGGAGGTTTGTGGAGGTGCGTGTGATATAATAAGATAAAAGTGACACAGAGTTGAAGAAAAGGGATACTTTTCCAACACTCTGAACAAGACGACCATAAGTGTGAGATGATTTTTGGCAAATATCACCAGGATGTGAAAACGGAGTGCGTTTTCTGCCGTTTCACTTGTCGATTGACAGGTGAAAGATGGTCTGTCGGCTGCTATCTGAACGCTCGTCACAACCTCCAGGATTGTCTGATTGCCAGAAGATTTCTTGTGAATGTGTGACAAAAGAAATGAAGTGAAGGAGTTTGAAGAGTATGGAAACCACGACAAAAGAAAAATCCTCTGTTTCGCATAAGGTTTTGGGCATCCTCGGCATCATTTTTTGTGTGATATTGATACCTGTCCTTGTCATCAACCTTACACTCATCATCAAAAGCTATACCAACAAAGATGAGGTGCCGACTATCGGCGGCTATTGTCCTCTGATTATTCTGACCGGTTCTATGGAACCAGTTATTTCATCAGGCGACCTGATGATCGCCCATCAGATTGACCCGAAGGAGGTAAAAGAAGGCGACATCATCGCTTTTTTTGATCCTGACGGCAACGGCACCAGTGTGTTGACGCACCGTGTGACCAAGATTCTTGCCGAAGGCGATACTCTTTCTTTCAAAACCAAGGGCGATGCCAATAACGCCGAAGACCGTCTGGCCGTCAAAGCGGATAAGGTGATCGGTATCTACCAGACCAAGATCGCTGGTATGGGTCATGTGGCAATGTTCATGCAGACACCTGCCGGTTTAGTCATCTGTGTAATTTTGCCGCTGATCCTGTTGGTCGGTTGGGATATTCTCCGCCGCAGACGTTCCGAAAAACGCAGTCAGACGGATACGGATGCTCTGCTGGCTGAACTGAATGCCCTCAAAGCACAGAAAGCGGCCGAAGAAGCTCAAAAATCCGAAGCGGCTATTCCGGCAGCCACTGCCGAATCGTCTGTGACACCCGAAAAGATTCCCGTGGGGGTCGGGGCATTGTCCGAGGAAGAGACGCATTCTTCCGAATCCTGACGCTATTCCGTCCCGAAATGCCACAAGAGGGACTGAATATACATTGTAAGCCCCGTAAAGGCGTTCTGCCTTACGGGATATTCACCGCCGCAAGGCACGATGAAATTGAAAGGAGACAGGCAAGATGAAAAAAAGCATTCCTATGAGAGCAGCTGGTGCTCTGTTGATCGGTGTGATGCTCACCGCCAGCGTAGTCAGCGGTTCTTTCGCAAAGTACGTTACACAGGACAGCAGTTATGATGCGGCCAGAGTTGCTAAATTCGGCGTAGTTGCCAGCGTATCCGGCGACCTGTTCGGCAATTCTTACGCTAAAGCGAATGACAACACCGTTCAGGCGTGGGATCAGAACAAGGAGACCGTTTCCGCCTCTGTTAAGGCAGATGATGTGGTTGCTCCCGGTACCAAGAGCACCAAGGGCATGACAATCAGTGTGACCGGTACACCGGAAGTTTCCACCAAACTGACACTCGATGACTGCGTAGACAATAACGGCAAAAAGGTCGTTAACACCGACATCACCCTCAAGAAAGGTGACTATGGTGTCATGGTGCAGTACAACGGCGATGTTACCACTGATACCATCGGAGACTATTATGTGCTGAATGAAGCAGTTTATACCAAGGCTGCTGCTGATGATGCAGGCAAGACTCTCTATCAGCTCAAGGACGCTGCCAAGGCAGAGGCAGATTATCTGCCCCTCGTATGGAAAGTCGGCGAGACAAAATGTGCTAATGTAGCGGCTGTCAAGGACGCTATTGCGTTTACTGCCGCTGCTGCTGACCCGAACAAAGACCTTGCCGACGTGTATGGTTCCAAGACCATCACATGGGAGTGGCCGTTTGAAGTCAATCCGCAGGATACCACTGTTACTGGTCTGTATGCTAACGATGGCAAAGACACCATTTTGGGCGATATGATCGCCGGCAAAGATAACACCAACTACACCGTGGTCAAGGCCAACGGCGACAATTACGATGTTGTGAAGTATGCCGAAGTAGATGCGGCTGATGCGTCCGCCAACAAAGTAAAGGTCGCCTATACGGGTGAGACAGCACCGACGGTTGCAACAGGCAACGATGTATGCGGTGTACTGACCGTTACCTTCGGTGCAAGACTGACCGTGGCTCAAGTAGACTAACGGCAGACTGACCGATAGACTGTCAATTTCCATAACGGTATGGAGGCGGAGATTTTCCCCGATATATACAGCTATCCCGACTCCTGCCGTACCGTATGGCTGAAATCGTTACCCGAACGTGAAGGCAAACCGAAAGCGAACAGTCACTTGTGGCAGTGACTGCCATGCTTTCGGTGCTTTCGGCAGTCCGACGAATCCCGTTGGTTTGCCGAAAGCACCGAAACTCCTGTGGTATGCTGCGGCCGTTCCGTAAATGTTAAGCAGGGGGAGCAGGTGAACACCTCATCTCAAAGGGAAAGACAAACCTCAAACACTGGGAGCAGTCCTGCCGGGACGTGGTGTACAGATACCTTTGCTGAAAACCGATCGACAGCGACAGCAGCCGAAGGAAGTCCCCTTGTGGGATGTTCCAGACTGACCGAAACGACAGGTGAAACAGGTTCCAAAGGAGGGGGAGAGGAATGCAGGAGAGAAAGACGAGGACAATCGGTGTGGCAGCAGTGATACTGCTGTTGTGTGTAGCTGCCACACTAACGGTAGTGGCGGATCGGCTGCAGGCGTATGCACCGGATGCAGCGTGGAAAAATGTGATCTCGCTGGTGCCGGCTTCTCCTGAAGAAGCCAGTACCGGCGAATTGTTCCCTGCCATTGATCCCAAACCGCAGGAAGGTTATTCCGGTGACGAAGATGATTTAGAGAAGGCGTGGCGTAACAGCCGTCAGGTGGACATCTTCAAAGTGTCTTACGACAGTGTACAGGGAGCCGTGACCGTACAAGGCACGAACGGTGCCCGATTGGTTGCTCCGGGCACGTCCAACACTTATGAGTTCACCATCGAAAACACCACTGATGAGATGCTGGAATACGACATGGCCATCACGGCACAGGTACTCGGCACCGACCTGATCGTGCCGGTACAGGTGAGATTGTGGAACTATAAAGGCGAATACCTTGTCGGCGGAGAGGACGCAAACGTACCGTTCCTGGACTTGAACGGTGTCAAAGACAACGGCAAGCTGTCGGCTGGTTACGCATCTGTTTACACACTGGAATGGCTCTGGCCGTTTGAGCAGGGAACGGACGAATATGACACGCTGTTGGGCAATCTGGCAGTCGGTCAGGACATCATCCTGCGGATACGCATTGATACCTTGGCTCAAAAAGCAATCGCTGCAAGGGAATACTCGGACGATGAACCTTCCGGAGATCCATCCGGTCATCCTTCCGGTGAACTGTCAGGCGATACCTCTTTGGCACCGCAATCATCATCAGAAATCCGTGAGGACTACGGGCTGCCGCCGAAAACCGGCGATAGCAGAGGCATGACACCGATCGCTTTGGTGAGCGTGGCAGTCGCTGCGATAGCTGCGGTTATGACAGCAAGTGCCAAGGAAAGGAAAAAACATGAAGAAGGATAGAAAGAACAGAAAAATGTCCATCAAGCGGGTTCTGCGGATGGTGCTGCTGGTGCTCATCAGTCTGTTTTTGGGCGGCAGTCTGTACGCATGGAATGCCGAAACACTGGTAGGCAACGCCATGCCCATGCCGTTAGGCTGGGGCGTTTCGGTGGTATTATCGGGCAGCATGGAGCCGAACCTGCACGTCAATGATATGGTGTTGGTGGTTCATCAGGACAGTTATGCGGTGGGAGACATCGTGGTGTATCAGGAGGGTCGCAGTCTGGTGATCCATCGTGTCGTGAGTGTCAGCGGTGATACCCTGACCACCAAAGGAGATGCCAATGACATACCGGATACACCGGTGGCGTTATCTGCTGTTAAGGGGAAGGCCATTACACAGATACCGCTGTTCGGCGGGGTGCTTCGGTTCCTGAAAACGCCTGTGGGCTTTCTGTTGATGGGCGTTTTAGCGGTGATTCTGTTCGAGGTGCCGTATTATCGGGAACGGAAGAAGGCCGCCAAGTCGCAGAAAGCCCTGCGGCAGGAGATCGAACGGTTGAAGTCGCAGGATAAAGAGTAATCAGCGAGAACGGTTATGACGATGGCAAGAAAGGCTGTGAGAGGTGTGGCAGGCAAGAGCAAGAGACGTTTTGATCGGAAGGGACTGTGGGTGCATAGTATCAGTGTCCTGTTGCTGCTGACACTCCTTTCCGTTCATTTTGTGAGCGGGCTGTACGCTCGTTATTTCACTGGCGAAATGACCGGCGGAGGAGCATCCATCGCTTCCGGTGGTTCGGTGGAGGTACTGGAACACCGTGCTTATTTTGACACCGCCGCCTATCGCTATGTGTTGGACAGGGATAACTTGGTCACCAACAATACCTATGACGTGTTGGTGCCGGGGATGAACATCGAGAAGGATCCGTTTGTGCGGCTGGCAGGGGACAACGACGTTTCCTATACACTCTATTTGGAAGTGGTGCCGAGCCGTCCGGATATTATGACCTACAAGATGAGTGACCACTGGCAAAGCAGTCAGCGGTTTTCCGCTCAACACGGCGGCAGTGTGTACGTTTTTCAGTCCGTGATTGCTCCGCATGAAAAGCGTGACATCAGCGGTCTGCTGTCGGGTGGGAAAATACACATCCGGTCAACCTTGAAGGATAAACAGGAACCAGAGGCTAACAGCGAACCATTTCGGGTCGATATGTACGCTTATCTGGTGCAAGTGGACTAACATCGCAGAGGTGAGAGCATGAAACTGCCTATCAAGCCGATGACTTTACACAAGAAAATATTCTTTCGCAGGAGGCGACTGGTGATCGGACTCGTGCTGTTGATGCTGCTCACAGCCGGTGCGGCGTTGACGGCAGCCAAGTACGTTCATTCCTCCAACCTGATCGAGGATACTTATTGTCCCGACACCTATGACAAGCCGCAGATCAACGAAACCGTGACCAGCGATGACAACGGATTTTATGCCAAAACCTTCTTGTCGGTCATGCCGGCGGATACCACGGACTATCCGGTTTATGTGCGTGTCGCTTTGCTGCCGGTCTGGCAGAATGAACAGGGAGTTGTGTACGGACGACAGCCCGTGGAAGGAACCGATTACACCCTGGCATACGACCATATCTATTGGCTGCGTTATCGGGACGGCTATTTCTACTGCACGATGCCTGTTACGGCGGGATGTGCTACACCGCCGCTGCTGTCGGAGGATGAAGTTGTCCGGCAGATCAAAGCGGCACCGGTCAAGGGCTATACGCTGCACGTTGTCACGGCGGCCGAAACGATACAAGCCATTGGCACAGTGGATGACGGACTG
This sequence comes from uncultured Ruminococcus sp., assembly GCA_902785765.1. Classification (GTDB taxonomy): domain Bacteria; phylum Bacillota; class Clostridia; order Oscillospirales; family Acutalibacteraceae; genus UBA1213. Next base: position 16,654 of record CACZZU010000010.1, read on the forward strand.
AAAGAAGCCGTTGTCGATGCGTGGGGACATCAGCCTGTCGCTGAATGATAGGCACTGCTGTACGGGAGGTGAACATCATGACCAAATATTTCAAGAATCTGGCGGTTCTCTTGGCGGCACTTACTGTACTGGCGTTTACCTTTACGGTTGGGATGATCGTGTATGCGAACCGCCAGACCGAAGCCGAGACGGTAACCGTCAAGATCAACTACTACTACTACGATGCTGACAAGCCGGGGAACAAAGGAACCCGCCCCTATCCTGCGTTTGTTGCCAATATGCCGAAAGATTCCGAACCGATGGTACAGCGTTGTCCTACGGTACCGGGTTTTTCGGCACAGGACATCCATCACCATTCAGTGCTGAATGTGACCGTCACCTTTGAGAGCAGCCACGAGGTGGATATTTTCTTCGTTCCGTCCAACGTGGACTATTCCATCCGTCTGCTGCTGCAAACGCTGGACGGCAGTGACTATACTCTTGTAAACGTGCTGCGTGATAAGGGAGCGACCGGCAGTATCCCGAAAGAATTTGACACGAGTTATACCTTCCCGCAGGATTACGATGGAGATATGTTGCTGCGTGGCAAAAGCTTGTCCACCGCCTTTGAAGGGTATACGCTGATGTACCACCAGCCGGACGTGATCGCAGCGGACGGTTCAACAGAGTTCGAGTGCTACTATGACCGCAATTACTACCATGTAGATTTTGTTCTGGGAGAGGGCGGTCAGGGCACGGCACCGATCTATGCCCCGTATGAGTATCCGCTGTCTGTGGAGAGACCGACCCGTGCCGGATTTGTCTTCAAGGGATGGGCTGTTCAGAAGGACGATCCCGACTATCTTTATACTGCGGCAGATGTTATCAGCTTGCCAAAAACTATCACAAAAGACGCAACATACGTTGCGGTCTGGCAACAGCCCGAACCGATTCCGTATCATATCGTCTATCGGAATGCCGATTTGCCGGATGGTTCCGGCGTGACGAAATATAGCTATTGGGGCAAGCGTACAGTTTCAGTGGCACCGTCCGCTTCGCTGACCGTGCCGCTGGACGATATTCTTGCGGCCTACGGTGGAAAGTATGATGAACTGGACGAGGTCAACGAAACGACCGGCCGTAAGGAACTGTACGACTTCCCATACTTCGCTCTGGATGAAGCCGTGACAAAGGAAAAGAATAGGGACGTTATCCATATCAATGGTGATGGTTCAACCGTTGTCACGCTGTATTACGCTCGCCGTGTCTATGAGATGAAGTTCGTCTATGCCCGTCAGCCGCTGAACGCCCAGAGTTACGTCAATACCACCAATGCGGCGTTGAACGATAGCGATGGCTATGTTCTGTTGAACCGAAAGAGCCTGAAAACCCTGACCGATCACGCCCGGACACAATACGGTGCCACCGGTTTGCAGTTGGCGGCGATGGATGTGGAACCGGTTCGCTGGTTTTTTGAAGCGGTGCCGGACGAGCCGGAACACTTCTATGTCTATTGTTTCACCGAAAACGGGAGCGAAACGGTACGCCGCTACCTGTCCATTGGGAACGGTACGGCTTCGCTCACTGAACAGCCCCATCAGATTCTCGTGGATAGAAAAACTGCGAACAGTGGTTACTGGACATTGAGTGTTCCGTCTGACAGTGCCAAAAATATCTACCTCAATGACAAGAAAGATGCGGGTACGCTGGCCGCCGGTTCTATGTATTTTGCGACAGACGAGGAGAACAGCAAGAACCTCAGCAGCCAATGGCTTCTTTCGTCCGCATGGGGACTGGAGGAGTATCCCGGTGAAGTGGAGATCTCCAACACGACCGCTAACGGTCTGGATCCGATCAAGGCCAGTCAAGCCGAAAACGGCTGGTGGGGTGTGAAGGTCAAGAATCTGCCGACGGTCACGCTGCCTTCTTCCGAGTATTTTTCGCCCGGCGTCAGTCTGACGCTTCAACAGGAACGCAAGAGCTTTGAAGGACGTTCCTATCTGTACTATTATATCAGTCTGGTAGCTCCATACAATGCCGATATCGAATCGGCATGGCCGGCACACGCATTTTCACATTGCTACCGTGTCCGTGATAACGGTGAGTACCGGTTTGGTTCCTGGGGCACAGGGGGAGACAGTATTTACCGTGACAAGTACAAGTCAAGCGACCACTCGAATATTGTGGGACCCTATCCTACCATGTCTTCCGAGATGACCCGTAAGAATAAGGCGAGTGATCCGGTCGCCCAGACGCTGTATGCCTGGTGGGGAAATATGTGCGATACCAATTCCGGTGTGTATGCCTGGATCTCGGAACACCGCATGAATATCTGGCTGGAGAATGTGGACGATGACGACTACACGCTCTTTGACCCGCCGGATGGACGGTACACCTTTGAGTGTGCTCATAACGGCAACACCCATCTCTATCCTTTCGTATACAAAGGGTTCCTTGTCTGGCCGCAGGATGATAAAGGTGTTCGTTCCACCGTGAATCGAGAGGGAACCGATGGTATCTACTACACCGAGTTCCACTACAGCCGCAAGCGTTCTGCTCTGCTGTTCCAGAATTACAATGAGCTTTACCGCACGGTGCCTTCTGTCAAATACGGAACCTCCCTGAAGGAGATGGAACCGCCGGAGCCGCCGTGCCCGAGCGGACTGAACAGCCGTTATTATACGTTCCAAGGCTGGTACACTTCCGATTTGTTTCTGCCGGAAGAAAAAGTGGACTGGAACACCTTCACGATGCCCGATCACGATGAGATTTTATATGCCTGCTGGAAACCCAACATGTATGTCGTCAACTACTACAATGACGAGAGCGACTACCGCAGTCACCGTTCCCCCGTTGATGCCGAACAGCACAGCTATGGCGACTATCTTTCCACCGAAGAGATCGACAAAGTGCAACACCTGCTGAAGGCTCCCAACTATGTGCTGTCGGACGGCACACAGGAAAAAGCCATTCCGGTTGGCTGGTACTACTACGACGAAAAGGGGCAGATGCACGCCTTTGATCCCGATACAATGAATGTTTTCGGTGATCTCGATCTGTTTATGAAGTGGTCGACCACGGTACCTGCTTACTACAAAGTGCACTACTATCTGGAAGGCACGACCCAAAAAGTTGCCAGCGATACCAACGGCTTTTCCTTTGTTGGTCTGACCAAAACCTTCCCGTCCAAGACAGACAAACAGCTTGACCCGCTGTATCGTGTCGGTTATTTTCCGTACTACCAGAGTACCTCACTGCTGCTGAAATCCGATGCGGCTTGTAACGAGGCCATTTTCTACTACGTCCATCTGGCAGAGGTACCCTATCGTGTACGTTATGTGGAATGGAAGGACGATGGTACCGAAGGAAAAATCCTCCACGAGGACAAGTTGGTATTGGATAATGACAAGGCCGTTGTCACTGAAAAGCATCTGCCCATTGAAAACTATGTGCCGCTGCACTATTACCTGACGCATACGATCACTGTACCGGATGATGATGCACTGGATGCGGATGGTATTGCTCCCGAGAATGTCATCACTTTCTATTACCGTGAGGATCGTACACATCTGCCGTACCGTGTGGAGTATTTGCTGGAAGATGACAAGGGGTCGGAGGAAATGAATGTCACTGTCAGCGGAGAAGAGAAGACCCTGCCCTTCAAGCTCGCCAACTATATCGACAGTATCGGCTTTCGGGGC
>CACZZU010000011.1 GCA_902785765.1 uncultured Ruminococcus sp.
ACTATCTTTGATTTTCCATCCATTAAAACAAACTGTATCATTTCATCTAAAACAATAATTTTCTCAATCTGATTGCATAATATTGTTTTCGCAATTAAAAGAGCAATGATTATCAGAATAACCGACAGCAACAATACCAGAAATGCCGTAATATACTGCTCACTACATAACAATCCCCATGATGCCAATCCACCCCATATCAAAATAAATAACAATAATATGATTCTAAAAACTTTAACATGGATTTTTAACAAGTTTTTCAAACTTATCTCCCTCGCAATCTGGTTCCGTATTTCATTAACTCAGCCAAACGAAGTAATATTATAAACCTGAATCCGTGAAAAGCAAATACAGATAATGCTCAACCCCCTAATCGATTAAGCGGTTTCATAACTAACATATTCAGTTATGGCATTCCATTTATGTAATTAAAACATTCAGTCTCTGATGAAATTACTTGAATTAGCGTAACTTCAAGGTTAACTTCAAGGTTTATAATCAATTGGAATTTCACGGATTCAGGAATAAATCAACGCTTCCTTTAATCGCCGACCAATATTCGTACAAAAAATAGAACCTTTTCACGAAACGAATCACTTCTCCAGCCAGTGGCACAATATTCTCACTCTGCCTCTGTCCATACGCTGTAATGCGACTTTTCGCTCTTTTTGACGGCGTAAAGCTTGGCATCAGCATGTTTCAGTGCCACGTCCATGGCTTCACGGTTGTAGCTGTCCATGGATGCAATACCAATGGAACAGGAAACACGATGATCGTCCGAAACTTCCACCACTCCTTTCACAGCCGCTTCAATTTCACTGATGAAGTTGTTGTGAACAGCAATTTCCCGGTAGATTTCCTTGGCGGCTTCAATACCGTCTTCCAGCGTATGGTCGGGCAGGATCATCAGGAACTCATCGCCGCCATAACGCACCACATAGCCTTTGCCATCGGCCACTTTTTCAAATAGACGTGAGAAGGCGATCAGGATAACATCACCAACCGCATGACCGAAGGTATCGTTGCAGATCTTGAAGTTATCGAGATCTATGTAAAGCACTGTGGCACAGACGTCTTTCTTCTTGCCCCTGCGTACCAACGCTTCGTAGTCGCCTACCTGCTTGGCAAACCCCTGACGGTTGTAAAGATTCGTCAGCAAATCGGTGACCACATTCTGCTGGAGTTTTTGGTTCATCTCACTGATAGCATCTCTGGCTCGCAACCGATAGATGGTATCCGTAAGCTGCCGCAGGGCGAATTTGAAGATGGTAATGTCGTTGCGGTCAAGGAAGATAATGTTGTTGGTCATATTGTCATGGAGTTCAATGGCCGCCACAATATAGCCGGTCAGCTCATCATCCAGAGACAGCGGCACACAGCCAAACGACACAATGTTGTTGACCCCTAACGCCGACACAAACGGCGTCAGTTCATAAAATTCCCGATCATAGCGGGAGACAACAAACTCCTTTTTATGTCTGGTCAGATAGCCGGTGATCTCCTCCAACTGTTCCTCGTTGATGGTACGGTCACCGCAGACATACCGCAGTTCCGGTCTGCGGTCGACAATATCGACATATAGGATGTTGTCGAGGTTGTAGTTGTTCTGGAGCATCATCAGCGAATTGGCAATAACATCCTCTACCGTGTAGTTTTCTTTATTCAGCAGTTCCTGCCAAGCGACCAGGAAGTCGATACCTTTGGTCTTGTCCGCCAGCATCATTTCCATCTCGGCCAACTGTGCCAGTTCTTCGATCTGATACTTGTTGATGTCGGTCAGCGGCAGCGGGATATATTTGGTAATGAGGCTCTGCTTATGCAGTTTGGCGAAGATAACCTCTTCTTTGTGTTTGTAGCCCTTGGACGCACAGAACTCCATACAGGTTTCAAGAATCGCCTGTGCTTTGTCGAACTCGCCCTGCTTCTCGTACAGATCGGATTGCTCCAGAGCGAACATGGTGTAGACGAAAAACTGCAAACCGTCCGAACGCATCATGTGAAAGTAGGCTTTGTCAAAGCACTCCTGTGCCACATAGATGTTGTCGGCCTTTTCCAGCAGACCGCAGTTGAAATAATAGAAAAACAGGTCATCGTCCCAGAGGAAGTAATTCGGCTCACCGTCAGGACAGATCACATGGTGCAGAACACGCTCCATCTTGTTGAGATAGAAATGGGCGTTGTAGTCGATGCCCATCTTGTAACTGCAGTAGGCCAACATTCCGTAGATCTTCGACATATTGCAGACCGTCATACGGTTCTTCTTGATTGCCCGCATCAACTTGGTACAGTAGTTGAGGTGCTGATAGGCCGTCTCGTAGTTATCCGCCAGAATAGAGTTGGTCGCCATGTTATACAGTGTCTCCGCTACGAAGTAATACTTCTTCTGAACATAGAAGATCTTGAGAGCCTTGTTGAAGTAGTCATTGGCTAACGTAAACTGCTCGCTGACGATGCGATTGAAGCCCAAACCGTTGTAGATATGAGCTTCCTCGACCGGATTGTTCTGTCGTTCGATGATCTCCAGACAGCGTTTGTAATAGTAGTCGACAAAGCCGAAGCAGCCGTACCCCTGTGCCATAAAGACACTCTTCCGCCAAGCGTCGATCATCAGCCGTTCGTTATTCAGCATCGTGGCCAACTCCATGGCCTTTTTGAAATACTTGGTATCCTCCAGCGGCAGGGAATCATTGGTGTAGTGCTCCTTCTCGTTGCCGCAGCCAAAGAACAAGATGTGTGCCAGATGGTTATAGGCGTGGTATTGCATCGCTTGTTCGATAAAGGCGTCGATCTCTTCGCCCTCAAACTTTCTGTCCCACCGATAAGTATTGTTCCAGCTATCGAGGGCATAGATATAGCTGAGCATATGGGCACGGAACATATACTTGGGGGAATCCAGTTTCTCTGCGATCTTGATACACATATCACCGTTGCTCTTCGCCAGACTCCGCTGTCCCTCATAACTCTGGCAGAGTGCCAACAGATAGTAATACCGGAAGGAATGTTTCAGATTCGGGTGCCGTGAATTGACGTCCTTGAGTTTGCCGCACATCATCTGGGCATAGGGAATGTTCCGCTCATAGATAGAGGCCTCGGCATAGAGGATAAAGAACCGTGCCCGATTTTTGGCACTGATGGTGACTTTTTCGGTCGTGATCTTGTTATACAGGATCCGCAGGTAATAAACCGCCTGTTGAATGGCAACGGTCTGAATCATGTTATTGATCATCAGCAGGTAGTTCTGAAACTCCGCCATTACGGGATCGAAACTCTCCACGATATTGACATCGGTCTGCACGTCCTGCACATTCCACTCCAACATATAGTTCAGGTCTTCGATCTTCCGCACCAATGCCGTCCATCGTTCCTGCGTATAAGCTGAAACCACATAGGCTTCGTTGTAATTTGCCAGCAGAGATATGTTGTGATAGCCGCGGGTAATAAATTCCGCCAGGAAATTGAGGGTTGAGTTCTCCGCCAGATGCAGGCGGTTCAGCACCAAAAACAGTGTATGTTCCTTCGAGACGTAGGAAAACAGATTGACCAAAGAATCTGCAAAGCGTCTCAACTCATAGTCCGTTTCCACTACAATCATATCTTCGGTACGTTTGCACTTTCCGGTCATGATATAGGATTCAATCGCCGATCGTGCCAAATAATAGACGTTGGCCTTCTCCAGAAATTCCGACACCGGCATCTGGTGGTAAAATTTGAAGTAAAGCTGCTTGATCCAGCCTAAAAATGGTTCATAAGCCTCCTGCATTTTAGAGGCAGAGAACTGGTGATAGAGCAGCACAATGCTGCTTCTGCTGTGGTTGACCGCTTCCTGTATCGCGTCGATCGGCACGTTGAGTGTATTGTAGTGTTTTACGAACAGGATACTGCTGTGCTTTTGTTCCAAACCATGAATGATCGAATCCACGATTTTTTTCGTGTAAAGTTGAGAATAGGATTCCATATCGTTGACCCCCACACAATATCATCGCCCTGCGGGCATCCTTGATCGTTTCTATATACTGTTTTATTGTAGCACAGTTATGAAAACAGAATCTTAAGGAAAGTGTTAAATTTATTTGTACAAATTATGAACGACTGTCAAAGCCGTGACCCATCCGTACTTTTTCTTCCTTTCCGCCGATTTTCTCTCATCGGAATCACCCCCTTCTTGATGACTGTCGTTTTTTCATTTTTGTCAGCGTATTAGCGTCACTTATTGAGCATTTTTTCTCATGAAAGCGGCAGAGAGCATTCCTGCATCATCTGCTGTGGAGGTTCCCGCAAGAGAATTTTGGCCATTTGGTCATTATTTGTATTGACAATCCGGCGGTTTTGCGTTTTAATATAATAGGTAAGGCCTGTTCAGAAATACTTACTGTGCCGGACTTCCTTATGACCATACGTCAGACACGGAAGTATCCGCCATTCATAGCAGAACCAACAGGCTTTGCACAAGGAAAGAGGGGGGTGCCCCTAACCGGTTGTTACGGGGCAAGACGACTGTGTCGGATTGGATAGGACAGCGACACAAAAGTAAAACTCCTGCGGTAGGATGCCCTCTTCACAAGGGTACCGCAGCGAAACAGTATCCCCTGTTGTATTGTAATGGAGGTCGAGACAGTCATGGTATATGTTTTTTTAGCCAACGGATTTGAAGAGATCGAAGCACTCACACCGGTCGATGTGCTCCGCAGAGGCGGTGTCGAAGTTGTGACAGTCGGTGTCGGCAGCAAAACGATCATTGGCTCGCACAACATCGCTGTCGAGGCAGACATCATCGACAGCCAGCTCACGGATCTTGACGGCACAGAGGCCATTGTCCTGCCCGGCGGTATGCCCGGCACACTGAATCTGGAAGCCTGCCAAACCGTACAAGAGGCCATCCGCTATTGTGACGAGAAAGGCATCATGATCGGTGCCATTTGTGCCGCACCTTCTATTCTCGGTCATGCGGGTTTGCTGATGAACCGTCACGCAGTTTGTTTCCCCTCCTTCGAGCGTGAGTTGACAGGCTATCTGCCAACAGATGAGTATGTGTGTCGGGACGGACACATCATCACTGCCAAAGGAATGGGCGTGTCGCTGGACTTCGGTCTGGCACTGTTGGCAGCGGTCAGAAACAGCAGCGTATCTGACAAAGTAAGGACGTCTGTACAATGCCGATAAAGAATGTAAAGGAAGAAAAGAAGAACCTGCGGACGTTCTATCGGACTCTGCGGGGTTCCTTTTCGGAAGAAGAAAGAAAAACGCTGGACACGTCTATGCAAAAACGTCTGTTTTCGCTGCACCAGTATCAGGCTGCGGATACCGTGCTGACCTATGTCTCGAAGGACAGCGAACCGGATACTTTCCGTATCATCAAACGGGCATGGCGTGACGGTAAAAAAGTAGCTGTGCCCCGCTGCATCGACAACACTTGCGAGATGACCTTTTACTACATCACCAGTTTCAAGCAGCTGGCATCCGGCAGCTTTGGCGTTATGGAGCCAAAGCCTGCCCAATGTCAGCCGTGGGAAGGCGACGGGCAGGGCAGTATCTGTATCGTACCCGGTATGGCGTTCGACTGCGAAGGCTTCCGTCTGGGCTACGGCAAAGGATACTACGACCGCTTTCTCTCCGGCTACCACGGATTTACCGTTGGGTTATGTTACAGTAAATGTGTCCGGTGGAGCCTGCCTCGCAGTAAGTATGACCGTCCGGTGGCCATACTGGTGACGGACAGATTCTTCCGCAAGATCAAAAAAACTTCGGAACAAAGGAGGTCCGGCTCGGATGAGTGAAGAGCTTGACAAGAAAAGACAGGAACGCATCGCTAACTTCCGGCTGAACATCAGTGAGGCGATCGAACAGGAGGAACAAAACCATCCGTCTGCGGCAGCCGCATCGTCTTCGGCCGCAGCGAACACCACTCACCAAAATGATCTGAACAGTTATAGTACCAAAACAGCAACAGCCGCTGGAAAAGTACCGACTAACAGGAAGATCCTGAAGAAGGCCAAGAAGATCGACCGCAAACGCCGCAAAATGAAGGCCAAGAAAAACCGTACAATCTTTCGTTTGGTATGGATCGCAATGGTGCTGTTCTTCTCGGTCATGGTGGGCGAATTTATCATGGTGGGTGTAAATGATATGCTGGGAGTCGGACGGGAGCAGGACACCGTTGTGACCATTACCGTACCACAGAACGCCAGCATCGACACCATCACCGACATTCTCTACGAGAAAAATGTCATCAAGACCAAGTGGTTCTTCAAACTGTACGCTACTGTCACGAAGTCCACGTCCGGCTTCACACAGGGCACCTTTGAAGTACCTACCAATAAGGACTATCAGGCACTCATCAACTATATGCAGTCTGACATGAACCGTACTGATGTTGTCACCCTGCAATTTACCGAGGGTATGACCCTCAGGCAGTATGCGAGACTATTGGAATCCAAAAAGGTGTGCAGTGCACAAGAGTTTTTGGCCGCCTGCAACTCCGACCGCTTCGATGACTACGAATTCATCTCCAACATTCCCAATGCTGACAAACGTGCCGTCAAACTGGAAGGCTATCTCTTCCCGGATACCTACGATTTCTTTGTCGGTGAAAAAGTCGACACCGTTATTGAAAAGTTCCTCGCCAACTACCGCCGCAAAGTCTACGGTAAGAAGACACGCATCCTTGGCTACGACAAGAAGATGACGATTGCCGAACGTGCCGAAACGATCAACATGACCATGGAAGAGGTCTTGACGCTGGCCTCACTGATTCAGGCTGAAGCCGCCAACAAGGACGACATGTATATGATCTCTGCTATCCTGCACAACCGTTTGGCAACAATACCCCATGACGGCATGAACGAGAACGGCGAAGCCGGTCTGGGATTCCTCCAGCTTGACTCCACCAAATACTATCCATATGCGTCCCTGCAAGATATTCCGGTCGCACAGCGGAAGAGCTTTAAGAGCGACTACAATACTTACGAGCACCAAGGTCTGCCGCCGGGACCTCTCTGCAACCCCGGTCTGGAAGCAATTGAAGCCGCTTTGACCGTTGGCGACACCGAGTATTACTACTTCTGCCACAAGTCAGCTACCTCCACTACACCGGCCGTTGCTTACTACGCAAAGACCATGGAAGAACATACCGAAAACCTCAAGAAAGCCGGTCTGCGATAACACCATACGCACGATCCCCCTCCGATACGGTTTCTACCGCACCGGAGGGGGATTTTTTGATGTCTGAATGTGTTCGGACATTCAAACCGACCGTATAAGAAATGAACCGTTTTCACTTCTCTCCAAAGCAAACCGCCCCATGATTTTACGGTGAAGATCATGGGGCGGTCGTTCTCGATAAACGTCAGCCAATTGGACGCTTCTTCACGTCAATAACGTTTCGCCACCAAAAAGAACTGACAAATCAGTCGCTGAACTGACGCTGTACCCATCAACTGCGAAGGGTGAGCGGCAGCCAAGGCAATATACAGGCACACCGCAAACGTACCTCCACCGCTGTGAAGGTTGACTCCTGTATTCTCCATCTAGCTGCTGTGCCGTGGTGTAGCAGGGACAAATACGGTGTCGAAAAGCCATACACCCGTAGGCTTGTTGTCGTTTTGGAGGAACATATGGGCGTTGCCGTTTTCTTCCTTGGCCAAAAAGCAGATACTGCCGCGTGCTTTGGACAGCTTGATGATCTGTAAGATACCAAACCGAGACGGTCTGTCTTGTTCAGCCACCTCGGTAATATCCGTAAGAAGTATGCTGGAGGAAGGCATCTCCTGATAGATCCGTTCCAACCGTTCCCCTCGTGTCATCCCCCAATCAACTACCGAAGAGAAAATACGGAAACCACCGTACTGTTCCTTCAACGCACGATAGTCCGCTTGCAGGGTCTGGTACTGCTGCTGTAACTGCCTGAACCGCTGCTGCCACTCTTGTGCTTTGCGTTCGGCTTTTTGCAAACGAACCATGGTCAGATCTTGGAAAGACAGAAAACAAGGATCCGATAGGATATAATCCTGCAGGAAACATTTGCCTCTGTCCTTTGCTAACGCCCGCAGGATATGCTTGAACTGGCTGTCGTTTTTCTGTAAGGTGACGTTGGTCTTCCATAGAGCGATCTCTTGTGAATCCGGAACATATTGGAGGGGGCGGTTTTTGCCCACACATACCACCGGCACTTCAGACAGGCACTCAATGGCTTTGAGCCATAGGTCATCGGCCATCAGGCAGGTATGACGGATCGTATCAGCACGGAAAAGGACATTGGATAACCGATGCGGCGGATACAACACACCGCCGACCCCCACGGCCATCAACTGGCGGGACGGCTGCATCCGCTGACCGTCATATTCCTGCACCCACTGGTCATAGGGCAGGAGTTTTCCGTCCGGTGAAAATGTCATCAAGTGTGTGCGTACTGCCGACACACAGTCGGGATACAGCAAATAGCCACGCATCAGTTCCTCGATCATCGTCTTGGGATAGAGAATATCATCATCGGTCGTGATGATGACCGCTTCTGGATAGTCCTGCATAGCATAGAAGTACTTTTTGTGCGGAGCAAGGTCTTCCGGACACCACCGCAGTTGCACTTGTCCGTCCGTCAGCAGGGTCAACAGATCCGGCGGCAAAGCCTGTTCCCGTTCAGGGAATTGTTCTTCGGCCAGCCATAAAATGATACGGTCGGCAGGCACAGTTTGCTCCGTAAGTGTCCGCAGAGCGGTCGCTGCGGCATGGATGCGTGCCGGATAGGACGTTACAGACACGATACGCTGACGATCAAGAGCGGCGATAAAGTCTTCATACGGCATGGTACGCACAATGCAGAAACGGTCGTACAACACGGTGTTGGTGCCGAACCATTCTTCGGTCACTTCGTCAAACGCCGGTCGGTTGAAGTATTCGTGGACGAAATCGTAATACTGATGGGCAAGCGTGTCATGATAGTCGAGGACGTTGTTTTTCAGGGCGAAGAGAAGGTTGTCAATGGCGAAACAGAGGATCGCCTCGGTCAGATCTTCCGCATAGGGCAGAGCTTCTGCCTGCCGCACCGCACTCGTCACGGCGGTGATGACGTTCCCCAACTTTTTATGCTTGCCTGCCGTGATCGAACCGGGCAGTCCCCGATTGTAGTGGAGTAACTCATCCTTGAGGTAGGCGATCCGTTCAGCCGCTGCTACACTGACAGCGGCGAAGGTAATATCGTTGCTGGAAGTGATCTCTTCAAACGCAAGATGATGCTGACGGATAAAATCCGTGCGAAACAGCTTATTCCACGGGGTCGGGTTCACCACCGTCATAATGCGTTCGGGACAGTCACGGTAACTGAAGACCGTATAGTCACGATCAAGCCATTCCGTGTGAATGCCGATACGGTGCACATAATTGCCGGCAGCATCCGATTGTGTGAAATTGAAGGCAACAATATCCGCAGCCGTTTCCTGTGCCCTTGCCAGCGATTTTTCGATAAGGTCGGCGTGAAACAGATCGTCTCCATCCAGAAACAGAACGTATTGCCCACGGACATAGTGCAGCCCCTTATTGCGGGCGGCTCCTGCCCCCTGATGTTCCTGTCGGATGAGATGCACCCGCCGGTCTTCCTTTCGGTACTGCCGCACAATTGACAGGGTTGCATCGGTCGAGCCGTCATCCACACACAGTATCTCAATGTTCTCATACGTCTGGAACAGTAAACTGTCCAAGGCAGCCGGCAGGTACCGCTCCACATTGAACAGCGGCATCACAACGGATACCATCGGCCGTGTACGAGGCGGCAGTACCACTCGTTCGGATACAATCGCCTGCTTCTCGGCATACTGTTCTTTCCGCTCAAACAGTTCTGCCGGAGCTGACGACACATGCCAGCGATCAAAATACCGCCGTTTGAGCTGCTGCCGCACCAATCTTCCGTTGACGCCCTCATAGCTGTGCAGGGCAAACAGCGAAAAATCTAACGCCCAGTTGAGGAAGGTCTTCTCAAACCACCGATACCGCCCGTTTTCCTCCAAAAACTGCTGTACCGCCGACACAGCGGCTGCATAACACCCTGTGCAATACTCAAAAGGAGCCGCCAATATCTTCGCATGACCGACCCGCTGATGGATCAACGGAATACCCTCCACGGCCGTGATGCGTTCAGCTACACTCATGGCCGAGAAAGTGAAGAAGGCATCATTGCAGATCAGGTTACTCTGAAAGTGCAGTCCGTACCGCTGTATCAATTGACGGGATACCAGCTTGTTCCATGCCGTGCAGTTAGACAATTGGAACAGATGTTCCGCTGCCCGTTCAGCCGAAAACGGCTGCGGCGGCAATAGGTGCCATTGCAGCATCCACGGTGACGGGTGATACCGTTTATCCCCCTGATGATATTGGTCACTGGGCAGCAGACAAATGTCCGCCTCGTGTTCCCTCGCCTGACGATAAGCTTGCTCGAGCAGCGTCACTTCAAAAAAGTCATCGGCATCCAAAAAGGACAAGTACTCGCCCCGAGCCGCCGCCAAGCCTGCATTCCGGCTTTCACCGGCATTGGTGTGTTCTTTGGTGATGACCGTCAAACGATGGTCTTGAGCGGCATAGTCCGCCAGTATCAGCGGGGTATGGTCGGTGGAACCATCATCCACCACAATGACCTCGATACGGTGCAGCGTTTGCCGCAGAATACTATCCAAACAGTCTTTCAGGTACGCCTCGCCGTTATACACCGTCACAATCACCGATACCAACGGGAGAGACGGATCCGTCAGCGTATTCCTTTCGGACAGAAGCTGCTGCATCTCATGATAAAATCCCTTGTTAAAAAAGACTTCCGCCGGTGCTTCTGTCAAACCTAACGTCTGAAAGGTATGTGTCACTAACCGATAACGGATATGGTCTCGGTAGGTTTCCACCCCGTTATGATAGTGCCAAAGGCAGAAGTCGACTGCCCAGTTGAGAAAACTCCTATGATAGAGTGAATCAAGTGACCGCTCCATCAAAAATATCTGTAAAGCCGCCAATGCACGGTCGAAATTATCCCACAAAAGGGATACATCCTGACATAGTGTTCGGGCATGACCGACCCGCTGGTGTACCAAAACCCGATCAAGGGTCGTGATACATTCCCCTAATGCCAGTGCCGAGAAAGTGAAGCACATATCGTTGCAGCTCTCTATCGACTGAAAGTGCAGGTTGTGCCGCTCGATAAAATCCCGACGAAACAGCTTATTCCACGCCGCACAATTCACCATGGTGAAAAGCCGATCACGACATTCCCATGCTGCAAACGGTCGGTGAAACGGCATTTCCTCCAGCTTCAGCGTCCATGGACAAGACGTGAACCGATCGGTATCGGTATGGTACTGGTCACAGCGGAACAGACAAATCTCGGCCTGTTCCCGATGAGCGGCCGCATAAGTGTCCTGCAACAGGCAGTTTTCAAAGAAGTCATCCGCATCCAGAAACGACAAATACTCTCCCTCGGCCAACAATAGTCCTCTGTTGCGGCTGTCACCGGCATTGGTATGTTCTTTGTGCACGATCAAAAAACGGTCGTCCCGTGCCGCGTATTCTTCCAAGATAGACGCTGTCTCATCCGTTGAACCATCGTCCACACAGATGATCTGTATTTCCTGCAAGGTCTGTCCTGCGATACTATCCAAACATGGCCGCAAATAAGCCGCCCCGTTATACACCGGCACAATGACGCTGACCTTGTAAAAAGGTTTTTCCTGCAAGATGTCGCACATCCGCCGATACGCCTGCCTATCATCGAACATATCCGGTACCTGTGTCAGCAGACCAAGCGAGGCGAAAAACTCCTTCCGGCAGCGGATCAGCAGTTGACGGCGAACAGGTTCACGCAGCGTGTCGATGTGCTGCAAAGTGAAGTGGAGTGCCCAGTTGAGAAAGGTGTGTTCCAGACGGTCATATGTACCATCCTGCCGCAAACGCTCTTTCAACGCCATCAACGCCTGATAGAAATTGTCCCCTGACTCTTCCTGCGTAACAGATAATGATGTGTGGGCATGTATCCGATGATGTGCCACTACTTCATCAACAAAACACATCCGTTCCGCCCGACTATAAGCATAAAACACAAACAGCATATTGCTGGCGGTAAGCAGTTCCTGAAAACAGATGTGGTTGTCTTCAACGAACCGCCGTTCAAACAGCTTGTCCCATGACCGGCAGCAGCCGATATTGAACAGACGGTCGGCCATTTCCTGCGAAGAAAATGGTTGATGAGACGGCAGATTTTCGGGATGGACACTATACTCACAGGGGACAAACGTCCCTTGCGGATGATCGTAAAAATCGGCTCGCCCAATGACAATCTGTGCTTGATACTGGTGTGCTGTATGCCAAAGATGTTCCAACATCGTCGGTTCAAAGAAGTCATCCGCATCCAGTATGGAAAGATACTGTCCCCTTGCCCGTGACAAACCGGTATTCCGTGCTTTACTCGCACCGCCATGCTCCTGTTCCACGACCACGATACGCTCGTCTTCGAGAGCATATTGACGCAAGATAGCCAGAGACGCATCGTTCGAAGCATCATCCACACAGATGATCTCGATATCTTCGAGCGTCTGACAACATAAACTGTCCAGGCATTGACGCAAAAACGGAGCGGCATTATCAACAGTCAAAATAACTGATACCTTCGGGTCTTTTCGGTTCAATCGGTTCATACGGTGAAACTCCCTTCGTAAAATGTGGGAAAGGGAGCGGGAAGACTTTCACAAGGGTATGCTTCAAGCGTTTTCATACGATCACAACATATCACACACGATTTTCCTTTCGACTCCATATTCCACGACAGAAACTCTGTATTTCATTGTACACACCGCATGAGAGCTTGTCAAGGAGACGATACCTCACTAACAATTGCCTCTTCCGGCAAGCGTTTATCCCTCAAACCTCCCTCGTTCTGTGATTTCTCACAAAAAAGACGAAAAATCGCCAATTAGTTTGACTATGCGGGACAAATATGATAAGATAGTAAGAGTTTTCAATATCGTTTGGGAGGCAATATCCATGAAAGAGAAACGCAATTCCTTCTCCAGCTCGATCGGCTTCGTGCTGGCGGCCGCAGGCAGTGCGGTCGGACTCGGCAATATCTGGCGATTCCCCTATCTGGCCGCTAAAGACGGCGGTGGTCTGTTTCTGCTGGTGTACATCATCCTCGCCCTGACCTTCGGTTTCACCATGTTGGTAACCGAAATCTCCATCGGACGCAAGACCAAGCAAAGTGCCCTGACCGCCTACGGCAAACTGCACAAAAAATCCGGATGGATCGGCGGCATCGCTACCCTCGTGCCTTTTATGATCCTGCCATACTACTGCATCATCGGCGGCTGGGTACTCAAGTACTGTATCGCCTTCTGTACCGGACAGGGTGGTGCGGCAGCAGGTGACGACTACTTCACAGGGTTCATCACCGGTTACCACGAACCGATCATCTTTACGGTCATCTTCCTGCTGGCTGTGGCGGTGGTCATCTTCGCCGGCGTTAACAAAGGTATCGAGTCCCTATCGAAAATACTCATGCCCGCCTTGTTGGTGTTGGTCGTAGCGATCGCCATTTTTTCACTGACCATTCAGGGTTCGGAAGGTCGTACCGGTATGGACGGTCTGAAAATCTATCTCATCCCCAACCTCGAAGGAAAGGGGTTCAGTGATGTATTCACCGTTGTGATGGACGCGATGGGCCAGCTTTTCTATAGTATCAGTGTGGCCATGGGTATCATGGTGACCTACGGTTCCTACTTCCAAGACGACCACAACCTGATGAAGTCTGTCAACCGCATTGAAATTTTCGATACTGCTGTTGCCTTTTTGGCAGGTATTATGATCATCCCCGCCGTATTTGCCTTCTTGGGTAACGATGGTTTACAAAAGGCCGGACCCGAGTTGATGTTCGTGGCTCTGCCAAAGGTCTTCCAGTCGATGGGTGTCATCGGTAATATCGTGGGAGCGGTGTTCTTCATCATGGTGTTCTTCGCCGCCCTCACCAGTGCGATCTCTCTGATGGAAGTGGTTGTAGCCAGCCTGATCGACAAGTTTGGCTGGACACGCCGTATGGCCACCGTCATCGAGACCGTTATTTCGATTGCTATCGGTGTGTTGATCTGCCTCGGCTATAACGCCTTTTACTTCGAGTGTCCTCTGCCGGGTGGATCTACCGGACAGTTACTCGACCTGTTCGACTACTTCAGCAGCAGCATCTTCATGCCGATAGTCGCCATCAGCACCTGTATTCTGGTAGGCTGGATCATCAAACCGAAGGCCATCATTGACGAAGCTACCAAAAATGGCGAGACGTTCGGCAAGTGGGGATTGGTGTTCAGTTGGGTCAACCACGAGAAAAACAAGGAGCATAAGCTGGAAATCTCCCGCCGTACACTGTACATCGCCATGATCAAGGTCATCGCACCCATACTGCTGTTTGTCCTGCTGTTGGGCTCGTTGGGTATCATCAGATGAGGCAGCACACAGAATGGAAAGAAGGACTCACCGCAGGTATCCCTATCGCCTTGGGATACTTTTCGGTGTCTTTCGGTTTCGGCATTACGGCCGTGCGGCTCGGTCTGTCAGTCGTTAGTTCGGTCATCATCTCCCTGACCAACCTCACCTCTGCCGGACAAGCACAAGGGGTACAAGTCATGGCTGCCCACGGTTCTCTGTTGGAAATGGCACTCGTACAGCTCGTAATCAATCTGCGTTACGCTCTGATGGCCATTTCTCTGTCACAAAACCTCGACCCCAAATTCACTCTTCGTCACCGTCTGATAGCCGCCTATGGCATCACGGACGAAATTTTCGCCCTCTGTTCGACCCGCAAAAAACCTGTGACACCCTCGTATATGTATGGTATCATCCTCGTGGCTACGTTGGGGTGGACACTCGGCACGCTGCTGGGAGCGGCCGCCGGCGAAATTCTTCCTGCTCAATTGATCTCCGCTCTCGGATTGATGCTGTACGGGATGTTCATTGCCATCATCGTACCGCCTGCTGCAAAAGAAAAGAGCATCCTGCTGGTCGTCATCACCGCCGCTGTCTTCAGTACAGTATGTTACTACCTGCTGCCCTTCCTGTCCGGTGGCTTCGCAGTCATCTTATGTGCCACAGCCGCCTCTCTGTTGGGTGCATTGCTATTTCCGGTACGAGAGGAGGCTGCTGTATGATGACGTTTTGGTACATCTTTGTCATGGCAGGCGTTACTTACCTGATCCGCATGATTCCCTTCTCCTTTTTCACAAAAAGGATCAAGTCCGTGATGCTCCGCAGCTTCTTGTACTACATTCCCTATGCGGTGCTGGCCGCCATGACAATTCCGGCCATTTTTTACAGTACCGGTCACTTCCTGACGGCACTGGGCGGCACGATCGTGGCATTGGTGCTTGCCTATTTTCGGCTCCCTCTCATCGTGGTTGCCCTTGCTGCTTCCGGCTCAGCCTTCCTTCTCTCCTTCTTCGTTTAACAGAGCCGCACCCACCGGAACCGCTGCCTGCGGTGCACTCCATGAATAGACTCACAGATGAACACATCAAAAAACCTCGACGCCAACCGGTGGTTACACACGGTTCACGTCGAGGTTTCTGCTGTTATTCTCTTTCCCTCAAGATGCGGATACAGAAAGTCGGATGAAGTCGGCAGGCAAGGATACCGCTCAAATCAGAAGGCAGATTGTATAGCGGAAAAAGTCGCATCGAAGTCGGACTTGGTAACGAGCAGAGAGACTTGCGATTCACTGGTCGTAATCAGTCGAACGTCCGCACCGGCTTGAGCGGCTTGTGCAAAAATCTTGGCCGCCACACCCGGACAGTTCTCCATGGCAGCATCCGAAACGGATATTTTGCAGTTGCCGCTGCTGACGATAGGCTTGATATGACCGTCATTCAGTGTGGAAGTGTAGCTCAAAATCTTCACCAAATCGTCATCACTCACGGTGAAGGAAAGACTGGTCAGCGAACTTTGCGGCGGTGTGAGGGAGATCATGTCCACGTCTACGGACATAGCGGCAATCTTTTCAAACACCTCTGTCACAAACTGCATATTGGCAGGAACATTTTGAAGGATGATCAGCGTGATGTCATCCCACACGGTTATGGTCGGTTTCATTAACAATCACCTCATTCACATCAGTCGGAATCACGGAGCAGGTCAGACATATTGTACAGACCAGCCTTCTTGGTCGTTAGATAAACAGCGGCATTGAGTGCTCCTACCGCAAAAACCGTCTTGGAACGGGCACTATGGCGAATCGTCAGTATCTCGTCCTGTCCGGCGAAAATCACCTCGTGTTCGCCCACAATATTGCCGCCGCGAATAGAATGGATACCGATTTCTTTCTTGTCACGCTTCTTGCGGTAGGCGTGACGGTCATAAATATATTCGGCATCGGTCTTGACTTCCGAAATGGCATCGGCAATCATCAGAGCGGTACCGCTGGGAGCATCCAACTTCTGGTTGTGGTGCTGTTCTACGATTTCAATATCGAAGCCTTCGCCGAAAACAGCGGCGGCTTTTTTCGCCAGTTCAATGATGAGGTTGATGCCGAGCGACATATTGCCAGAGTAGAACACAGGTATCTCCTGTGCGGCTGCTTTGATCTGGTTCTTTTGTTCTTCACTATACCCCGTTGTACAGATAACAACGGGCATCTGATATGCCAATGCGTACCGCAGCAGGGACTCCAGCACAGACGGATGTGAAAAATCCACGATCACGTCCGCTTGACAGTCTTTTTGTGCCAGTTGGTCGAAGGACGGTGCATACACAAAATCGACCGGCTGCGACGGTGCCGCCAGATCGACACCGCCAACGATCGTTACATCGTCCCGTCCTTCTGCCGCCGCCAGAATACTTTTTCCCATCTTGCCGGAACATCCGGTCATTATGATTTTTGTCATCGCTTTATCCGTCCTTTTCATGAAGGTCTCCCTTACAAAAGGGAGACCGATCGTGTCTTTACTGAATGATACCGTACTTCTTCAGGCACACCCTCAAGGCTTCAAATCCTTGTTCACTCATGGGTGCCAAGGGTAAACGGCAGGGACCACACTGGAAGCCCAACAGATTCATGGCTGCCTTTACCGGAATCGGGTTGACATCTGAGAAGAGCATATCCATCAGTTCGATATAATACTTTTGCATCGCAAAGCTTTCCTTGAAGTTGCCCTTCAGAGCCAACGCCATCATATCATGACATTCTCTGGGGCAGACATTTGCGAACACAGAGATGACACCAAGACCGCCCATCGCTGTGATGGAGAAAGCCTGACTGTCTTCGCCGCTGTACACATCCAGTTGATCGCCGCACAAGGCCATGGTGCGTACCAAAGCGGACAAGTCGCCGTTAGCTTCCTTGGTGGCTTGAATGTTGGGGTGCTTTGCCAGTTGGGCATAGGTTTCCGGCTTGATGTTGCAGCCGGTACGGGACGGCACATTGTACAAGATCATCGGAATGTTGATGCGGTCGGCAATGTAGGTGTAGTGACGTACCAGACCCGCCTGTGAGGTCTTGTTGTAATAAGGCGTCACCGACAAGATCGCATCCGCACCAAAATCTTCGGCTTCCTTCGACAGTTCCGCCGCAAAAACAGTGTCATTGCTGCCGGTACCGGCAATCACCGGTACACGCTTGTTGACCTTCTCGATCGTATAGCGGATGACCTCACAATGTTCTTCCTTCGTCAAAGTAGCGGATTCGCCCGTTGTCCCACAGGCTACGATCGCATCCGTTCCGTTATTGATCTGGAACTCGATCAGTTTGCCGTACTCTTCGTAGTTCACGCTGCCGTCGTTATTCATAGGGGTAACGATAGCGACAGCCGAACCCTTAAAAATCGGGTTTGCCATGAAATGACCTCCTCCTTGGATAGTAGAGTTACGCTATAAAATATGACAGCAGAGGGACAGCCGTTCTCCCATTGACACGGTACAGCAGTACGGACCGTACCACTCTACACATGATAGAAAAATGCACCGCATCTTCTGCCGGAGTCGTTCACGACATCAGATATAGTTCTCGGCACACAGCAGTTCTGCCAACAGAACAGCACCACCTGCCGCACCACGCAAAGTATTGTGAGACATACACACAAACTTGATGGTGTACTGGGTGTCTTCTCTCAAACGGCCAATCGATACCGCCATGCCGTTTTCGAGGTTACGCTCGGATTTGATCTGCGGTCTGTCCGGTTCGGTGAAGTAATGCAGGAACTGCTTCGGAGCACTCGGCAGATTCAACTCCTGCGGCTTGCCTTTGTAGGTTTCCCAATCTTGGATGATCTGCTCCATAGAGGGCTTGTTTTCAAGATCAACAAAGACAGCAGCCGTGTGTCCATCTGATACCGGTACACGCAGACATTGAGCTGTGATAGACGGAGAAGTAGCCTTCACGATCTGACCGTTCTCAATGGTACCCCAAATCTTGAGCGGCTCCTGCTCGGACTTTTCTTCTTCACCACCGATATAGGGAATGAGGTTGTCGACCATTTCCGGCCATCTTTCAAAGGTCTTACCGGCACCGGAGATAGCCTGATAGGTACAAGCCAGCACTCTCTTGACACCATACTTCATCAAAGGATGAATAGCCGGTACATAGCTTTGCAGCGAGCAGTTGGATTTAACCGCCACAAAACCTTTCTTGGTACCGAGACGCTTTCTCTGGGCTTCGATGATGGCAAGATGACCATCATTGATTTCCGGAATAACCATCGGCACATCAGGCGTAAAGCGGTGAGCACTGTTATTAGAAACGACCGGACACTCTGCCTTGGCATAAGCTTCTTCCAAAGCACGAATGTCTTCCTTCTTCATGTCTACCGCACAGAAGACAAAGTCCACCTGCGAAGCAATTGCTTCCACTTGAGCGGCATCCATGATAACCATATCTTCCATCGCCTTCGGCATGGGAGTCGTCATCGCCCAACGATTACCAGCGGCCTCTTTATAGGTCTTACCGGCGGAACGTGCACTGGCTGCCAGCACTGTCACATTGAACCAAGGATGATTCTCCAGCAGCGTAGCGAAACGCTGTCCTACCATACCGGTTGCTCCGATGATCCCTACATTGTACTTCTTTTCCATAGTTCCTCTCTCCTTCTAAAAGTGGTCGGCGTCCTGCACCCTGTCTGACACAGACGGTACCGCACACCTTCATCTTTTATGCTGTCCCCTTGACAGGTGACAGCACCGGAAACGCATGACCGGTGCGATAAAAAAAGACCGGCTCGGCCGGTCATAAAAGCTGCTATGGTATGATACGAGAATATTCCCGCCACGATCGACAGGAAACAAACCGATAGCACTCCACCATAGCCTCTTATGATGACAGTGGTACCCTCCTCGAGTGTACCCCCAAAGCAGAAACCGCCACGCTTCTCTTTTCGGCGGCAAGGCTCTTCAATGAGTTTCATCAGCGTTGGCCGCCTCTTCCCATCTACACGCCATTCCCGCACCTCTATCCGGACCTAACGTTCTCCAATTGTCTGACTGCTATTACTATACCATTCCTGCCCGCTCTTGTCAAGCAAAAAAATACGGGCGACGTCCCGCCGCTGTGTACTTTGGCTTTTTGCAGTCGGTGACAACCATCACAGCGGTGTTCCTCAGACGCTTTCTTGGCATATCTGTGCGGGGAAAGCCACCTGCTGCACCCATTATTCACTATTCATCGGTCAGTCGCACTAAAGGGAACCCTTCCTCTTGCGAGAAAAGGGTTCCCCTGTCATGCGTATGAAAGGTTATGCGTATGAGGGAAAAGCGATTGCTTACTTTGTCACACTGACAGTGACGTAGTCTTTAACGATCGTACCCGCACTGTCCTTGACTTTGACACAGATGTCATAATCAACGGCCGCAGCCGGCTTGATGGTAACGGTGTCGTTCGTCTTGAAATATTGAGCGGCTGTCCACTTATCGGAAGACTTTTTCTTATAGGAGACGGTGTAGGTATAATCACCTGCACCACCTTTAGCGGAACAGTTCAGTGTCACGGTGCCGCCCTTCTTGACGGATACAGCAGAAATATGGCTGGTATTCGTCAGCTTCTTGACTGCCTTCACGGTAAAGTACTTTTTCACGATCATGCCGCTGGCATCCTTAACTTTCACACAGATGTCATATTCCACAGCAGCAGCCGGTTTGATCGTCACGGTATCGTTCGCCTTGAAATATTGGGCGGCTGTCCACTTGTCGGAGGACTTCTTCTTATAGGACACGGTGTAAGTGTAGTCCCCGTCACCGCCGATAGCATTGGCACTGACAGTGACCGTCTCACCCAGTGTAACGACCTCTTCCGAGAGGGTCGATACGTTTTTCAGACTGGGGTCAATGGTCATCTCACTGCCGTCTACGACACTGCCGAT